>JAEEPT010000111.1 GCA_016284895.1 Prevotella sp. | reverse complement strand
TGGCACTCCATCAACAGAAATCACTGAGTACATCCAGGATTCACCTCAAGCTCGTGAGAGAGGAATCCATAGCCGATGGTCGACCAACGAGAAGACGGCTATGGAGGCTGCACTCGGAATGTCGTATATGGGAAAACGCGCACTGGTGTGTATGAAACATGTAGGACTGAACGTGTGTGCCGATCCGTTTGTAAATAGCGGAATGACTGGTACCAATGGAGGCCTCATAGTCCTTGTGGCCGACGACCCTTCGATGCACTCTTCTCAAGACGAGCAAGATTCGCGCTTCTATGGAAAGTTTGCTATGGTACCCACGTTCGAACCTTCCAATCAGCAGGAAGCCTACGACATGGTGAAGCGGGCATTCGAGTTCTCCGAACAAGTGGGGTTGCCCGTGTTGATGCGCGTTACCACCCGAATGGCTCACTCACGTGCTGTGGTAGAGATTGCCGACGAGCCAATGCCTCAAAACGAAATGAACTACAACTCGAAGGCCAGCAACTGGGTGTTGCTTCCTGCCTTTGCACGTAAGCGAAACGACATCGTGACAGCTCAGCAACCCATGCTGGAACAAGTAGCAGCAGAGAGCCCATATAATAAATATGTGGATGCGCCCTGTCATGAATTAGGTGTTATTGCCAGTGGTATTGCCTACAACTATCTCATGGAGTGCTATCCTGACGGAAACTGTCCTTACCCCGTGCTGAAGATATCGCAATATCCTTTGCCCAAAGAGTTGGTGCGACGCATGACAGAAGCCTGCGATGCTGTGCTGATTGCTGAAGAAGGACAACCGTTTATTGAAGATCAGGTGCGTGGCGTGATGCCAGGCAATGCTGTTATCAAAGGCCGATTGACAGGTGAGCTACCTCGAACAGGCGAACTCAATCCCGACTGTTTGAAAAAGGCACTTGGCCTTCCGTCTGACGATGCCTATAAGACATGTGAAGATGTGGCTCCACGTCCACCGGCACTCTGTCAGGGATGCGGACACCGTGATGTATATACCGCCCTCAACCAAGTGCTGCAGGAGTATCCCAATGCACGTGTGTTCGGCGACATCGGATGCTACACCCTGGGATTCCTGCCTCCCTATAAAGCCATTCACTCATGTGTGGACATGGGTGCCAGCATCACTATGGCAAAGGGTGCCAGCGATGCCGGACAGTGGCCTTCTCTGGCCATCATTGGCGATTCTACCTTCACCCATAGCGGTATGACGGGATTGCTCGATGCTGCCAATGAGCATTCAAATATCGTTGTCATCATCAGCGACAACCTGACAACGGCTATGACAGGCGGTCAGGATTCAGCTGGAACTAATAAGTTCGAAGCCATCTGCCGTGCACTTGGAGTGGAGGAAGAGCATCTGCATGTGGTGAATCCTATTCCCAAGAACATGCCCGAGATTACGCGCATTCTGAAAGAGGAAATCGAATACAAAGGTCTGAGCGTGATCATTCCGCGTCGTGAGTGTATGCAGACGTTGCAGCGTCACTTAAAACAGAAGAAGCAATAACCTTTCAATGAAGTCGTATAGTCATTCACAATCATAATTCAACTAAAGATATGAAGACTGATATTATTCTTTGCGGTGTGGGAGGACAAGGTATTCTCTCCATTGCTACCATCATAGGCGAAGCTGCTATCAAGGAGAATCTCTACATCAAGCAGGCCGAGGTTCATGGAATGAGTCAGCGTGGAGGCGACGTGCAGTCGAATCTGCGTCTGTCGAGCGAGCCCATTCATAGCGACCTCATCCCCCTGGGAGGGGCCGATGTCATTATCTCTATGGAACCAATGGAAGCCCTGCGCTACCTGCCGTTCCTGAAGAAGGATGGCTGGATTATCACATCGAGCACTCCGTTTGTGAACATCCCCAACTATCCCGATATCGATGTGATCAAGGCCGACCTTGCAAAGTTGGGCAACGTCATTCTGCTTGATATTGAGCAGCAGGCGAAGGAGGCGGGCGTTCCCCGTTCTGCTAATGTGATCCTTCTTGGTGCGGCACAGAAAGCACTGGGCATTGAGTATGAGAAGCTTGAGGATGCCATCCGTCGTGTGTTCGGACGCAAGGGCGAAGCTGTAGTAGAAGCCAACATCAAGGCGCTGGCTATAGGTAAGGCAGAGAGTGAGAAATAAAGAATTCGCTACGCTATGAAAGAGACTCCAATTAAAAGAGAGATAGTCAATCAGCTTATCGGCCAACTGGGCATCACCGATTTTGCCCATGCTACCATTCGTGAGGTAAAGCAGGTGGCAGCGATGGCTGAGAAGCAGAGTGGGGTGGAGTTCATCAAGATGGAGATGGGCATCCCAGGACTTCCTGCCGCGCAGGTGGGTGTCGATGCTCAGATTCAAGCACTTCGTGACGGCATAGCCCATTCTTATCCCGATATTCAGGGCTATCCAGTGCTGAAGCAAGAGGCCTCGCGTTTCGTGAAAGCTTTCATCAATGTCGATATCGATGCCGAGTGCTGTGTTCCCGTTTGTGGTTCCATGCAAGGCACGTTTGCTTCGTTCCTCACCTGTTCGCAAAGCAATCCCGAGAAGGACACCGTGCTGTTCATTGACCCAGGCTTCCCTGTTCAGAAGATGCAGCTGAAGGTGATGGGGGTGAAGATGCAGACGTTTGATGTTTACGATTTCCGAGGCGACAAACTGGGGCCGAAGCTGGAGTCCTATCTGTCGAAGGGAAATATCTGTGCCATCGTCTATTCCAATCCTAACAACCCCGCTTGGATTTGCTTGAACGAGGACGAACTGAAGACCATTGGTACGCTTGCCACGAAATACGATGCTGTGGTGATGGAAGACTTGGCCTATTTCGCTATGGATTTCCGCAAGGATTTGAGTCGTCCGTTCGAGGCTCCCTATCAGCCCACCGTAGCCCGTTACACGGAGAACTACATGCTGCTCATCAGCGGTTCTAAGGCATTCAGCTATGCCGGTGAGCGCATCGGTGTGGTGTGCATCGGCAATCAGTTGTTCCATCGTCACTACGAGGCACTGAGTAATCGATATGAAGGCTTGCCTTTCGGATTGGTTTTCTCCACACGCATGCTCTATGCCCTGTCGTCGGGTACGAGTCATAGTGCCCAGTATGCTCTGGCAGCCCTGCTGAAGGCTGCCAGCGATGGCACCTATAATTTCCGCGACGACATCAAAGTCTATGGCGAACGAGCCCATAAGCTGAAGGAAATTTTCCTGCGTCACGGGTTCCACATTGTCTATGATCGCGATTTGGACGAGCCCATTGCCGACGGATTCTATTTCACCATTGGCTACAAGCAGATGTCGAGTGGTGAACTGGCAAAGGAATTGATGTACTACGGTGTGTCAGCCATCTGTCTCGTCACTACTGGCAGTCATCAGGAAGGTCTGCGCGTGTGCACCTCCTTCATTGAGGATCATCAGTATGCCCAGTTGGAGGAGCGTATGGCTATCTTCGAAGCCAACAACCCTTAAGAAAACGAATGGTGGCTTAGGTCATATTCCTAAGCCACCTTGAAATGAGAGGTCAACCGCCTTGCTCTGCTGTATGCGAGAGTAGGGCGGTATGTTGTTTGTCACCCAGATGTTGCCACCAATGATTGAATCGTGACCTATTGTGATGCGTCCCAGTATCGAAGCGTTCGAGTAGATGGTGACGTTGTCTTCGATGATGGGGTGGCGCGGCACGTTGAGCATGTTGCCCTCGCTGTCGTATTTGAAACTCTTTGCACCGAGCGTCACGCCCTGATAGAGTGTCACATGATTGCCGATGATACATGTTTCGCCAATAACCACACCTGTGCCGTGATCGATTGCGAAATACTCACCGATGGTAGCCCCAGGATGAATGTCAATGCCGGTCTTGGAGTGGGCTTGCTCAGTGATGATTCGCGGAATCACGGGTACTTGCATTTTGTGCAGTACATGAGCAATGCGATAATGCGTCATCGTGTTCACCACTGGATAGCAGTATATCACTTCACCGTAGTTAGTGGCAGCAGGGTCGTTATTGAACATGGCCTCTACATCGGTGTAGAGCAGTCGCTTGATCTCAGGCAGTTGGTCAATGAAGTTCAATGCTATCTGCTGGGCAGCCGGAGCTACTTCTTGTTCTGCGCACTCTTCACAAAACTGGAGTCCTCGTGCCACTTGTCTGCAAAGCAAATGATAAAGCTCTTCCATATTCACACCTATGAAATAGGAGCGAATTTGTGGATCGGGTTGCCGTTTGTTTAGATAATCAGGAAAAATGATGCTTTTGATAAGACTCACAATCCGCCTCACTTCTTCAACTGAAGGGAGAGGGGCAGTGCCGGCTGGCATCATTTCCACTTCTTTCTTTTCTTGTTGAGAGAGCAGTGCTACGTTGCGCAAAAGTACGTCATTAACATTTACTTCCATGTGGCTCCTTCTCTGAGAATGAATGTGATTTTGTGTTTCTTAGGCAGCTTGGGTTGTTCCCACTGTCCACCCAGTATCTGAATGGTGGTAGGCTTCTTCGGGTCAGCCAGTGCCTGCTCAACGGCAGGTTCCAGTTTCATGAACTGTCCTCTTCCCTTACGGTCAACGGTGATGTCGGCATCGGTGCGGTACTTTTTCAGTACAGGCACCTCTTCGCATAGTGCATCAGCCAGCAGACGGGCCACCGTGTGTGCACCGTAGATGTTGTAGTGGGTGTTGTCCTGTCGGCCTTTCGGCACACTGGGTTCTTCATTAGGCAGGAACCACATGTGCAGCTTTTTCGATGCTTCGCGTCCCAATCCCTGTTCCAGTTCGTGGGTGATGCGATTGGCATCGACAAAGTGAACATTCATTCGTTTGGCCACATCACGTGGAGCAACGATATAAAGTCCGTGGGTGTCCACCAGCGAATCGCCTTCCACCAGTTCGTTGGCATCTTTAAACGTTGTGTTTCGCAGTTTTTCGTCGTCATCGTTTTTAGGTGTCACCTTGGCGAAATTGCGGCGTACCACAGCATTCATCAGCACGGGGATGCCTCCGTGTTCACGTGTTTCCCTCACAAACTTTGCCAGGTTGTAGTCGAATGTCGATCCTGGGTCGGTGTGGCGGTCGGCTTTGGGCTTTTCGTCATTGTGTCCGAACTGAATGATGACATAGTCGCCAGGCTTCATCCGGCTGATGACGGTGTCCCATCGTCCCTCGTTGATGAATGAACGCGACGAACGTCCATTGACGGCATGGTTTTCTATCCGAATGTTGTCGTCGAAATAGCATTGCAGAGCCATTCCCCATCCACGCTCCTTCCTGTCATGAGAGATGTCCTTGTTGGCCATTGTCGAGTCGCCAATCATGAAGATTGTGGTGGTCTTCCGGTTGGCTGCTGTCAGAAGAAATAGGGTGCAAACAGTAATGATGAGTAGTTTTCCGATTTTCATTTCTTGAGTTTTTCAATGAGTTTTGAGGTGTCAACGAGTATCTGCTTGCCCGTCAGCATGTTCTTCAGCGTAATCTTTCCCTTGGCCATCTCGTTGTCGCCAGCCAATGCTACGTAGGGTATCTCTTTTGCGTTGGCATACGACATTTGTTTCTTCATTTTTGCGGCGTCGGGGAACAGTTCTGCCCTGATGCCTGCTTTGCGCAGCTGAGCGAGGATGGGCATGCAGTAGGCTGTCTCTTTATCACCAAAGTTGATGAAGAGCACCTTTGAAGTCTGTAGCGAACCTTTTGGATAGAGGTCGAGCGCGTTAAGCACGTCGTAGATGCGGTCAACGCCGAACGAGATGCCTACGCCCGAGAGTCCTGGCATGCCGAAGATGCCCGTCAGGTTGTCGTAGCGTCCGCCTCCCGAGATGCTGCCCATGGGGGTGTCGAGTGCTTTCACTTCGAAGATGGCCCCTGTGTAGTAGCTCAATCCGCGTGCCAGCGTGAGGTCGAGTTCCAGCTTGTTCTTCAAGCGGCACTTGCTGAGCATACTCAGTATGTAGTCAGTTTCTTCTATGCCCTTCAGTCCTGTCTCGCTGTCCTTGAGAATGGCTTTCAGTTTGCGCAGTCGCTGAGCATTAGTGCCGTCGAGTGTGATGATGGGTTCTAGCTGGTGTATCTGCTCTTCTGAGAGTCCGTCGTCAGCCAGTTCTGCCCTTACGCCTTCGATGCCTATCTTGTCGAACTTGTCGATGGCTACGGTGATGTCAACAATTTTGTCGGCAGCACCTATCACTTCGGCGATGCCGGTTAGAATCTTTCGGTTGTTGATTTTGATAGCTACGCGAACGCCGAAGCGCTGGAACACGGTATCGACGATCTGCATCAGCTCTACCTCATTGATGAGTGAGTCGCTGCCCACCACGTCGCCATCGAACTGATAGAACTCGCGATAGCGCCCCTTCTGCGGACGGTCGGCACGCCACACGGGTTGCACTTGATAGCGCTTGAAGGGCAATTGCAGTTCTTCGCGGTGCATCACCACGTAGCGGGCAAAGGGGACGGTCAGGTCATATCGCAATCCCTTCTCGCACAATTTTGCAGCCAAGCGTAGTGCGTTGCGCTCAGTCAGCTCTTCGTCTGATATTTTTGCCAAGTAGTCACCGCTGTTCAGAATCTTGAACAGCAGCTTGTCGCCCTCCTCGCCATACTTGCCCATGAGCGTCTGAAGCGTTTCCTGGGCAGGTGTCTCAATCTGCTGGAATCCGTAGAGTTCGTAAACAGAGCGTATGGTGTTGAAGATATAGTTGCGCTTGGCCATTTCCACAGGGCCGAAGTCGCGTGTTCCTTTGGGAATTGATGTTTTCATTGTTATCGTACGATTGTCTGGTCACGATCGGGACCAATGGATATAATGGCGATAGGAGTCTCTAACTGTTCTTCGAGGAACTTCACATAGTCCTTGAAGGCCTGTGGGAACTGACTTTCGCTGGTCAGATGCGTCATATCCTGCTTCCATCCTGGCAGCTCTTTGTAGATGGGTTCTATGCCTTCCTCAATGTTGTAGGGGAAGTAATCTATCTGCTGTCCGTTCTGCTTGTATGCCACACATGCCTTGATGGTGTCGAAGCCGTCGAGCACATCGCTCTTCATCATGATAAGCTTCGTCACGCCGTTCACCATGATAGAATATTTCAGTGCCACGAGGTCAATCCACCCACACCTTCTCTCTCGTCCTGTGACGGCTCCGTACTCATGACCCAAGTCGCGAATCTTCTTTCCTGTCTCATCAAACAACTCGGTAGGGAAGGGACCTGCTCCTACGCGGGTGCAGTAGGCCTTCATGATGCCATAGACATCGCCTATCTTGTTGGGGCCAATGCCTAATCCTGTGCAAGCTCCTGCGCAGATGGTGTTCGAAGAGGTGACAAATGGATAACTGCCAAAGTCGATGTCGAGCATCGTTCCCTGGGCACCTTCGCAGAGCACACTCTTGCCGCTACGCAGCAGGTTGTTGATTTCGTGTTCGGAGTCAACGATAGGGAACTGTTTCAGATAATCAATTCCTTCAAGCCATTTCTTCTCCACTTCGGTGATGTCATATTCGAATCCGAGTGACTTTAGAATAGCTTCGTGGCGTGCCTTTGCTGCTTGGTACTTCTCCTCGAAATTCTCCAGGATGTCGCCTACGCGCAAACCAACTCGACTCACCTTGTCAGTATAGGTAGGACCGATGCCTTTGCCGGTAGTGCCTACTTTGTTCTTTCCTTTCTGAGCCTCGTATGCAGCATCGAGTACGCGGTGGGTGGGCATGATGAGGTGTGCTTTCTTAGATATGTGCAAGCGGTTCTTCAACTCGTGCCCGCTTTGTTCCAGTGCTTTTGCTTCTTCCATGAAGAGGTCGGGAGCCAGCACTACACCGTTGCCGATGATGTTCACCTTTTCTCCTTGGAAGATGCCAGATGGAATGGAACGCAGCACGTATTTCTGTCCTTCAAACTCAAGTGTGTGTCCTGCGTTCGGACCACCCTGGAAGCGTGCCACCACATCATAGCGAGGGGTTAGTACGTCCACTACCTTACCTTTTCCTTCATCGCCCCACTGCAATCCCAGCAGGACGTCAACCTTTCCTTTATTCATTTTAATGGTTCCCCCACGTCATGAGAGAGAATGTCTGAACAAGCGTTTGTCAGACCTTTTATTGAGGTTCATACTTTTTATGTCAGTGAGTGTCTGCGCTTGTTCAGACACTCACTCCGCTTATTCTCATTGCGGATTTGTTTTCTTTCTCTGTCGAGTGATAGCACCCTGGCACGTCGAGCATATCCCATAGATGTAGAGGGCGTAGCCATCTTTTCTAAAGCGCTTTAAGTGCATTTGGTTGATGGTTTCCGTAATCTCAGGCGCTTTCACCTCTGTCACCTTTCCACACACAGTGCATATCTGATGGCAATGACTCTCTCCTTCGTAGCATGCCTCGTACTTTGTTGTCCCTTGGAACCGGTGTCGAATGACGAAGCGAAGTTCCATGAACAATTTGAGCGTGTTGTAGAGTGTGGCCCTTGATACGGGAAACTTATACACTTCATTTAACTTGCCACCCAGCTCTTCGAGCGTGAAGTGGCTATTCATGTCGTAAACCGCTTTCAATATCGCATAACGCTCAGGCGTTTTGCGATGATTGTTCATCTCAAGATAGTTGTCAAGCATGCGCTCAGCTGATTGGCGCACACTCTCTTTTTTGTCTGTTGTCTTCATAAACCGCACAAAATTACTATTTTTTCTGTAGAATCTTGTGCAGACAAATTATAAAAAATCTAAATAGCCCCTTTTATTTGGTCACGCGCAGCCAGTCGGCTTCCACCCATCCTCTGTCTGCCTTCTCATTGGTCTCGGCTGCAACGAAGCCAAACTTTGCTCCGATCCACTTGCCTTCCTTCATCTGGAACGGTTCTCCGCAGTCGGTGAACTGCTTGCCGTTCATACTGTAGGCGAACCTCAGCCGTGAGTTATCTACGTGGAGTCGTAGGTAGATGTCCTCGTGTATTCCAGGCTTGTAGTCGGTCTTGTCTTCAGCGGTGGGCTTAAGTGTGGCGATGATGTGTTCTGTTTGCTGCTTACCCTTGTCGGCTGCCTTGCAGCTCATTTGTACCAACTGGAACTCCTTTCCCTGACGGCGCACCACAAGTGCCGTGTAGTCGAGGCCCATCATGACAAGTCCGCCAAACTGTCCGTCGGCTTTCGATGTCATGCGCATCTTCGTGGTGACGGTGAACGAATCGTTCGGTGTCTTTTGCAACAGCAGATTAGGAATTTCCCAAAAACTCTTCCAGTTCTCAGAGAGCTTATATGTGTAGATTCTGAAGGTACCGAACGCTGTGGGCATGCCGAACTTTTCGTCGTAGTTAGCGTGCCACTGCCACTGCTTGCCTATAGTGGGTGAGTTGAACTCGTCGCTCTCTACCGGATTCACTATCGTACTCGACGACGACTTGGGCTTTCGATAGGTGACGACCGGCTCGCCTTTCCTACCCATCACCGGCCATCCCGACGACCAGTCGACGGGTTGTAAATGAACCACTCTTCCGTATGACTCTTTGTCTTGAAAATGCAGGAACCAGTCTTCACCATATTTCGTATGAACCCATCCTCCTTGGTGAGGACCGTTGATTTTTGTCTTGCCCTGTGCGAGCACCGTCTTGTGCTCGTATGGTCCGTAGGGGCTCTTGCTGCGCATGGCCAGCTGGAAGCCTGTGGGTACACCGCCTGCCGGACACATGATCCAGTACCAGCCGTCGCGCTTGTAGAACTTCGGCCCCTCGCAGGTGCGGTTCTCCGTTCCATTGCCGTCAAACACGATCACGGGTTGTCCGATGGCTCGTGTACCGTCAGCCGACAGCTCGCGCACGGTCAGCACTGAAGCAAACTTCGCCCTTGAGTTCGCCCATCCGTTCACCAGATAGCAGCGACCGTCATCGTCCCAGAGTGGGGTGGTGTCTATGTAGCCCTTGCCACTGATCACTCTTACGGGTGCCTCCCATTTCCCTGCGGGGTCTTTGGTCTTCACCATGAACACACCGTAGTCGGGGTCACCCCAGTAGATGTAGTATTCACCATTGTGATAACGAATCGATGGTGCCCATACACCATTGCCGTGTTGTGGCTTGTTGAAATGAATCTTCAGTTCGTCGAATCCCTCATAGAGCTCTGTCAAGGCATAGCCAATGATTTCCCAGTTCACGAGATCCTTTGAATGGAGGATAGGAAGTCCGGGGGTACACTGAAAGCTCGAAGCCGTCATGTAGTAGTCCTCGCCCGATGCACCTACGCACACATCAGGGTCGCTATAGTCAGCATTGATCACGGGATTTGTGTAAGTGCCGTCGCCATTGTCGGGACACCACACCTCCGAGCGGTACTGTGCGCTCAGCGAGGCAGGCACGAGGGCTGCCACAAGAAGTAGTTGGTTCAGTTTCATAATCGTTCTATTCGTAGTTTGTATTGATGTTCTTCATACACGATTCTCATAACGCGCATCACCTCGTCATCATCTGCGGGGTTCACGAGTCGTGTCAGTGCTAGTGCCACATGTCCCATCGTTCGGCGCAGGTTGATTTCCACGCAGGGATGCATCAGGCAGGGGCTGCTACCACCCACAATCATCATGTCGATGCCGAAGGGTCCCGTGTATTGCTGTCCGATGGTGGCAGCCAGCTCTTGACACACGGCCTGTCTCACCTCGTCGAGCACACTTCCCGGCACGTAGGTCTCCAGAATGCTGCGCTTGCGCGCTTCCGTAGCCAGCAGATTGCCTGTGTAGGCTCCGTTGGCAGTATGGAATAGTGACAGTCCTTCGTAGCTGATGGTGCCTTGTCCGTCAGAAATAAACTCCATGCCGAAGTCCTTCACTTTATTGTATAGAGGCTCTACCATCACGCTCCCCTGTCGTTGCAGCACGTTGCGCATCCATCCCTCTACTGAGGCGGTCAGCGAGTTGTTGACAAACCGTACACCTCTGCCACTGGATGACCATGGAGCCTTCACCGCTATGTGCTGCCACTGGCCCATCCGTTCAGCTACTTCTGCTTCTGATGTGCATTCGCATGCTTCACCGGTCAGTGTTTCTGTGCCTATCTGTCTGAGTAGCGTTTCCAACAGTTGTGCGGATGTACGACGGTGAGATAACTGTCTGATGCGCTCCAGCACCGCATCGGTAGGCAGTAGGCGGCCATCTATTCCTGTTCTCACCAGACGTGCTTTCAGGGCGGCATCCCATCCCCACGGGCTGATGTGGCTGAATGTGCGGGTTGCCAGCGTGTTGTCCCATCCCATGATACACTCCTTGTCGCGCTTCACCAGTTTCCG
>JAEEPT010000324.1 GCA_016284895.1 Prevotella sp. | reverse complement strand
TTTGATGCAGCTCGATATAGGTCTGCTGGCAGCACTGGTTGTCTGCATTGGTGGTCTCTAATCCGCCTCGCGCCTGCCATTGGTGGTGGTCGCTCCAGCGCTCAGCATAGTCGATGTAGCGCGGCTGCGGGTCAATGGAACAGAGGGCCATCAGCCCCTCATAATAGACGGCACGCGTCCAAAGGTTGCTCTCTCGCATACGTCCCACATAGGTTGGCTGAGTCGGGTCGGCATTGTTGCTCATGAAGTAGTCGTTGGCTTTGCGGGCGGCTTGAAGGACATCGGCAGTCGATTGGGCTGCGACAAAGTTGCAACTGAGGAAACAGAAGGCCAGCAGAACTGACATAAAAAGTCTGCTTTTAAGTTGTTTTTTCATCGTTTTGACGTGTTTGCTTTCACAAAGATACATAATTTCAACGGTATTACGCCTTTTTCTCTTCATTATTTTGTACTTTTGTGCCTGAAACATTGCGAAACACGACTATGATGAACGCGAAGAACACGATGTTGAGATGCCTTTTGTGCACAGTTTTCTTATCTTTTAACCCTTACCTCTTTGCTCGTCACGCCGAGCTGTGGCCCGACGGTACGCCAATGGAGGCTTGGGTCCAGGACACCGCGAAGGTTGACGTCGGTCAGTTGGGTCGCCAGTATGTGCTGACGGACTACGGCGTAGTGGCAGGCAGCAACGAGGTGCAGACAAAGCAGATACAAGCCGTTATAGACCGCTGTGCCGATGAAGGGGGCGGGGTTGTTGTCGTTCCCGATGGGCGTTTCAAGACAGGAGCCTTGTTCTTCCGCCAAGGCACGCATCTGCACCTCAGCGAATGTGCCACGCTTCTGGGTTCAGAGCGCATCAGCGACTTCCCTGTTGCCACAACACGTATCGAGGGCGAGACGTGCAAATATTTCGTGGCACTCATCAATGCCGACTCTGTGGACGGCTTTACCATTTCGGGCAAAGGCACAATCGACGGCAACGGCCTACCCTACTGGCAGGAGTTCTGGGTTCGCCGAAGCTGGAATCCGCAAGGTACCAACAAAGACGCACAACGGCCACGACTGACCTACATCTCCAACTCTAAGAACGTAACCATTCAGGACGTACACCTCATCAACTCACCTTTTTGGACCAACCACGTCTATAAAAGCCACCATGTGCGCTACCTGGGCTGCTACATCTATGCACCGACAGAGAACATCTGGCCGCTCGACCCCACACGCGGCGGCCCTTCTACGGACGCCATAGACATTGATGCCTGCACGGACGTAATGGTCTGCGGCTGCTTTATGCACGTCAACGACGATGCTGTGGTGCTGAAAGGGGGCAAGGGAACTTGGGCAGACCAGGACGAGAGCAACGGCCCCTGCGAGCGCATACTGATTCAAAACTGCCGCTACGGACGCGTGCACGGATGCCTCACCTTAGGTTCCGAATCGCTCCACGACCGCAACATCATCCTGCGCAACTGCCACGCCGAAAGCACCAACCGTGTGCTGTGGCTGAAGATGCGGCCCGACACGCCCCAACACTACGAGTACATCCTCGTGGAAAACATTTCGGGCAACTGCGGTTCCATCCTCTACATCTATCCCTGGACACAGTTCTTCAAGCCTGGCGGCCGAGAGCTTCCCCCTTCGCGCTGCAATAATGTCGTGATGCGAAACATCAACGTCACGAGCAAGACGAAGTGGAACGTCAAGACATCCGACCGCTATGTCCTTCAAGACTTTGAATACGACGGCAAGCCCTTGACATTTTAACAGGCCACGGGCAAGCTGTCCGCAGATTATAACATTCATTCTCAGCAATATGAAGAAACTTATCACCTCTCTTCTGTTCCTTCTCAACCTCTCGCCATTTCACCTTTTCAACCTTTCTAACGTTCCGCCCTTAATGGCTCAGAGCGTTGCCCCTTTCCGCGAGGGCGACCGTGTGGCATTTGTAGGCAACAGCATCACCGACGGCGGGCACTATCACTCCTACATTTGGCTCTACTATATGACCCACTTCCCGAAGATGCGCGTCTGGATGGCGAACTGCGGCGTGGGCGGCGACACAGCG
>JAEEPT010000110.1 GCA_016284895.1 Prevotella sp. | reverse complement strand
TCAGGCATTGGATGTTGTGTCGGGTGTGATGAGTGCCAAGCGTCTTTTCTCTGACGACCTCAAACAGCGCATTGAGGATGGTCGAATCAAGAAGATTGGGCGAGAAGGAGTATTCGATGTGGAACTCATCATGTCGATTCAGCCATCCATTATTTTTGTGTCACCTTCCAAGCGTGGCGGCTTCGATCAACTCGCAGAACTCGGCATTCCTCTTGTTCCATACATGGGCTATCAGGAAACTTCCCCTTTGGCTCAGGCTGAATGGATTAAGTTAGTGGGTGTCCTTTTGGATCGGGAACAAGAGGCAGATTCCATTTTCTCTGTCATAAAAAAGAACTACCTCGCTGCTTGCTCTCTTGTTGCTTCCGATGCTTCCCAGCAAAAGCCTTCTGTGCTCTACGGAAAGATGCATGGTGATAATTGGTATGCGATGGGTGGCGCAAGTTTCATTTCACGTATTTGTCGGGATGCTTCGGCACACTATTTCTTGTCGGAGGATGACCGTTCTGGCGGTGTGAACCTTGATTTCGAGGATGTTTATGCCAAGGCAAACGATGTGGATTTTTGGATTGTTCAGAGTAAGGGACGTGATGCCATCACTTACGAAACCCTTGGTGCCGAGGATGAGCGCTATGTGGATTTCCGTCCGTGGAAAGAACAACATGTCATCACCTGTGACATGGGAAATACTCCTTTCAATGAATTGTCTCCAATGGAACCAGATACCGTTTTGCTCGACTTTATTCATGCCTTTCATTCAGACATTCTAAAAGATTATCAACCAAAGTATTATAAAGTACTATAACTCATGAAATTTCGATTTCTTTTCATCACCTTTCTTGTTGTTGCATTCTTCTTGCTCAATATCATGATAGGCACCATCTCCATCCCCATTTCAGAGGTGATGGATGTGCTTTTTAGTTCAGGAGAGAATGCCACACAGGTATCGCAAAACATCATCCTGAAATCCCGTCTGCCTCAAGCAGCCACAGCCTTGGCAGCAGGTGCAGGACTTGCTATCAGTGGTCTTCAGATGCAAACCATTTTCCACAACCCACTTGCCAGTCCATCCGTTCTTGGTATCAGTAATGGCGCATCGTTAGGTGTGGCATTGGTGGTGTTGCTTTCGGGTAGTATCGGAGGCGTGGCGCTGAGTAGTTTGGGTTTGGCAGGAAATGCTTTGCTAATCGTATCAGCGGTTGTCGGTTCACTCTCCGTCATGATGCTGATTCTTGCCATTTCTCAGAAGGTGAAAGGAAACGCCACGTTGCTCATCATTGGTGTGATGGTGGGATACGTGGCAACAGCTATCATCGGTGTGTTGAAATACTTCTCCAACGAGGAAGACATCCGTGCCTACGTAGTGTGGGGATTAGGCAGCTTTTCTCGAGTAAGCGCAGGACAGGTGTGGTTGTTTGTCAGCATCATGGCAGTGCTTGTGCCCGTCAGCATGCTCCTCATCAAAACGATGAATATCCTGCTGTTGGGAGATAAATACGCACAGAACTTAGGTCTTAACATCTCCCATGCCCGTGTGTCAGTCATTTCTTGTTCGGGAGTGATGGTGGCAATCGTCACCGCTTATTGCGGTCCGATTATGTTTTTAGGATTGGCAGTTCCACATCTATGTCGGGCACTTTGGCGAACGAATGATAATCGAGTACTGATGCCAGCCACCGCCCTCACAGGTTCCGCTTTGGCATTGGTCTGCAATCTCATTGCTCGAATGCCAGGCTTCGAAGGAGCTCTTCCTGTGAATTCCGTCACTGCACTCATCGGTGCTCCCATCGTAGCATCCGTCCTTTTCCACCATAAAACAGACTTGGTATAGTGTGAAAAAACGTTTAACGTTTAAAGTTTAACGTTTAAAGATGTTCCACTTTATTCCTTTGATTGAACTGAACCTTTAGCCCCGCGAGAGCCAATCAAAGGAGCATTTCAGTAAATCCCCATATTCGTTTGGCTTGCGCCGAGCTAAAGGTTCAGACAATCCCCTAAAGCACTGCACCAAAAGCGTTCCCTTGTTCTTTTGTCCCCATGTACCTGTCGAAAACGACATGATCATCTTCAACAGGACTAATGGTGGGTTGCTAATTTTTTAAGACATCTTTCTTATCCAAAACGTACGTTTTTTATGCATTTTTTGTGAAAAAGCATTGAAGTACAATTGTTTTTTTGTATTTTTACGCTTGAATTGATACAATTATGCCTTAATTGCCGATACATTAAAAACAATACATACGACTATGAGAAGGATAAGAATGAAACATTTTTTGCCGCTTATGCTGCTGGCATTATTGCTGCCGCAAACGATAATGGCGGACGAGGTGCAGAACACGTCGCGCTACCAAGTGACGATGGTAGGCGCAGACCAGTTGAAAATCCAGATGCCTATCTATGACGAGGACGGCTACGACGGATGGGTCCACAACGGCAATGTCTATGTGACCCCTGCGGGTGGCAGCAAAATGACTCTGTTGCATTACTACAGCAGGGAGAAAAGCGGTCCTAACGCTACCGTATGGTTCAACAAGAGCATGGATGGCAGGATGATACTGAGCCGCAATGGTGACTACGAGGATGTGGAAGTGCTCACTGCCGAGAAAAGTTGCCAGGTGTCGTCGAGTACGAATGTTTTCATGGTCTATTTCACCTGGACTGTTCCTGAAAACCTTCGTGGCAGAGAACTCACCATTTCCTGGAGTGTGCGCAAGACTGGCAGCGGCCCCGATGGTCCTGCCGGTGAGAGCGGAGCTAACGTCACTCCGAATCCAACCAAATTTACTTTCCCAGAGACGTTCACTCCCATCAAGCCATCTGTGATAGAACCCATGCTGGGCTACGACGCTCAACATGCCGGCCAGACGATGGTTATCTATACGATGGCATCGGACAGCATCACGAGACTGACAGCCCACTATACTGAGGTGATTGGCAAGATGGAAATCAAGAGGTCTCAGTTCGTAAGCCCTGAGATGTCGGGCTTTATCTATCTGGATGCTGACAAGTGCTACAAAAACTTCTCGCTCGAGGCCCGCTACAGGTCGGACAAGAAGGAGCGTATCTCTTACTCGGACTCCATCATGATTCCTACGCTTCACCAGCCTTACGCTCTCACTTCCTCACTGCAGGCTGATGGGTCGGTGCTGCTCACCTGGAATTGCAGGAACAACAACTGGGACGACATTGTGGCGAATGACACATGGGAAATCCAGCGTAACACGACTGGTTCTCTGAACGCCATGAGCCAGTGGCAGACACTTGGGTTGGAGTCATTCGATAACAGTACGACCACTTACACCTTCACGGACAACACGCTGGTGGATGGCTATGAGGGACAGACTGTCTATTACCGTGTTCGCCGTTCCTCTACAGCCATCTGGGACTGGATATCAGGAACGTACGCCCAGACTTCGCTACCTTACTCGCTGCGCCTGCCTGCCTTGTTCAGTGCTTCTGTTTCCAAAGGCAAATGGACGGAAAACAGCCATACTGCCAATTTCACCTTCTGCTTGGGTGGAAATAAGTACGACAGTCAGAATCGATTTATCCTGCGGGACAAGAACGACTGGGAGGCCTTTGCAGAAATTGTTGACAAAGAAAACGAGAACTTGAATGCCATCATGGTGGCCGACATCACACTTGATAACCACAGTGCCATGATAGGCAAAAACCTTGAAGACACGAAGGGTTATTCGGGTACATTCGACGGCAACGGGCATACGCTGACGGTCATGTACGACACCCTCAATGCGGAATATGTGGCTCCTTTCACCCGTGTGGGCTCTGCCACCATCAAGAACCTGCATGTGGCAGGCAAGGTGGTCGGAAAGCAGAAGTTTGCTGGAGGCTTGGTGGGCGAAGCCATGCTTAGAACCAACCTCACCATCCTGAACTGTCGTGTCTCGGCCCTCGTGGGCAGTACGATTGCCGGCGATGCTTCCAACGGCGGATTTGTCGGTCTTGTCCACGGTGAAGCGACGCTGAGGAACTGCCTTTTCGACGGACAGCTTGTGGGAGAAAAGAGCCACAGCACCGGCGGTTTCGTGGGTGTGGGTGGCACAGTGAAGATGGAAAACTGCCTGTTCAGTCCACTCTATGTGAATGTTGACAACAAGTTGACCAGCTGCAATACATTCTCACGTGCCCCTAACAATACCTTTACCAACTGCTATTACACAGTGCCGCTGGATGGCAGCCAGACGATGACCATCGACGGAAAGAACTACTATATTCTGCGCAATTCAGCCGATTGGCAAAACTTTCGCGCCAAGATTGTAGATGCTAACGGCAACTCGGACGTGAATGCCATCCTGGCTGGCGACTTCAATGTAACCAATGCCGCCGGCTATACCAGCGACATACCTTTCAGGGGCATCTTTGAAGGCAACGGCCACACGCTGAACATTAATATAAAGGGAGGGGACAAGCCCTATATTGCCCTGTTCGTCAAAACGAAAGATGCCACCATCCGCAATCTCAATGTGACTGGTTCCGTCAGTGGCGGCTCCTATGCCGCAGGACTGGTGGGCTGTGTGGAATCCTCGCTCTCTATCGAGAATTGCCGCGTGTCGGCACACATTTTTACCACCGGAACCACTGCCGGCGGATTCATAGGCCATTCTCAATCATCAACGAATGCCATTAGGCACAGTCTGTTCGACGGTGTTATAGAAGCCAAGGCGTTCGCCGCCAACAGCTACGCAGGTGCCTTCAGAGGCATGGGTGATACGAACAGTATGAACACCACTACGAGATGTCTGGAAAACGGCAAATACATCAACTTCGACCATGTAGCCATGTGCTTTCTCAGTAATAAGACTGCCTATCCTTCAAGTGGCAACAGGACGAACTACAGCCTTTCAGGATGGGACGATACAGCCGTTGATGCCACCCAATTGGGCATAGGCGAGCTGTTGGATAATCTGGGCAGCCATTGGAAGGGGTGGGGCACATTTGCCATTCCTTTGCAAGAGGAGATTGCTACGGACAGGGCATCGCTGCCTACGACACAGAGGTTGGGGTACTGGATACGCTGCTGAACCAAGGCAACGGAGCTGGACATTGGAAACTGGCAGGAAACTTGCCTATGCCTTTGCAAGAGGTGTCGGCGAGCAAGGAGCACGTCACTCCTATATGGGACGCGAAAGCCAA
This sequence comes from Prevotella sp., assembly GCA_016284895.1. Classification (GTDB taxonomy): domain Bacteria; phylum Bacteroidota; class Bacteroidia; order Bacteroidales; family Bacteroidaceae; genus Prevotella. The sequence goes on along the minus strand of JAEEPT010000110.1, from coordinate 6,132 downwards.
ACTGGTGCTCCTGACCGACAAGTCTGTCAACGGCAAGGTGCGATATACTGAGCGCCGCGAGCTGAGTAGCAAGGAGGCGGAAGCAGGCAAACTGAATGACCACGAACTGTTGACTTCATGTGTTGATTATGACTTCCGCTTTGTGGTAGAACAGGGCGCGTCGAAACTCATGCCTACCGATAGTTTGAGCTTCAAGGTGACAAAGACTGAGACAGGCGAGAACGAACGCTACGAGTTTAACAGCAACGTGAAGTTGGTAAACATTCAAGCCACCACCCTGCAGTCTTCTGTATCACTGAAGTGGGAGACAACGGGCTTGGGCGACTACTACCGCATCCTGCGCCGTGACAAGGTTGAAGACGATTGGGTGGAATTGGAGAGTGCATACAACATGAACACCTATATCGACAAGACAACCAAAGCGCAACATGTTTATGTCTATAAGGTAATAGGCGTGAACGACTGCGAGGGTCTGCATACAGACAGCGTCACTGTTGAGGGTTGGTGCGAGCCTACGGGCATGGTGCGAGGCTATGTGCGACTGCCTGATGGTACAGCCATCGCCAATGTGACCGTAGTAGCCAATCCGCAAGACACGAAGAACGGTATCACGAAGAGCACGGTAACCTCGGAGAACGGATTCTTCGAGATAGGCGGTCTGACATACGTGGGAGCAGGCAGCTATGAGATTGTGGCTACGGCGGCTGGTAATGAAAGTCCTTACTCAAAATTCATTGCCAACTTCGATGAAGACAAGAATCTGGTGACCAATGCCGTACTGATACAGAACACCTACTATCTGTTCCAAGGCTACGTGATGTATGAAGGAACCAGTGTGCCTGTCATAGGTGCACAGTTCGAACGCGATGGCATGGTGGTGAAGAACGGCTCAGGAACGCCTGTCATCACCGACTCACAGGGTAGGTTCTCCGTGAGCATCCCGCAGGGCGACCATACCATCCGCGTGGTGAAGGACGGCCATGTGTTCATGGACGAGGGCTTCTACCTCGACGAGAACAATAACCGCAATGCCAACTGGCAGAAGGGCGTTGCCGAATACGTCTTCTGGGATCAGACCACCGTCACGCTGCAAGGCCGCGTGGTGGGCGGTGACGTGGAGGGCATGAAGCCGCTGGGCGAATTAGCCTCGATCAATAACTTGGGCGACTCGCTGACCATCGTGATGCAGCTGGAGGGTGACAACGCCTCGTATCTGGTGCGCGACCAACTGAATGCCAGCATCACGGAACGTCACAACGACTACTATTTCGCCCTTCTCGAGAAAGACACCTGCCACATGGATGTCTATCGCCACCGGCTGGTCATCAAGCCAAGCCATGTGACGGGCGAATACTGCGTACCTATGCTGCCCGTGAAATACAAAGTGACAGAAATCTACGGAGAAGGCTATCCGACGCTGTTCCAGGCTGGCAAGGTGGGCGAGACGCTGGATCTGTCCGATTATGTGAACAATGATACCGTGACCTATTCACGCATCTACCATGCGCAGCCAACACTCAACGTCACCCAGTTCAACATGATGGGCGAGCCGTACATGGGCATCAAGTCCTACACCGACAAGGACAATACGGGCAAAGAGGTCTCCATTGAACTGTGGAATGCCAAGAAGGGTTACAGTTTCGGATACCCTGTCTATATGGCAGGAAGTCCTATTATCATGCAGCTTGCGGCAGTGGAGAAATACTACAAGAACAACAATCCTCAGCAAGCAGCTCCAGACATCGTGCAACTGACAGGCGGCGAGGTGAGCATCCACAATGCCCTTGTTGGCTCCAACGAATCGGAGACCGTGAAACTGGACTCGCTGGGTGAGAGCATCTACCGCTTTACGCCTCAGAACCTGACCTTCACCCAAGAGGAGGACATGGCGCTGAAGACACTGACCATGACACTGCTTTACGATGGCACCCATTACGACGTGTTGCCTATGAACGGCGGACCTATCCGCGGCTACGTAATGGCGTCGAAAGCTAAGAGCCAGGGGAGACGCGTGGTGGCAGAAGGTCCTGCCGTGCTTGTAGATATCCTGCGCGACCCGCCAGGTGCCGGCTCCAGTGCCTATATAGAGAGCGGCAGCAAACTCAGCTACAGCTTTACTGAGGACGTGAAAGCAAAGTTGGGTGCCAACTTCACCATTGGCAGTAGCTCTGCTGGAATGAATGTGTTCCGAGGTCTCTGGTCCGGTGTTGGAGGAGGTAATGTCCTTGGCAACAATGATATGTCCATTAAGAGTACCGACTACTTTAGTTTCGCCCTCATGACCACCTACTATAACAACTGGCAGTACAGCTACACCTTCGAGACTACCGAGCGCATCACCACCTCCTCTAAAAGCTCCCATGTGGGCCGTGATGCAGACTTGTTCATCGGTATGGTGCATAATATCATAGCAGAAGACGGTATAGCTGTGCGAGCCATTGACGAAGCAACCTTCAATCTGCTCACGACGCGTGCCGGCGGCATCTATACGGTAGAAGGCCATGATTTCAAAGTGCCGCAAGGCACGATGAAACTGCTGGCTGAGGGCGTGGACAGTAAAGACAAGAGAATCTATTTGGTACGCGATGAGGTGTTGATGACCAGAAGTGAATTTGAGAATATCTTCGTCCACTCCCAGACCTATATCGAAAATGAGCTCATCCCTGACCTTTTCAACCAGCGCAACGCCCTTATCCTGCCGAAAGGCACCAAAGTAGAAACTGCTCGTGAAGTGGCAAAGGAGAAAGGCCGTGCCATGTATATCAGTCGTGTGGATATCGATGACGATAACTTCGGAATAGAGAACTATTACACCAAGGTGGACCCAGACACGCTGAATGCCTATAGTAATGAAGTCAATATATACAATGATCGCATCCGAACGTGGATAAGCTTCCTCGCAACCAACGAGAAAGACAAACTGCTTGCCACAGATCATGTGAAGAGCTACGACGTGGACGGACGCGCCTCCGTCAGCTATACCGAGAAGTTTGGTGTAAACGAAAATGAGAGCCGCTATTGGCAGATTCCATTAGTCGGCACTGGCTTCGGAACTGTCAATTTCGGATCGGGAATGAAGAGTTTTGCTGATAAAGAAACTAAACTGAATAATAGTGGAGGAGATGGGAAATATTATGTTTTGGATTTTCAGCAATTCTCTAAGGGAATGTACGTCAAATACACCCCTGTCCTCTCATTAGACTATAACTACAACTTCGGCAAGACGACGGGCAGAACGAAGAGCGTGGGCTTCACGCTGCAGCCGTCAGGCAAGTCCAATCTCGTGGTCGATGTCTATCGGGCTACGGTGGACAAGAACGAACTCAACGCCCGTGTGGATTCGCTTCAGAAGATGGGTGTGGATAACGCAGAAAACCTCTTCTTCCAATTTGTCAGTGACGAATACTATGGCTTTATACGACGGGGAGGAACCGTTGAAGGTGAAGACTATGGCATTGCCGGTTCGTTAGGCGGCGTATGCTCCTACGTTAAGAACACGCCAACCCAGTACCGCAGTTTCGTCTATCGCACTCGTGGCGGTGCCACCGCCGAGCCTTATGAGGATGAACGCAGGACGAAATACTATAATCCGGGCATAGTGCTCGATGCCAAGACCATCGAGATTGACCATCCGCGCATCTGGGTGGATCAGGCATCGATGAGCAATGTTCCTGCCGACGAACCAGCACGTTTCACCCTCCACTTCGTCAACGAGAGCCCATTGCCGGCACAGGCCACAACGACCAATCCTTTCCTCATCTTCCTTGATCCCGCTTCGAACCCTCATGGAGCCAAAGTATCTGTGGATGGCTATCCACTGGCTGGCGGTGGACTGAGTCTCCTTCTCAATCCTAATGAGGTAGTAACAAAAACGATAGAGGTCTATCCAGGTACAGACTACGATTACGATGACCTACAACTCGGCATCAAGGATCCGCTGGACGTGAAGCGTTCGTGGAACTGCAACATCTCTGCCCACTTTGTGCCTGTGGCAGGCAAGGTGAATATTTCCTTGCCAGGCGATAAATGGGTGGTGAACACCGAGTCGGCCTACGATAGCAAGCGCCAGCAGTACTACATGCCAGTGCGCATCGACGGTTTCGACATGAACTACCGCAACTTCGACCACATCGAGCTGCAGTACAAGCTCTCGACACAGGGAGACAAAGACTGGGTGAACGTCTGCTCTTACTATAGTGACTCTCTACTGTTTGCGAAGGCCACGGGTGAACGTCAGATGATTGTGGACGACGGACGCATCATGGCCACCTTCTGGGGTGAAACCGACCCGATAGAGCAGAACTACGACTTGCGTGCTGTGAACTACTGCCGCTACGGCAACGGATACCTCACCCGTTCGTCTGAAATACTGACGGGTATCAAGGACACACGCCGACCACAGCTCTTCGGTACACCGAAACCTGAGGACGGCATCCTGGACATCGGAGAGGACATCATGCTGCGCTTCTCAGAGCCTATAGCCGGCAACTACTTGCGCGGCCTGAACAACTTCCAGGTGCTTGGGCAGACCAACTCGAGCAACATCGCGCTCTCAACCGACCTGCGCTTCAACGGAGAAGGAGGAGTTCATTACTTAGGTATGCGACACCTGGGTGGCAGAGCGTTCACTGTGGATGTGATGATTAACCCCGATGACAACGATAAGGACATGACGCTGTTCAGCCACGGCGATAGTGACAACTTCCTGGAACTTGGCGTCAGCAGGAACAAACAACTGGCAGCTGTCTTCAAGGATGCCATCTTCCTCTCTGATGCCATCGATTTCAACGGTCTGCGTCAGGTTGCCTTCGTGATACAGCCCGACATCGATACGCAGACCACACAGGTATCTTTCTATGATGGCACCAAGCAGATAGGCTCGTTCAATTATAATCACCTCTATAACGGAACTGGCAGCTATAGCTTGGGCGTAACCAAACAGTACGAATACGAAAACTCTGCCGAATCACAGAATTGGGAAGGCACCAACTACGAGGGTGAGATGCTGGAGTTCCGACTGTGGAACCGTGCACTGAGCAGCAGCGAGATGAGCGAACATGCCCAGAAGATGCTCACTGGATATGAGTTAGGACTGCTCGACAATTTCCCGATGAACGAGGGACAGGGTGACTACAGTTTCAACCGTGTAGTCAGTGGCAGCGACCTTTCTGTGTACGAAGCGGCATGGAACGTGCCCGACGGCATCGGCATGAAGCTGGACGGTAAAGAGGGCTTCCGCATCGAGCCTGACAAGTTCAGTCGCACCAACTATCAAGACTACACAATGATGTTCTGGTTCCGCACCACCGACAATGAAGGCACGTTGCTTTCCAATGGCAAGGCTGAGACCGAAGCCGATGCGACGAACCATTTCAACTTCGGAGTGCGTGGTGGTTTGCTTGACTTGCACTTAGGCGGACGACACCTGCAAACCAACACAACCGTGAACGACGGTGCATGGCACCATGTGGCACTGACCGTCAATCGCTCCCGCAATGTGGGTAACCTCTATGTGGACCAGTTGCTGAAGAAGACCTTTGCTGTTGATACCTTGGGAGGCATCCTCGGCAACCGACTGGCAGCAGGTGCCACTTTGATTGACAGTGAGACCGTGGAGCGACCTATCACGGGACATATCGACGAGATAGCCATGTACGAGATGGCACTCTCTGAGAACATCATCAAGGCCACTTCTTCCATGACGCTCTCGGGCGAGGAACTGGGACTGATGGCATACCTGAGTTTCGGACGCAACGAATTGCAGCTGAACAACCAGCAGAAACTTGTGCCTACAGGAATCAGTTTGAAACGCTATCGCGACTTGACAACGGGTGAGTTGACCACGCAGCGCGACACACTTATCGCACAGGATGTGGTAGAGCGTCTGGCTGACAAATCCAACTATGCACCTATGCGTGGCGTCGTGGCACTGGAGAACATCCCTTACAGTTTTGTTTCCAAGGACAACGAGCTGTACATCAACCTCGATGTGCCTGACTATCAGATAGAGAAGACCAACGTGATGGTGACCGTCAAGGAAGTGACCGACCTCAATGGCAACACAATGGCATCTCCTGTGACCATGGACCTTTACGTCTATCGCAACCCACTGCGCTGGACAGACAAACAACT
>JAEEPT010000109.1 GCA_016284895.1 Prevotella sp. | reverse complement strand
CACTCCTGTAAAGGTGTAAGGAGACGAAATGCTCAAAGTTGCGGTGGGCGAGCCCTCCAGTGCAGAGTTGTTAGAAGCAAAAGACACTTTAGGATAGTAATAGCCATCTTCGGCTTCTACCATGTCAATAATTGTAAATACTGGTGTGTTAAGTGTCAATGCGCCTGCTGTTATGGCTTGCGAAGAGATGGAAGAGGCAGTCTCACCGTTTGTGTGTAGAACGTAAGCATAGTATGTACCGCTTGCGCTGTATTCCACGTCAAAACTTGTGTTAGTTGTAGACGAATAAGCTGCGTCTCCAACTGCAGGAGCCTCAGCAGCAGGGGCAGTAGTGTAGTACAGGGTTCCTGCGCCATTGGGGTTGGTCAGTGTATAGACACGCTTCACACCGTCTACCTTCTTGAAGGCAAAGGTAGGCTGAGTCACGGAAACTGTTGCTGTATAGTCGTAGATTTCAAGATTGTCGAAAGCGAGGTAACCATATGTACGACCGGTCAGACCAAAGAATCCTTTGATGGATGGTAGAGAGGTAACAGTTTTTGATCCAGTTTTCGTTGGCTCTGCATCACCAACTTTTGTGATGGTGTATTCCACAGATGTAGCTGTTACAACAAGAGTATAATGATACCAATTATCTGTGAGAGTAAAACTATTCGACGCATTCGTTAAATCATTAACATACCATGTTGTCTCTAAAGCACCAGTAGTATTTGTCGGTTGAGAAAGTGCAAAAATATAGTCTGTTCCAGTATATGCGGCATTTGTTGCAAGATTTGGTCCTGTAGTTGGAACTATAAACTGAGCTTCTGATCTACCATTTTGTCGACCGCCAGCCATCCGCAAATCAAATTCAACTACGTAGCCAGCATCTGTCATTGCAGGAGAAGTATAGCCATTTGGCGTGTATGCAAAAGAGACTGACTTGTAGCAACTACGGTTACCATTGCCAGAAACGTCTACTTGCGAATAGTTCCCGTAGACCGCATGACCTGTTTTCAAAGATACATTACCATTTGGGCTTGTCCAATCTGATGAAATGGCCGACTCGTAATTTTGTGAATTGAGCATGCGCTTGGTACCATCTGCCCACGACCCATTCACCCCCATGCACAGTCCTACTGCCACGAGGAAAGATTTGATTAGTAATTTTGTTTTCATTTTTTTGTAATAATTGTTAGATGTAAATAGTATATAAAGTTTTCAGCTACCTGATTCCGCCAGTCGCCCTCATCTGTTTTACACCTTATTATTATTTATACAGGCACATACAAGAAAAGAGCGTAGGACTGTACGCCCTACATCTCTAACTTGAGGTCCTGAGAAAACCTATCCACAAAGAATATAGTGATACACCCCCACGCTTACGCGTGGAACCCACTATGCCGTCTTGTGTGAATTTTGAAATTTCTCAGGTTTCAAGTTACAAGATAAAGCATAACGCTTCCCGTTTTTTTTCCAGCGAAAATCTGAATCTGCTGCCTTGCGGCGTGGTGCCTCGCTTAGGCACACAGGCAGATACAACTGTGCAAAAGTAGCTATAATTTATATACCGACCAAAAAAATATCATAATTTCATGTTGTATTTGTCAAATATTTAATCATTTTTTATTAAAAAAACTATCAGAGAGAATCAGTGAGACGATGCTATTTCGGGTATTTTGATGTTGACTAACCTGAATTATTCATGAACATTATAACATTCATGGTATATCTTCTTTGCCTACGGCATAACACGAATAATCATGAATGATCATCAATTAATCATTAATATTTATGAAACATTCGTGGTTATTCATGGCTATTCATGTTACGCCGTAGGCATAGATTATTTCCAAGAATAATTCAGGCTAAATCATGGCATGATATAGCCTAAATCGTAACATGATATAGCCTAAATCGTAACATGATATAGGCTAAATCGCGGGATGATATTGCCTATATCGTGGCATGATATAGCCTAAAACTCAATGTGATCTTGCCTGCGTCATGCTGTGAATGATTCAAGATGGTAAAAGGGTGGTGCAGACCTCATGAGGTGGCATGCTATATACTACTGAAAAAAGTTTGCAAAACATCTGTTTCATCTGTTTCCGTCTGTAATGTCTTGACTTTCAGGTGCTTGGTTGTAAAGCAGATGGAAGCAGATGGAAACAGATGTTTTGCAAGATTAATCGACTATCTGCAGTAACATAAATAAATAATGTAGAAAGTGTGTGCAGTTTTTGAAATAAATCTTATCTTTGCGGTGTCAAAAACTATAAATCTATGAGAACAACACCAGAGTATATCACAGAACTTCAGCCGGGCGAAATATTCGTGTTCGGTAGTAATCTTGAAGGAATGCATGGCGGTGGAGCCGCTTACTTGGCTTACCGCAAGTTTGGAGCCATCATGGGGCAGGGCGTAGGACTGCAAGGGCGTAGCTACGGCATCCCGACGATGCAGGGTGGGGTGGAGACCATTCGCCCGTATGTAGATGAGTTCATTCGTTTTGCAAAGGAGCATCCCGAACTGACGTTTCTTGTCACTCGCATTGGCTGTGGTATTGCTGGCTTCAGAAATGAAGAAATCTCCCCCCTCTTTGCCGATGCGCATGGAGTAGCGAATATCGTGCTGCCTCCAGGGTGGTGATATCTTATTAGCAAAGCGCTCTGATTAGTGGGCATTACCTACTTCTTGTTAATCTGCTTTTGCTGGTTTCCGAAAGTGTGCAATACTTAAAACACTCGATTTTAGGTATTGCATACTTTGATTTTTCGCCTTACTTTTGCACCTGATAAACACAACAGAGAAAAATGAGAGCTTCAACAACAATCCCAACAGAGATGAAGGTGCTGATGAATCACATCTATGAGTTGCACAAGGGAGTGCGCCAGATGGTGCTGTTCACTTGTAATAAGAGATATGGTGAGCAGGCAGTGTCAAGGCTGGAGAGCCAGGGCATTCCGTACATACTACAACCCGCAGGACAGCAGAACATAAATGTTTACTTCGGACGACGGGAATGTCTTGAGGCTGTCAGACTCATCGTGACTCGTCCGCTAAATCAGCTCACACCCGAGGAAGACTTTATCCTCGGTGCCATGCTTGGCTATGACATTTGCGCTCAGTGCGAGCGATACTGCAAGCGTAAGTGCGAGTGCAAGGGGCATTGCGATGGAAAGTGCATCAACAAGAACTGATACTGAAAGGATACTTGTAATCATCATAATTTTATTTTTTTAAAAACAACAACAACATGAACACAACAATCGTGATTTATGGTTCCTCAACAGGAACCTGTGAGACTATCGCAGAGAAAATAGCCTCGAAACTGGGATGTGATGCCTTGAATGTGCAAGAATTGACGGCTGACATCGTCAGCGCTCATCAGAATCTGATTCTCGGAACCTCAACATGGGGCGCTGGTGAGATGCAGGATGACTGGTATGACGGACTGAAGATTCTGCAAAGTGCCGATCTCAAGGGGAAGACTGTTGCCTTGTTCGGCTGCGGTGATTGCTCCTCTTATAGCGACACCTTCGTGGGCGGCATGGGTGAACTCTACAATGGCATTAAGAACAGCGGAGCTCACTTCATTGGAAGCGTGGAGACCGACGGTTACACCTACGATGACTCTGAGGCGGTGATCGACGGGAAATTTATCGGATTGCCTCTCGACGATATTAACGAGGACGATAAGACCGATACGCGCATCGAGGCTTGGATTGCCCAGATTTCGCCCAATCTGTAATGGCAGTTTTGAGCTGCATGTCGTGAAAAAATGATGGAAGATGCTGCCGATTTCATTTTTTCTTCCTATCTTTGCGGTTCGATATGGAAAAGAAAGACTTTATAGATGCCTTGCAACGGCATGCTGAACTGATAGAGAGGATACGGCAGTCGGCTCATGACTTGCATCAGAGTGTGAATCAGACGTATGGCGCTGACCTGCCCTACGGCTACCATCTCGACATGGTGGTGACCCTGGCTCGTGAATATGGGCACTTGGTGTGCGTGCAGGAGGAAGATGTGGTGCCGATGATGTTTGGCGGATATTATCATGACAGCATTGAGGATGCCCGACTGACGTATAACGACGTTAAGAAAGTGGCAGCTCAGTTCATGAACGCTGATCAGGCGCTGATGGCTACCGAGATTGTCTATGCGCTGACCAACGACAAGGGACGTAACAGGGCCGAGCGTGCCGGTGAGAAGTATTATGCGGGTATTCGCGCCACGCCATACGCTCCTTTCATGAAGATGTGCGACCGTGTGGCTAATATCACTTTCTCTTGTTCGGGCGACGATGCCGACAATCAGCGCATGAAGGAAATATACAAAGGTGAGGTGCCTCACTTCCTGGAATCAATCGATCCGCATAGCGATGATCCTCGGATGAAGGTGCCTGTTGAACTGGTGGAGGTGCTGGCCGAACAGCTCATTGACGATATGGAGCGCGAGGAGTGGCTGGCTGAAACAATAGGTAATCATTAATCACACTCCGTGTAATGGAAGAACAGATGAAGCGAGCAGTGGTGGTTGGCGCCTCGTCGGGCATAGGCCGCGAGGTGGCACTCCTGTTGCTGAAAGACGGTTGGAGCGTGGGCATAGCAGCCCGAAGGGAAGACCGGCTGCTGGAGCTGAAAGGGGAGTGTGAACAGGGCAGCGGAAAGGAAACAGCCCGAAGGATAGAGGTGCAGGCGCTCGATGTGACCAGCATTGAGGCTCCGCAGCAGTTGCGCCAGCTGATAGACCGCTTGGGCGGCATGGATCTCTACTTCCATGCCTCGGGCATAGGCAAGCAGAACCGTGAGCTGGCTGAGGACCCCGAACTGCAAACCATGCAGACAAATGCCGTGGGGTTCACGCGTATGATAGGCGAGGCTTATCGCTATTTCGCATCGCAGGGCAGGGGGCATATTGCTGCCATCACCTCCATAGCAGGAACGAAGGGACTGGGGCCTGCTCCGGCTTATTCAGCTACGAAAGCCCTGCAGAACGTGTATCTTCAGGCGTTGGAACAGCAGGCACATCAACGTGGACTGCACATTGCGTTCACCGACATTCGTCCCGGCTTTGTGGATACGGCTCTGCTGTCGGGCGATTTCCACTATCCCATGATGCTACGCCCTGAACGGGTGGCGAAGGAGATCGTGGCTTCCATCAAGAAGAAACGTCACGTCAGGGTGATTGACTGGAAATACAGAATCCTGACTGCCCTTTGGCGCAGGGTGCCTCGATGGATTTGGAGAAGAATACGTATATGAATAGTGAAAAAACGTCACTCACGGCTTGTGAGTGGCGTTTTTCATTTGTAGTGGGAATACTGTTCACGATTTGATGTTAGGCTCTTCCAGTCCGAGACCCTTCTTCTTGTCGATGCCCTTCAGCACGAAGCCGAGCAGCAGTGCTGCCACACCGAGGCAGGCGAGCATCACCAGCGGAGCGGTGTAGTCGAGCTCGGTAGCGCTGACACCTTCGGGATTGGTGCTGTCGAGCACTTTGCCGATGAGGAGCGGGAACAGCCACAGTCCAATGTTCTGAATCAAGAAGATGAGGGCATAGGCTGAGCCGATGACCTTGGCATCGACCAGCTTGGGCACTGAGGGCCAAAGTGATGCAGGCACCAGTGAGAATGAGGCGCCGAGCACCAGAATAGTGGCGTATGCAATGACGACACCACCCACAGCACTGCCCTTGAACAAAGGAAGGATGAAGGCAAACGTGAGGTGACAGCCGATGAGCAGCAGCGAACCGAGCACCAGCATCGATACGGCCTTGCCATGATTGTCGAGATAGTTGCCGAGGATGGGGGTGATGAGCACAGCCAGCAGGGGGAACACAGCGAAGATGCTCTCAGCCGTCTGACGCATGAAGCCCATATAGCAATAGGTGATGAGCGCCAGGATGGAGAGACAAAGCAGACCGTAACGGCGCGACTTGTCTTTCTGGAAGTTGCTGGCGAAGCCTGTAGCTGCCACGATGAGCATGATGATGTACTGAACGATGGTCACACTCTCGCTGGCCCAGAACGAGTCGGCAGCAGGAGCAGTGAGCGTCAGGTTGCACTGCAGCATGTTTACGGCATACTTCTGGAAGGGGAAGATGGCCGAGTAGTAGAGCACACAGAGCAGCGCTACAATCCAGAACCCGCTGTCGGTCAGAATCTTGCCCAAGTCGCTGATCTTGAATGGATCGTCCTTTTCCTCGGCTTCACCAGTCTGGCTGTCGAGCTTCTGATCCATCACGAAATAGACGATGGTCATGATGAGGGCGATGCACATGAGCACCACGCCGAAAGCCACAGAACGGCTCACGCTGATCTCGCCACCCAGACGGGCAAAGAAGGGCGAGAAAATCATGCAGGTGGCTACACCCAGACGGGCCAGTGCCATCTCGGAACCCATAGCCAGTGCCATCTCGCGACCCTTGAACCACTTCACGATACCACGGCTCACGGTGATGCCTGCCATCTCGCAGCCGCAGCCGAAAATCATGAAGCCGCAGGCGGCAAACTTGGCCGAGGCGGGCATGCCCTCATAGAAGGGTGCTACGCCCAGTTCCTGAAACAGTGGCACGTAGTTGAGGTGGGTGTTGAACCATGCCTCCAGTTCGGTGCCTATGAAGGAATCGCTCACGGCATACCACTTGATGCAAGCACCAATGAGCATGACTGCAGCTGAGAGCACTGCGGTGAAGCGAACACCCATCTTGTCGAGGATGATGCCGGCGAAGATGAGGAAGAATGCGAACACGTTGAGGAACACCTCAGCACCCTGCATGGTGCCAAAGGCTGTTGAGTCCCATCCGCGCTCCGTCTGCATCAGGTCCTTGATGGGTGACAGGATGTCCATGAAGATGTAGCTGCAGAACATGGCGAGCGCCAGCAGGAGCAGAGCAGTCCACCGCATAGCGGCAGAGTCACGAAGGGTTTTTTGAATTGCTTGTGTCATAAATATTATTTTTCAATTTTCAATTTTCAATCTTCAATTTTCAATTTACTTCAGCCATCTCTCCAGCCAGTTGAAGTAGGTGCGCTGCCACAGAATGCCGTTCTGAGGTTTCAGCACCCAGTGGTTCTCGTCGGGGAAGATGAGCAGCTGTGCTTCTATGCCGCGCATACGGGCAGCATTGAAAGCCGACATGCCTTGAGTGGCATTGATGCGATAGTCTTTCTCGCCATGGATACAGAGGATGGGGGTGTCCCACTTGTCAACGAAACGATGGGGAGAGTTGGCATAGGTGCGGCGTGCATTGGCAGTCTGATCCTTGTTCCAATAGGCATCGTCGTACTCCCAGTTAGAGAACCAGTTCTCCTCAGTCTCCGTGTACATAGCCTCCAAGTTGAAAGCTCCGTCGTGAGCGATGAAGCACTTGAAACGGCCCTCATGATGGCCAGCCAGATAGTAAACCGAGAATCCGCCAAACGAGGCTCCCACACAGCCCAGTCGGTCTTTGTCAACGTAGGGCAGGGTGGTGGCATCGTCGATGGCCGACATGTAGTCCTTCATGCACTGTCCGGTCCAGTCGCCGCTGATCTCCTCCAGCCACTCTTGTCCGAATCCTGGCAGACCGTGACGGTTTGGCGCTACGATGATGTAGCCCTGTGAAGCCATGATGAAGAAGTTCCAGCGATAGCTCCAGAACTGAGAAACGGGACTCTGAGGTCCTCCCTCGCAGAACAGCAGTGTGGGGTACTTCTTTGTCTCATCGAAGTTTGGTGGCAGTATGATCCATGTCAGCATCTCATGACCGTCGGTGGTCTTCACCCAACGCTGCTGCACGGATGGTTTGCCCAGTTGGTCCAGGATGTGCTTGTTCTCTTCTGTGATCTGTGAAACGATGGTCTTCTCCGGCTTTTTTGAGTTAGGTGTCACCAGATAGAGGTCGGCAGGTGCCGTGTAGCTGTGGCGCTCGGCCAGCAGCTGCTTGCCATTGTTCATCATCTGTATTGAGCCGAAGTCAGCCCATGTGTTCGTTAGCTGCTTCACCTCGCCTTTCCAGTTGATGGAGTAGAGATTCTCTGTAGCGTGCCACACGCCAATGAAGTAGATCTGAGCATCTTTGGTGTTGTCGCTCCAGCAGAAGTCATCGACGTGCGAATCGAACGACTCGGTGAGGAACTGGTGTTCGCCTGTTGCGAGATTGTAGCAGCAGAGGCGCTGGCGGTCGCTCTCGTAGCCGTCGCGGCTCATGGAGAGCCAAGCCACATACTTGCCATCGGGCGAGAACTTCGGGTTCTGATCGTAGCCGGGCAGATTCTTCAGATTCTCCTCGCTGTTCACCGATTGTGTCTTCAGTGTCTTGGTGGGATCAACTGCAGGAGCCTTGTAGTTGGCAGGCTTGCAGAGATTCTTTGTCTCGCGCGTACCAATGTTATATAAATAGATGTCAGAGTCGGTAGAGATGGAGTAGGCCACTCCCGTCTTCTTGCGACAGGTGTAGGCTATCTGCTTCGAGTCTTTGCTCCAATCTAGCTGCTCTATACCGCCGAATGGCTCCATCGGACATTCGAAAGGCTCACCCTCCAGGATGTCGATGGCTGTAGTGGCAATGCCATCGGCAGTCACTTCGGCTATGAAGGGGTGCTGAATGGTTTCCACGTAGTGGTCCCAGTGCCGATACATCAGGTCGGTGACCAGTCGGCCCGTGGCCTTGGGCAGGTCGCTGGGATTCTCCTTGATACTGCCGTGATAGGGGATAGACTTCAGGAGGATGACCTTCGTGCCGTCGGGCGAGAACTTATAGCCCTCCACCTCGCCTTTAGTTTGCGACAACTGCTTGCGTGCCGTTCCGTCAGTCTTCATCGACCACACCTCGCCCCCTGTGAGGAAAGCGATGGTCTCGTTGTCCAGCCACTGTGCGTCGGTCTCGTTCTTACTGCTCTCGGTCAGGAGCTTCTTGCCGGAGCCGTCGGCATTCATCATGTAGAGCACGTGGTGGCTCTTGTTGTACTTCACGCTGTAGTAGCCCACCTGATAGACGATGTGCTGTCCGTCGGGTGAGGCGGCATAGCTGCTGATGCGCCCCATGGCCCAGAGGGCTTCGGGCGTCATGCGGCCTTCGCTCACGGTAATGTGTTGTTTCCCAATCTTCACTTCGTTCTGTGCTTGAGTGGTTGTGATGCCCGTAAGTCCGCAAAGGACTAACAGGAAAAATGATAACAGATGTTTTTTCATAGACCTTATTTTTTTCTTACGGGGTCGCAAGTCAGGCCGCAGCCTAACTTCTTGAATATCTTGCGGTCCACCTCGCTGAGCATGACTGTGGAGTGGACCTGACATCCGCGCAGCTGGGGCAGCTGTGCAAGTGCCCTACGGCATTTGTCGGCCAGTTCCGTGTCCCATTGTCCTGAGCGCTCATCGTGCTGCGACAGCACGGAGAGTGCCACCAGCACCTCGTCGGTGTGCAGGCGGGGGTTGCGTCCTCCAAGATATTCGATTTTTGTCTTCTGGATGGGTTCAATCATGCTTTGCGGAATCAGTTTCTCTTCATGGGCGATGCCTGCCAGATGCTTCATGGCATTGAGCAGAAGAGCGGCTGAGCAACCCAGCAGGGGAGAAGATTTTGAGGTGATGATGGTGCCATCGGAAAGTTCGATGGCTGCTGCTGTATGTCCGCTCAGTTCCTGTTTGGCAGCAGCGGCTACAGTCACGCGGCGATAGGCAGTAGTGATTTTGGCCTGATTGAAGAGCAGCAGAATCTTGTTCACTTCGCGTTCGCAGTCCATGCCGTCGGCCAACTTATTCGTGGCCTCGTAGTAGCGGCGTATGATCTCGTCGCGGCTGGCCTGACAGCACACCTCATCGTCGGAGATGCAGAATCCCACCATGTTCACTCCCATGTCGGTGGGCGATTTGTAGGGGTTCTCTCCGTAGATGCCTTCGAAGAGTGCGTTCAGCACGGGGAAAATCTCGATGTCGCGATTGTAGTTGACGGCTATCTTGTCGTAGGCCTCCAGATGGAACGGGTCTATCATGTTCACATCGTTGAGGTCGGCTGTAGCAGCCTCGTATGCAATGTTGACCGGATGCTTCAGCGGCAGGTTCCATACGGGGAACGTCTCGAACTTTGCATAGCCGGCACGTGTGCCCCGCTTGTTCTCGTTGTAGAGCTGGCTCAGGCACACTGCCATCTTGCCGCTGCCAGGACCGGGTGCTGTCACGATGACCAGCTCGCGCGACGTCTCAACGTAGTCGTTCTTGCCGAATCCCTCATCGCTGGCTATCAGCTCAACGTTGTGGGGATAACCGTCTATCAGGTAGTGGATGTACGACTTGATGCCCATGCGCTCCAGGCGGTGACGGAAGAGGTCGGCAGCGTGCTGACCGTTGTAGTGGGTGATGACGACTGAACCCACCATAAAGTCGCGGCTCATGAATTCATCGCGCAGGCGCAGCACGTCTTCGTCGTATGTGATGCCAAGATCGGCTCTCACCTTGTTCTTCTCTATGTCCTCAGCGCTGACCACGATGACAATCTCCATCTGGTCGCGCAACTGGGCAAACATGCGCAGTTTCGAGTCGGGCTTGAAGCCTGGGAGTACGCGTGAGGCGTGATGGTCGTCGAACAGTTTGCCGCCAAGTTCAAGATAGAGCTTACCGTCGAACTTTGCTATGCGCTCCCGGATGTGCTCCGACTGTATCTTGAGGTATTTTTCGTTGTCGAATCCTATTTTCATGTTATCCTATGCTTTGTTTTTTATCATCTTACTTCTTGTAGCCGTTCTTCCTCTGGCGCTGCAGCTCCTCAGCCTGCTTCTGCATGGCCTCAAGGCGTGCGGCGAGTCCGCTGGCTCTCTTCGGATTCTTCTTGTTTTCCTCATAGCGGGCTTCAAGGATGGCGAGCAACTTCTCGTCGTTTGTAGTCTTGCGCAGGGTCCACATGATGGCAGCTGAGAAGAACAGTGAGACGAAGTAGTAGAAGTTCAGACCTGCCGAATAGTCGTTGAACATGAAGAAGAACATGAGTGGCATGAGGTACATCATCCACTGCATCATCTTCATCTGCTCTGCCTGCGCCCCCACCATCTGGTCGCGCTGCTGGCGCATGGTCATGTAAGAATAAAGAATGTTGGCACCGCAGAACAGCAGGCAGGTGAGCGAGAGGTGGTCGCCTATGCCCCAGATGTTGAAGCCCCATTCCACGATGGGGTCGTAGGTTGACAGGTCGTCAATCCAGAGGAACGACTCGCGGCGCAGCTGGATGGCATTAGGCACAAAGTTGAACATGGCAATCCAGATAGGCATCTGAATGAGCATGGGCAGACAGCCGCTCAGGGGCGACACACCGTATTGTGCATAGAGCTGCATCATGGC
>JAEEPT010000323.1 GCA_016284895.1 Prevotella sp. | reverse complement strand
ATTCTTCAAACTACCAAATTTTCGGGGAACTTTTTTTTAATCCTCGACTGTTCTGAGCTTCTGTACGTAAATAGCGTGCTCCATCTTCAGGCGCTTCAGTACAGACGGCTTGTCGAACTGCTGACGACGGCGGAGTTCCTTCACGATACCCGTCTTTTCAAACTTTCTCTTAAACTTCTTGAGAGCCCTTTCGATGTTCTCGCCTTCTTTTACTGGTACAATAATCATTGCTTTTTTATTCGTTATTTTTTACGTTAAACTTATGCTTTTTGCCACAGGGGGCTAATTTTGCGGGTGCAAAGGTACAACTAATTTGGGAACTGACAAAGTTTTTAGCCAATTATTTCATCATTTTATCCATTTATGTCCCCTTTTATACCCTTTTTACCGTCAAATCTGCCGCTTACAAGGACAAATCGTCCGTCATCTGTAAAATAGATTATTTATCTTACAACTTCCAGCACCATTCCTAAATGATATTCGACAATTCCTTCGTTATAGGTAATATCCGTTACTTGTACCAAAGCAGACTCTCTGTCCTTATGATAGCCTACGAACAGCCTCAAAGCATCATAACGACGCAGGTAACGCTTACCGTCCGATTCGTCCAGATAGGTATATTTATTGAGTGTTGTCTGTTTCAGTGCCCGATACTCTATGGTCTTTGTCCCACTGATTATTTCATCGAAGTACGTCTTTTTGATATTGAGCGTCAACACCTTCATGCCAGAAGTGTCAAACGTAGATTTTGCTTTGACCACACGTTTCTCAAGACACTCTAATTGTGGATTATAGGTGTAGCCCACGATGGAGCCGTCCATGATTTTCTTGATGATGACGTCCACCACTGGCAACGGCACGACAAACCACTCTTGCGGCTGATGTTCTATCCCTTGTTCATCATAGACATAGACCTGGAACTGTACAGACATCAGCAATTGATGAATCAAGTCCTCAAACATCTGCGAGTTCATGTTCACCACCTTGTATGTAGCTACGTTTTTCACTGGTGCCATCAAGTAAGTGGGGTCGTGCTCTGCGTTGGCTATTCGCTGTTCCACGCTTTGGGTCGTAAAACCTATCTTATAGAGGTTCTTCTCAGCTTTGACGGCAGGATCGTCAGAGAGTGATGACAGTACATATATATAGCCTGTCACCTTATCGACTTCTGCTATATCTGCATTGTTGAAGAACTTACCGTCTGACTCTTCCTGAAGTTCTGAGATGGCATAGCCGTCACCCACTACACTTTTACGAAGTGTCTGCAAGAGAATGTCTGATTCTGTCCCGTTCTCATAGATACAGCGTGTTCTGGCATCCGGCAGGAAATTGCTACTCTTTTTCAGTTCGCCAATCTTTTCCAGCAACAGCATCTGTCCACCTACAAAGTAGAATCTGCCGGCGGAAAGAGTAGCCGTCTTGTTAATCTTCACCAAAGAGCGTTTGCCCTCCTTCAATCCCAAATGAACCTTGGCGAACAGGGGCTTATAGTCATCGAAGTTCTCACACAACTTATGCTGAGCCACATAGTCGGGCTTTTTCTTGGCAATCACCCTACGCATATCCTGAGGGATATCGAAAAGCTTTGCCTCCTCATAGCTCACTTTCAGCAGCGGGTCGTCGAAAATCGCTTCAAGTTCCTTATCTATATCCATACTTTGAATCCCTTTTCACGCAGTTTAGTCATCGCTGCATACATCATTTTCTCTTTCAGGTCGCCATCTGGTCGTGGTGTCCTGCCGTTCTTATCTATCCAATCGTTCACCTCTGCCAACTTCTGTAGCATTCTGTCATTAGCTGTGGGCGCTGTTGCCTTAGGGCGTACACCGTCCAACAGAGGATCATCGAACAAATCTACTAATTCTTTGGGCCAATCCATACGCTATCCTTCATAATCCAAACCCATCATGTGACGGATCTTCTCGTTCTTGATTTTCTGATAGGCTACAGCCAGTTCTCTCACCTTGGGGTCAGGATCATCCACAGAAGGCACCTTCCCGTCATGCACCGCAACATACTCTTTCAAAGGACCTTTGAACAGCATGATGGCCTGCTCCAGCGGCATATCATACTTTTTCTCTGC
>JAEEPT010000322.1 GCA_016284895.1 Prevotella sp. | reverse complement strand
TCAGGAGGAAGAGAAGTTTTGCTTGTTTCATCTTTCTCTAAACTCTTTTCATTATTCTCTCCGTGAGGTCTGCGGGCGGTGGCGGTGTATTGGCATATATCCGTCGTAGTGATTCGCGGAGGTCGGTGTCTTTGAAAGTAATCATGTGCTGTTCGTTTTATTTGTTATCGTTGAATATCTCTTTGAGTTTCTTGTCGATGTCTTCCCCTCGTAACCCACGGGCGAGGATAGTGCCATCGGGGGCGAAAAGGATGGTTTCAGGAATTTCGGTGATGCCGTATCGGTCAGAGGCAATCTTCTGGGAATTGATAATCTGAGGATATGGCATCTTCATTTCCTCAATTGCTTTAAGAGTTGCTTCGGACTTGTCTGATACAGCGATACCTATTACTTGCAGACCACGATCTTTGTATTTGTTATAGGTTGCAATGATGTTGGGGATTTCCACTCTGCACGCACCGCACCATGAAGCCCAGAAGTCAACGAGGACATATTGGCCTCGACCTACATAATCAGAGAGTCGCGTAGTCTTGCCGTTGTACTCCACAGCAAAGTCCACAAACTTGCTGCCTACGACGGTTGTAAGTTGATTTTCTAGTTTGGCTTTTGTCCGTTTCAAGTCATCAGCCAAATAGGGTGTCTTACTGATGTATTCGCCATTGTCGCGTATCAGTTTGTCGTGAAGTTCAACCCATTTGGCAGCTTCCAGATACCAGCGACCTTCATTGACAAGAAGGTAAATTCCATAGACATCGTTTGAATGGCGGGAGATGACATCACAGAGAAGTGCCGTCATAGCCGACTTCCGATCTGTAGATTCTTCCTCATATTCCCTTTGGATTTCAGCCATGCGCTGATTGAAAGCCGCTATTTCGTTACTGATAGATGTACCACTCTGTTGCAACCCATGACCATTTAACCCTTCCACTTTGATAGTTCCGTTGTCAATAAACAGCGTCCCCAATGTTAGTTTGCTTTTCTTTTGTGGAACGGAGTCTGTTTGCACAAATGTTTTAGTAGTATCGGCAAGCAAGCATATTGCCATTCGTGGCAGGGTGCCTTCCTTCGGCGTGATGATTCCGTTCACTACCTTTATCGTGTCTATGGACTGTTGCTTAAGAACATCTTTTATTTCCATGACACCAGTGAAATCTGGCATACCAATATTTCCCTCTATGCGGAAATGAACTTGCCCTTGCCCTGTCATTGCGACGAGGCTGAACAGAATGGTGATAATGGCTTGTTTGTTCATATTACTTGCTTGCTTTTTCTAATTCTTTTCGGATGACATCATTGCCTGGGAAACCGATACTCTTGTAGGTTTGATGGCCTTTGGTGTCATAGATGGCGTAGGTTGGGATACCACTGGACTCGTAGTGACTGAGGATGTAGTGGTTTTGTTCTTCCGTCAGGTAGTAGTGGTCACCGTCGATATCCTTAATCATTTTCTGCCAAGTGGTCGGAGGCGACGAGGGCGAGGCGATGTAGACAAACTGAACGTTCTGCCCCTTCATCTGCTCCTTCATGGGTGCCATTGCCTTATGCCCTGCACGACACGGACCGCACCATGTTTCCCACATGTCGATGAGCACGGCCTTGCCCTTATACTTGTTGAGGATGGTCTGGAGGATGTTTTCAGGGGCCACATCGTCGTATTTCTTGAAGAACACGCTCTCATTGCCGGACAATTCCTCGGCTATTTGCTGCTCATCCTTCGCATAGATATAGGAATGAATCTCTGCCAACTGGTCTTCAAATCCTTTTGGCGCACGGGCGGCAATATCTTTTTCCACTTCTTTTAACTGCTCCATGTACGGAAAGTCTTTCCTTATCATTGCCGTTTCGGATATGCCCAATAACGTACGGATTGTGGCTGCATCCACAGGCAGTGATGGCAGAATATCCATTTGTTGTTTCATCCATATCAGCGTAACGGAGTCTCGTTTCTCCCGAGGTGCATTAGCCAAGTCCATCTGCAAGGCTTCTGTCCTCACGTCGCGGCAATATTCCGTCAGACGGTTCTGGGTCTGCTGTTCAGGTATTGGGCTTTCCACCTTCCATAAGGGGTTAAGACAGTCGTTGCCCGTCAC
>JAEEPT010000108.1 GCA_016284895.1 Prevotella sp. | reverse complement strand
GAACCAGAACCGGAGCGGCACCTGCTGGGCATACGCTACACTGGGCTTCTTTGAGAGCGAGGTGCTCAGAATGACTGGTCGCGAGACGGATCTGAGCGAGATGTTCGTGGCTAACAAGAACTATATGGATGAGGCCATCTACTATGTGCGGATGCATGGTCATGCGCTGTTCTCGGAGGGCGGCTCTGCCGACGATGTGCTGGCGGTGATGCGCAACTACGGCATTTGCCCTGAGGGGGCGATGGCGGCTCCGGGAAGCATGACGGGCGACTCGCTGGCCAACTTCACCGAGTTCTTCGACATGCTCACGCCTTACGTCACCTCCGTGGTGAAAGGGGAGAAACACAAGGAACTGACAACACAGTGGAAGGAGGGATGCCAGTCCATTCTCGATGCTTATCTGGGCAAATGTCCGGAGAGGTTCGTCTATGAGGGAAAGGAGTTTACGCCGCAGTCGTTTGCACAGTCGCTGGGGTTGCAGTGGAACGACTACGTGGGCATCACGAGCTACACTCACCATCCGTTCTATACGTGGTTCACCATAGAGGTGCCGTACAAATGGCGCGGACAGCACTGCTACAACGTGCCGCTCGACAGCATGATGACCTTCATCGACACGGCGCTCGACCGAGGGTTCACCGTGTGCTGGGGTGGTGATGTGAGTGGCAACGGCTTCACTCGCCAGGGCATAGCACAGGAGGAAACCCTCCCCACGCAACAGTTGCGACAACAGCGCTTCGATAGCTGGAAATCGACATACGATCACGTGATGCTGATATACGGAAAAGCCCGTGACCAGCACGGGCTTGAATACTATATGGTGAAGAACTCATGGGGCGAGGCAGGACCCTACAAGGGCATCTGGTATATGCGTCGCAACTACATCGCTCTGAACACCACGTATATCTTCTTGAACAGGAGGGCTCTCCCTACTTCACAAATATCTTCTTGCCACCAATGATGTTGAGACCCTTGCGAGGTGACTGCAGGCGCTGACCGGAGAGTGAGTAAACTGCTGCGTTCTTGACGGCAGGTGCTGCCTGGATATCGCTGATACCGAGTACTGTCTGCATCTCACTCAGGTCGCCCCAGAATATCTCAGAACGATGCTCTACACCGTTGCCGCGATAGATGCTCTGCAGGCCCAGGCCTTCCCACTGCTTCAGTTCTTCATCGCCTAACTTCTCGAAATAGATATCGTGCAGACCGATGTCCAGACGGTCGGTGAAGCCAAATGGAATCTCGGTGAGGTCTGCTTCGAGCATGTAGTACTTGCTCTTGGGGAAGGTGACGGGAGTTGTTACGCCATTCTTCTTGGCATAGAACACGAACGAGAGCTTGTCGGCTACCATGGGATGGCCCTCAGTGTCGATCATAGGCACGAAGAATTGGGCATAGTACCACATGGTGCTACCGTATGGCGACTTCTCGGCTTTGAAGGTGAAGTCGGGCATGGCGGGTGTTGCCTCGCGCTCGACAATGGGTTCGAGAGTGGTTCCAATAATCCAGTAGTAGGACTCTACCTTCGTGGCACTGCTGGTCAGGGCAATGGTTTGTCCTGCAGAGAAGCAGCCTGTGGTTGCATCGTAGGTGAGCACCAGGTCTTCCATGACGTTGTTGCGGTTGACTGAAGTAATGAAGTAGTCGTAAACGAGATTCATGTACTCCCATGTACCGACATACTGACCGGAAGGAACGACGTAGTTGCCCGAGACATCCTTCGTGGCCTTGACCCATCCATAAGGAACCTCCTCGACAAGTCCCTGGATATAGAGGTCGTCACCGTCGATGCCAAGAACTACGGGGCGCTGGCAAGGCTCATCAATCAGATTCGTGACACCATTGTTGTCTTTCTCGTTCATCAAGCGCGTTCCATTCAGCAGATAAGACTGAGTCTGCAGGCCCTCTGGAACGATGACAGGCTGAAGGGGTGGCACACCGCCCGGTGTATAGACAGCCGAGAGGATGTCGGTGTAGAGGTTGCCGCCATTGCTCTGGGTGGTCTCGCTGATGTAGCAGTTGCCGTCGAAAGTGAGCGAGCGTGTGGCTGCATCGTAAATGAACACAAAGGGCTGGATTTCGGCTTTCCCTTCTTTAATGACATAGCTGGTGATGAACTCATTACCATACTGGTCGGTTCCTACGTACTGTCCCGATGCGAAGGTGACCTTGCCGTCGGCCAACGTGCCTTTGACGTAGGCGGAGGGGAAGTAATAGGAAAGACCTGACACATAGACGTCGGAACCGTTGACGGCGACGTATGCCGTGAACTTCTTCTCGTTATTGGCCGACTGGTCATTACCTTGATAGATTTTGTGGGTAATGGCCAGTGTGTATTCCTCGGCCTCTACGCCCTCGGGAAGCGTCACGAGGACATTGGCTGCCTGTGCTGAGAGAGCCAGCAGCCATGATACTGCAATAAATAATAGTTTTTTCATCATATCATTCAGTTATTTAGGGTTTTTATTTTCTTTTCAGTTGGAACCACTTGCTATTGTCGCGCTCACTGGTGAGGGTGACGGTCTTGGGATCGTCGTTGTTGTCGAAGGTGAGCAGGTAGGGACTGTTCTGACCAACGAAGTCAACAAAGGACTGCCAGTCACCGTAGTTGGAGAAGAGGTTGGCTGGCTCTGTCATCTTGATGCTGACGAGCTGACGGCTGGCATCGATGAGCTCGATGGCAATGGCATAGCCGATGTAGAAGTCGATGCCGCTGACTCGGGTGCGCCATCCGAGTACCCAGCGGTGACGGTCGTTGGCAAACGACTCCATGTTGGCTCCAATATACAACTCGCGAATCCTCTCGCCATATCCCTTCTGGCTAAGCACTTCAGAGCGTTCTTTGATGATGTCGATGAGCTCGCTGCACATGTCGGAAGGTTCGTTGGTTGACCATTTGTAGGAGAAGGTCCACTGGCTCTGTGAAGCAATGAACATCTGCTCAATAGGTGTGGGCTTGGGAAACACGAAACGACCGTCGGAAGAGCGCAGCTCCTGACTGTTGCTGTCGTAGGACAGCTGACTGGTGGTGACGCCACCGAGTGTCACAGGCTCATAGAAACGGATGCCCTCTGGCGTATAAAGGAAAGGTACATCGTGGCTGGTGCCGTTCTGCTGATAAGACAGCAGGCTGTAGGCCATGGTGACGGGGATGGTCTGGCCATCAACAACGGCACGCTTGCGGGGAATGGCTGTCAGGGTGGTGCGCATGTCGGCCACCTTCGTCACATAGTCGGTGGCAGACTCCTTGAGAGGATACATGCAGAGCTTATTACCGTAGCGCTTGCCGCGAAGTACCACAGAGTCGGGCGATGCAGAGATGAAGGTGAACTCGTAGTCGCTCTCATAGCCCTTGGCATGGCCCTTGAAGGGCTGCGACCAGTAGTGGAATAGGGGATTGTAGGTGTCGAAGGTGAGCAGCACGCCTGTCTCGCTGATTATCTGGTAGGTTGAGGTGTGCTCAGTGCCTTTCGGGAACTTCTTCGAGATGTCGGTGTTGTTGATTTCCTGTTCGCAGCTCATGGTGACCTGTCCGTCCTTGAAGTATGCGGTGTAGGCCACGCCGCCTTCTATGCGGTCGGAGGGATAGAAATCGAGTACCCATCCCTGGGGCTGTGACTCGAGAAGGGTGTAATAATCACTCTGGTTCTGAGCCACACGATTGGCAGCTGACTCTCCAAAGACGTTCTCCACTTGGGGGGTGCAGGAGGTTAGCGCTATGCTAAATGATAAATAACAAATGATAAATGATGACTTTATCAAAAGTTTGCTGTTTATCTTGGTAATCATAATTCTCAATTCTCAGTTTTCAATTGTCAGTTCCCGTCTCCAATATCTTCCAGATCTACGCTGCCTGCAACAATCTCGTCCATGCGACGCTGTACGACGGAGCGTAGCTGATCGATGTCGATGTCCCAGGCCGATAGCATGTAGCTGCGCACCATAGCCAGTTTGCGGGCAATGATGGCAGAACCGTTAGTGCCTGCCTTCTTGGCTGCTTCTTTTTCCTCATCGGTACCCACATTGTCGGCTGTCGTCATCTTGGATGCCCACTCTTCGGGGGTATAGATGAGATAGAATGCCAGCGTCTCAGCAAAGTCCTCGTTGTACTCGCTCATGGCGTAGTTGGAGAGAAAGCCTCTCTGCAGTGCATAGGTCTCCGTGCGACCGGATGAATACCAGTTGGCGGGCTCGTACTGACCCTCGGAGATGAGTTGGAAGTCAGTGTCGAAATCCTTGCTCTGCGTCAGGATATGCGTGAACTCATGATGCATGGACTGGAAATAGTTGTCGTTGAGGAATGCACGCGTCAGCTTCAATCGGTTCACACCGAATAAGGTCACTTTCATGCCGTCCTCAGCCTGTCCCATGATGGCACTGTTGTCGGTCTGCCAGGCCACGGAGCCCACAAACTGTATGACTTTGGGAGCCATCTTGCGTGTAAAGTCGATGCCAGCCACCTCGTCGTAGGCCTGTAGCCAGGCATGGAGCACGATGTGGGACAGCTTGATGGAGTTGTCCACATCGGCAGGTGCCAGCGTATAGGTGAAGTCGGTCTCGCTGTCGTTGAGCCGGTACTTCAGGTCGATGTTGTAAGGCTGTAGGAAGTGGGCATCCAACCAGTTGTCGAAAGCCGTCTTCGTGCGCTGGGAATTCTTGACAACACTGGTGTCGTCGAGGCTTTCCTTCGTGCAAGATACCAGAG
This sequence comes from Prevotella sp., assembly GCA_016284895.1. Classification (GTDB taxonomy): domain Bacteria; phylum Bacteroidota; class Bacteroidia; order Bacteroidales; family Bacteroidaceae; genus Prevotella. The sequence continues at coordinate 6,758 of JAEEPT010000108.1, read as the reverse complement.
ATGTGGTCGCTATCGCGCAACACACAAGTCCCCAAAGCAGTTTTTTATGCAATATAATCATAATTATTCAGTTCTCAGTTCTCAGTTCTCATCTCTCACTTTTCACTTTTCATCTCTCACTTTTCACCTCTCATCTCTCACCTCGGGTTGGCGGTGATGCCGGCATTGATGACGTAAGGCGGCAACTGTATGGCACGACGCGGATCGTCCTTCTTCATGGTGTCGAATACAGATATGTTGCCGTCGCCCAGTATGCCATCGACATTGCGGCGATAGATCTCAATGCCATAGCGCTTCACGTCGAACCAACGCAGACCTTCGTGCAAGGTGGTGACACGACGGGCGTGCAGCACGGCATGGATGAGGTTCTCCTGCTCTTCGCCACTGATGGCGAAGTCGGGATTGAGCCGCTTCTTGGGTGTCGGAGCAGTGGGGGTGTAGTAGGGCTTCCCACTGCCGTAGGTGGTCTTCAGCTGGGCTGCTGTCACGGTACCGGCATTGGCAGTGAAGGCATTCATCCATGTGGTAAGGTCCTGATAGGCATTGGCATAGTCGCCCTTGAGTGCGTAGGCTTCAGCACGGTCGAGGATGAGTGCATCGGTGGTAAAGGCTGGCACTATCATCTTTGGATAGCCCTTGCCATTGACAATGTCGGTATATTCCACATACTGTCCCATCTTGTAGAAAGTGATCTTGGGAGAGCCGCTCACCTGCGTTGCCTTCACGTGGACTTTCTCCTTGGAACCCCAGAAACCAGTGCTGTTGATGGTCTCGGCATCAGAGATACGGGTGCAGTGGCAATAGCCCTTGGCTACTGCCGTGGGACCGTAGATCCAGGTCCAATAGGAGTTGGCGCTGATAATGAGCAGATTGGCTTTCTGGCTGGCATCGATGAAGGCATTGTACTGCGCACTGCCTGCCGACAATGCACCCAAGGCTTTCCAGTCGCGCATCATGTCGGAAGGTGAGGCGGTGAGTGCCTGCGTGGCGTAGGCAATGCTCTTGTCAAGGTTTGATTTGTCGTCCTGCATATAATATAGGTAGAAGCGGGCGGCAAATGCCAGAGCTGCCTTCTTGTTGAAATGATACTTGGGAACCTTGTAGAGGTTGTCGTCAATGAGGGGCAGACCCTCTTCGATGTCGGCAGCGATGTTACGGTAGAGCTCAGCTAAGGTGCCACGCTGGTAAGTGGGCGACACCGTTGTCTCAGCTGACCGCATGTAAGGCATGCCAAGCGTCTGGTCACAAGTCTTGGTGCTGTAAGCCATGCAGAAGATGTTGCCTAAGATGAAGTGACAATAGGCTCGGCAAAGCAAGGCCTCGCCGCGCTGGGCCTTGAGGCGAGCGGGGTTGCCCAGGTTGTCGATGGCAGTGAGCACATTGTTGGCAGCTGCGATGCTCTTGTAACAGCTCTCCCAGATGGCATAGGGGCTGTCCTGGTTCTTGTCGTGTATGTCCTGCCAGGTGGAAGCCTCTTCATGGAGTGTCGTGCCACTGTTGTTGAAGGCAGTATAGCTTGTGCTGCCGATGCAGTGGTCGGTGTTGTCGCTGAACAGCTCGGCCAGCATGAAATAGCTGGTCAGGGGATAGGCGTTGGTCAGTAGCTCCGTGATGTTGTCGTCTGAATTGAGCTCGGCCCTGTTGTCGGGCAGCACATCAAGGTACTTGTCACAGCTCTGGAGGATATGGGTTGCTGCAAAACAGCAACATACGAGAGCATAGGAAAGAATTTTGTTTATTTTTGTCATCGCAATCATTTCTCATTTCTCATTTTGGCCGAGGCCGCTTAGATTCCCAGTCGTAGCGTCAACGTGTACTGTTTGGGGATGGGCGTTGCCACACCTCCGGAGTTCACGAACTCAGGGTCTGCACCATTGAGCTTCTTGTCAGAATAAATCAGGAAGAGGTTGGTGGCTTGAATCTTCAGAGACAGGTCGCTGATTCTCAGCGGCTTGAGCCACGCTTTCGGGAAGTCGTAGGAGAGCGACAATTCCTTCATGCGGATGAAGTCGCCCTTGGCGATGCGAGCCGAAGAGTAGTTGTAGGCATTGTAGAGAATGCTCATGTTGGAGTCTTCCTCATACTGCCGCTTGGTGAGGATGACGGGTATGCTGGTCTTCGTCTCGTCGCCAGGCACCATCCAGCGGTTCTGGAACTCCTTCGGCATAGCGTAAAGGTCGGAATAGCTGGCCTTGAACGATGGGTAGAGGCGCACCACGTTTCCAAACGAATAGGTGACAAACACATTCAGACGGAACCCCTTATACTTGAGGACGTTGCCTAAACTGCCGTAGAAAGTGGGCTCTGAGGGACCTTCATAGACGAGGTTGTCGAGCAGCTGCGATTGGAAATTAATCGTCTTTCCACGATCCACGATGTTGCCATTCTGGTCGGTGATAAGTGGCAGACCGTACTCGTTGAGGCCGTTGAAGCGGAACGAGAAGAGTGCACGATGCGGATAGCCTACCTGGGTGAATCCGTTGTTCTGCACCATGTCGCTGATGTCGGCATCGGCTTTCAGTTCTGTGACCTCTGTAGTGACATGGGTAAAGATGAAGTTGGTCTCCCAGCTGAAGTCTTTCTTTACGATATTCTTGGAGGTGATGCTCAACTCCACACCACCTGACTTCATATCGGCTACGTTGGCCATCTTCTTGATGGTTCCGCCCACACCCGACACATAGATAGGACCTATCAGGTCGTAATTGTTCCGATGGAACCAGTCAAACTCTACGTTGATTCGGTTGTTAAGGAAGCCGGCACTAAGCCCCAGGTTCAGCTCGTGTTTCTTCTCGTAGGTGAGTTCCTCGTTGGCAATGTCCTTAATTGCCATACCAGTCTCCTTGATATTGGTAAAAGGACGGTAGGGCTTGTAGTTCATCATGACGATGGTGGCATTGCTCACCCATAACGGACCTACATCGGCTGTCAGCGAATAGCTGGCTTTGAGCGACAGGTGTGAAAGGGCAGGCTTCAATGATTCGAAGAACTTCTCCTCATGGGCATTCCAGGCACCAGATACATTCCAAGTGGGCAGCCAACGAGCCTGACGACTTGGTCCCAGACGGTTGTTGCCTTCATAGCGGAAAGTACCGTTCACGGTGTATTTGCCTTGATAAGAGTAGGTGGCATTTGCAAAGAATGCAGCCGAACGGCCTTGTGTCTTATTCAGCTCATAATAGTCGGCATTGTCTTCCACGGTCTTCTTGAAGAACTCGTAGGTATAGAAAGGCATCTCACCCTTGTTGTACTGAAGACCTATTCCATCGAAAGAGTTCATCTGACGATTGATGGCACTCACTTCAGCTCCGGCAAAGAGGTTGACGATATGAGTGTCATTGAACACAGTGTTCCACAAAGCAGTGAGGCGGAAGTCAGTGCTCAACATCTTGTTGTCCTTCTTCTGATAGATGCCGCCTTCGGGCAACACGCTGACGGGGAGCGCGTAGGGATCATCGGGATTGTGGTAAAGCCAAGGGTTGTTCTGCCTGACTACGGCATCGCCCATAGCGCGATAGGCCCCAGCCTGGTTGGACCCGTCCTTGATATGATGCTCACGTGTGGAGGTGAGATAAGCGATGGAAGCCAGACCGCTCAATTCGAGTGTGCGAAGCGGTTTCCATTTCAGCTCACCCTGGAACTTCATGCTGACCTCGTTCAGTTCGATGTAGTTGTTGTCGAGTTCGTTCTTGATGTTGAACGGGGCATAATTGCGGGTGTAATACTCATCGGCATCCATCGTGCGCGAAGAGTTAAGAGCAAAGCTGAAGGGATTGATATCGAAGTCGCGTTTCACCTCGCCATCGACGACATCAATAGTCCTGCTGAGTGTGCCTGGCTCGCGCTGCTTGCGATAGTAGCCTTTGCTGATGAGGTTCAGCGTCAGCTGTTTCGACATCTTGACCGAGGTGTTCATGTTGGCCGTATAGCGTTCCACCTTGTTCTGACGGTATTGTCCTGGGTCGAACATTGCTGAAAGCGAACCGTAGAAACTGATGTTCTCCGTACCGCCTGATACACTGACTGAGTGGTTATGCTGGATGCTGTTGCTGAACAGCTCCTTGAACCAGTCGGTGTTGCGATATTCAGCTTGGCGGAGGTAGGCATTCCGCGCATCTTCGCTGTTTTGCAATGCAAAGCTGCCCGATGTGTAAGAGTTGGTGAGCTGATACATCTTGCCAAAGACGCCGCTGTTGGCAGCACGATAGCTGTCAGCAAAGTTGAACCACCCCTTTCCTAACATCTCCTGATAGACATCCATCTGCTCTTGCGAGTTCATGATGTTATATTCGCTGTAGCGGGGACGCTGGCGCAAAGTGAACTCACCCGTGTATCCCACCCGCGTCTTGCCGGCCTTGCCCTTCTTGGTAGTGACGACAATGACTCCGCTCATGGCGCGCGCACCATATATAGAGGTGGCAGAGCCGTCCTTCAGAATATCGAACGACTCGATGTCGTCGGCATTCAGTCCGGCTACAGCTGAGGAAATGAGTGTTTCGGCATCGCCACTCGACAAGTCATCGGCCTTGACATCGGTCACATCTTCCATAATGACACCGTCGATCACCCACAGAGGCTTGGAGTTGCCATAGATAGAGGTGGCACCACGCACGCGAATTTTCGGAGCCGTACCGAATGTGCCGCTCACGTTCTGTACAGACACACCGGCAGCACGTCCTTCTAGCGAACGGCTGATATCGGCCAGACCGTCAATCTTCGTGTCCTCGGCCTTCAACTTGGTACTGGCACCGGTGAAGAGGCGCTTGTCCACTTTCTGCATGCCAGTCACCACCACTTCCTCTATCTGTTGCTGTCTGTCGGGGCGCAAACGTATGGTTTTCTGTAGGGCCAACTTATCGACAGCCATCTGCAGCGGCTCATAACCGATATAGGAAATCGTGACCATGTCGCCACGGGCAGAGGCAGACAGTGTGAAGTGTCCTTCAATGTCGGTGACGGTACCTTGTCCGCTCTTCTTCAGCTTCAGCGAAGCACCAATCAGCGGTTCACCGTTCTCGTCAAGAACGGTGCCGCGGATATCGTTTGTGCTGGTCTGCGCTGATACGACGAGCGCAAAGAACAGTACCGCCAACAAACATTTAACTCGTAACATAGGGATGAGTTTACTTGATCACGAATTTCTTTCCATCGCGAATGAACAGGCCCTTTCCAGGCTGAGCTACGCGGCGTCCCTGAAGGTCATACACCGCATTGTTGGCAGAACTACCTGAACTGACTGTCTGGATGCCAGCCGGATTCCAGTCGGGATTGTTGTAGTCGTACTTGAATATGTCGGGTCTTTGCTCGTTCTCCCTATAGTCGGCTTTGGTGGTCACGGCAAAATGGGCATAATACAGCTCTCCGCCTTGAACGGTAGTGGTGAACTCACGGTTTCTGCTCACCTCAGTGCCATTGGCATCAGACCAATAGTCGAACTTGTAATAGACATTGCCTTCGCCGAGGTCCTCATAGTCGCCGTATGCAAAGAACGTCACCTCATCACCTGCCTTGTTGTCGAGTTTGCTGGCATAGACATAGCCATGAGACTCCTCACCTTTGGCTCGGTGGGCAACGGCACCTTTTGTGAAGACTGCATAGACCTGATCGGTAGGCGTGGTCATGGCATTCAGAGCCTCCTGAGCCAACTCCTCAGTATCACTGTTAGATCCTGGAACTAAATAGTTCGTGTGGTCGTAGAAACAGTCGAAATAATGGTTCGCCCAGACGTGGACGAGTCGGTCTTCCAAATAGTTATTGTCGTACTGGCCGTTGTGGTTCGTGTCGCGAGCTACACCAGCAAACTGATATCCCTCAGAGGGCTTGGCCAGAATGAAGGCTGTACTTGCCATAGCGTTAGTGGAACGCTTGAATTCAGAATATTCGGATTGATAATTAACTTCGTCAAGTCCCCAATCTACAAAGACCTTTCCTGCTCCAGCAGGGTAAACATCAGCTCTTAACCATACGTTGTTTAGGGGGTATTGGGCTGCACTCTCTAAAGATACTGCCATGAATAATGAAGCAGCTACAAAGAGCCTTTTGGTATTCAAATTTTTTTTCATGTGATTTATACCTAATTTAAATTATATATTATGATTACAAATGATTCAGTTGTCACGAACTATTGCTTATTTCATCACCGCTCGGTTTACCGCTTGTCACCGACAAAAACCTTTTTCCCGTTTACAATATACATGCCTCGAACGGGATTAGAAACGCGACGACCCTGCAGATCGAAAATAGTGTTGTTCTGTGAGGGATTAGCAGTATTCAAAGACTGAATTCCGTCAAGCCCTTCAGTTAAACGATAGAGGCGGAAGTTGTCAGCATACCACATCTTAGTGCCGCTGTCAGCAGCCTCGTCAAGGCGCAGCGTCACATTGCTGGCATCAGTCAGCTCAAAGTTGCATACCACCTCGTTCCAACCATTGCTGGCATAATGTCCTGTGCCTGTGAAAGTGCCTACCTTCTGGTTGTTGACTCGGATGGCCACAGGAAGATTAGCTGCTGCCATCATGGAAACGGCCACTACATATTTGCCTGCAGGCAGGTTGCTCAAGGTCTGCTGAATAGATGCTGTTCCACTATTGTAGGCGTCGGGTGTTCCATAAACCACTCGGTCTATAGTACCGTCTCTTTGTGGACGTGCCTTTGTTTTTGTGATGGTAAGGATATTGATGTTGTTAACAGTCCATGCTGCATCGACCGTGGAGCCGGTGGCATCCGCAGCTACAATCTGGCCAGTGTAGTCAGTATTC
>JAEEPT010000107.1 GCA_016284895.1 Prevotella sp. | reverse complement strand
ACGTTCATCTGCCAAAAGCTGGGCATGAACGCACAGCAGATAGAGATGCTGGCACGTGGCGAGATTCAGCACCTGGCCCGCGTACAGGGCGGTGACCCTTACTTAAGCAGCGATACCAACAAAGTGCTCATGAAGGCCGAGGACCTCTCGAAGGAGATGGGCGACGAGTACGTTTCTTGCGAGCCAATTCTATTGGCTCTCCTTACCACCAGCAGCACCGTGAGCCGCATCCTGAAAGATGCCGGAGCCACGGAGAAGGACATGCGACAGGCCATCCTGGAACTGCGTCGCGGACAAAAGGTGCAGTCGCAAAGCGCCGACGACAACTACCAGTCGCTGGAGAAATATGCCAAGAACCTCGTTGACCTCGCCCGACAGGGCAAGCTCGACCCGGTGATAGGCCGTGACGACGAGATACGTCGCGTGCTGCAGATTCTTTCACGACGCACGAAGAACAACCCAATCCTGATAGGTGAACCGGGTACGGGTAAGACTGCTATCGTGGAGGGTCTGGCCGGACGTATCGTGCGAGGGGACGTGCCTGAGAACCTGAAGGACAAGCAGCTCTACTCGCTCGACATGGGCGCACTGGTGGCAGGAGCAAAGTACAAAGGTGAGTTCGAGGAGCGACTGAAGAGTGTCATCAACGAGGTGACGCAGGCCGAGGGACGCATCATTCTGTTCATCGACGAGATTCACACGCTGGTAGGAGCCGGCGGTGGCGAGGGGGCTATGGATGCTGCCAACATCCTGAAACCGGCTCTGGCCCGTGGCGAACTGAGAGCCATCGGTGCCACGACACTGAACGAGTATCAGAAGTACTTCGAGAAGGACAAAGCACTGGAGCGACGCTTCCAGACGGTGATGGTGGATGAGCCCGACGAGTTGAGTGCCATCTCTATATTAAGAGGTTTAAAGGAACGCTACGAGAACCACCATAAGGTACGTATTCAGGACGATGCCTGCATCGCCGCCGTACAGCTGTCGGAGCGCTACATCTCGGAACGGTTCCTGCCCGACAAGGCCATCGACCTGATGGACGAGGCTGCTGCTAAGCTGCGCATGGAGCGCGACTCGGTACCAGAAGAACTTGATGAGATTACGCGCCGACTGGCTCAGCTTGAGATTGAGAGGGAGGCCATCAAGCGCGAAGGCGACGAGCCGAAGATTGCCCAACTCGACAAGGACATCGCTGAACTGAAGGAGCAGGAGACGCAGTTCCGTGCAAAGTGGGAAGGAGAGCGACAACTGGTGAATCAGATTCAGCAGGACAAGCAGCAGATGGAGCAGTTGAAGTTCGAGGCAGAACGTGCCGAGCGCGAAGGCGACTACGGTAAGGTGGCCGAGATACGCTACTCGAAACTGAAGACACTGGAGGACAACATCAGACGCATTCAAGCTCAGCTCGCCTCAGCACAGGGAGGCAACTCGTTGGTGCGCGAGGAGGTGACTGCCGACGATATTGCCGAGGTGGTGAGCCGCTGGACGGGCATTCCCGTGACACGCATGATGCAGAGCGAACGCGAGAAACTGCTGCACCTGGAGGAAGAGCTGCACAAGCGCGTGATAGGACAGAACGAAGCCATCACTGCCGTGAGCGATGCCGTGCGCCGCAGTCGTGCCGGGCTGCAAGATCCCAAGCGACCTATCGCCTCATTCATCTTCCTCGGCACCACAGGTGTGGGTAAGACAGAACTGGCTAAGGCCTTGGCAGAATACTTGTTCAACGACGAGACAATGATGACCCGAATAGACATGTCGGAGTATCAGGAGAAGCACACCGTGTCGAGACTGATTGGTGCGCCTCCGGGATACGTAGGCTACGATGAGGGTGGACAGCTAACCGAGGCTGTGCGACGCAAGCCCTACAGCGTGGTGCTGTTCGATGAGATAGAAAAAGCACATGCTGACGTGTTCAACATCCTGTTACAGGTACTGGATGACGGACGACTGACTGACAACAAGGGACGTACGGCTGACTTTAAGAACACCATCATCATCATGACCTCGAACGCAACGCGCGAACAGTTGAGAATGACCATGCGACCGGAGTTCCTGAACCGTATCGACGAGATCATCACCTTCCAGCAGTTGTCGAAGGATGAGATAGCACAGGTGGTGCGCCTGCAACTGAACCGCGTTCAGCAGATGCTTGAACCGCAGGGATTCAAGTTCGAAGCGACCGAGCATGCCGTGAACTGGCTGGCTGAAGAGGGTTACGACCCAGACATGGGCGCACGTCCAGTGAAGCGTGCCATCCAACAGTACGTGCTCAACGCCCTATCGAAGAAGTTGCTGGCTGACGAGGTGACACGCGACAAGCCCATCATCATTGACGAATTCGGTGAGGGACTGGTGTTCAGAAACTGAACAATGATAAAGTAAAGATAATGGGAGATTCCTGATTCAGTTCCCAACGGGGAACTCGAATGTGAACGTAGAGCCTTCGCCCAGCTTCGATTCCACTGTGACACTACCGCCAATGCTATATGCCATGGTGCTGCACGTGCTGAGGCCAAGGCCTGCGCCAGGAACAAATTCATCGACCTTGAAGAAACGTTCGAACACCCGCTTCTGATATTCTCGGGCAATACCCTTGCCTGTGTCACGCACCCAAGCCTGGATGCGACCTTCGTGAGGCTCGTTGAATCCGACCACGATACTGCCTCGATCAGTGAATTTTACGGCGTTTGAAAGAAGGTGACGCATGATTTGCTGCACACGGTTCATGTCGGAGGTCACCCATTGCGACTCGCTGGCGTAACTGGTAGTAAGGGTTACGCCATTTTTTATTTTGCCAGAGAAACGATTTATCGTATCGTTCAGCACATATACCAAATCGAACTGTGACATGACGGCCTCGTCTTGGCCTGCCTCAATCTTCGAGATGGCTACCACATCATCGACGATACGCAACAGTTTCCGAGTGTTATCATGGATGAGATCGAGCAACTGCTGACGCTCTTCTGGCTGTTCCACATCGGCTATCACACTGGTGAAGCCAACAATGGCATTGAGGGGAGTACGGATTTCATGACTCATATTGGCAAGGAAAGCCGTTTTCAGGCGATCGCTCTCTTCAGCCTTGAAACGAGCATCCCTCAAGGCATCCTCCATTTCCTTACGGTCATCAATATGCTTAGAGGTGCCTACTATCAGTTTGGCAGAGCCGTCAACATTGTGCTCAGCTACTGTGGCGTATGACTCCTCCCAAAAGAAGCGGTTGGTACCAGGAATCATCACCCGGTACTCCTCATGATATAAATCGGTCTTTCCCTCACAGAGGGCCATCATTGAGTGTTTGACCCGCTCTGCATCCTGCTCGTGAACCATGGTCAAGTTGTTTGCAAAGAACACAGCAGACTCGGATGATTCAGCTATCCAGCCATTGATTCTTGTCCGGAAGTCCTGATCATAGGCCACCTGCATTGTAGCCACGTCAAGATGCCACGTGGCAATGCCCAGTGCCTTCAGCACAAACTCGTTCTGCACATTGTTCTTCTCCAGTTTATCGAGCTCAGCCAATTCGTCGGCCAATTCTTGCCCCGTCCGCCTCTGCCATAAAATCATGGTTACCAAGCCAATGAGGACAAGGGAAATCAACATCCAGACGAGGATGTCTGAAATAACTGAATGTGTGCTCGTATAAAGCAGGATTTCAATCATTATAGTTATAGGTTCACCATGATTCGATTGCAAAAATACGAAATAAATGCGAATTGCATCCTCGACAAGTCACTTTTTTTTGAGAAAAAACGTGATTCGGAGACAATTATTTTTGTATTTTATATCTTTTCAAGTAACTTTGCACACGAAATCTCATTATTATCAATGGAAAAAGAATTTGATTCGAGCACTGCTCGCTTGCCAAAGCAAGAACTAATCGCCAAAACATTCATGGGACTGGAACCTGTGCTGGCGAGAGAATTAACTCAGTTAGGGGCTAACGATGTACAAATAGGCAGACGCATGGTATCGTTTGTGGGTGACAAGGAATTGATGTACCGCGCAAACTTCTCACTTCACACTGCCATCAAGATTCTGAAGCCGATTGCCCGCTTTAAGGCAAACAGTGCTGACGACGTATATGAAGAAATCAAGAAAATAGATTGGAGCCAATACCTCGACAACGACCATACATTTGCTGTCGATGCGGTGGTATTCTCAGAGGAGTTCCGCCATTCGAAGTTTGTAAGCTACAAGGTGAAAGATGCCATCGTGGACCAGTTCCGCGAGCGCACAGGAAGCCGTCCGAACATCTCAGTGGCCAATCCAGACCTGAGACTCCACATACACATTGCCGAGGCTGACTGCACGCTGTGTCTCGACTCGAGCGGTGAGAGCCTGCACCGTCGCGGCTATAGGCAGGAGAGCGTAGAGGCACCTCTCAATGAAGTGCTAGCAGCCGGCATGATCCTCATGACGGGATGGAAGGGCGACACCGACTTCATCGACCCTATGTGCGGCTCTGGCACCCTGCTTGTTGAGGCTGCGCTGATTGCCCGCAACATGGCTCCCGGCCTGTTCCGCAAGGAATATGCATTTGAGAAGTGGCCCGACTTCGATGCCGACCTGTTCGACCGCATTTATAATGACGACTCACAGGAGCGCGAGTTCCATCACCACATCTACGGCTACGACATCGACATGAAAGCCGTGAACACGGCCCGTCTGAATGTCAAAGCAGCAGGCCTGACTGCCGACATCACAGTTGAGCAGCAGGACTTCAAGGACTTTACGCAACCTCGTGAGAAGAGCATTCTCGTGACCAATCCACCCTACGGCGAGCGCATATCTACGCCCAATCTGCTGGAGACCTACCGCATGATTGGCGAGCGACTGAAGCATCAGTTCATGGGCGGAGATGCCTGGATCCTGAGCTACCGCGAGGAGTGCTTCGACCAAATCGGACTGAAGCCCAGCATCAAGATCCCCGTCTATAACGGTTCACTGGAGTGCGAGTTCCGCAAGTACCAGATGTTCGACGGCAAACTGAGGCAGTTCCGCAGCGAAGGCGGCGTGGTGAAGACGGAGGAAGAGAAGCGCCAGATGGGCGAGAAGCACCGATTTAAGAAAGAACGCGAATTCAAGAAACGGATTGACGAACAGGAAGAGAACGAAGAGGGAGACATTCGCTCATTCACTTTCCACAAGCACGACTTCCGCTCCGACAAGCGTGACGACCGTAGTGAACGTAAGTTCTCGAAAGGACCGCGCAGCTTCCGCGACGACCGCGACGAGAGAGAGAACAGAGGCGCGCGCAAAGAGAAGGGCGAATGGAAGAACAAGGGCGGTCGCGACCGTAAGGACGACCGTGGATTCAGGGGCGGCAAAGGTGGCGGCTCCCGTTTCTCGAAAGGTGAGAACCGAGGCGGACACGAGCGATTCGACCGCAGCGGTGGCAAGAAACCATACTCAAAACGTAACCGTTTCGACAATGATGAAGACTAACACAAGCAAAGGGGCCATTGCGGCCCTGTGCTTTTTCTGTACCATGTTTGCCCTGACAATGACAGCACAAGACAAACTCTTCACCCTTGAGGACCTGAACTTTGGAGGCACGAACTATCACAACCTGCGTCCGAAGAACATGTTTCTCACCTGGTGGGGCGACCAGCTCATGTATATCGATGCCGAGGAAGGGGGAACGATTGATGCCAAGGGCAACAAGAAAGCACTCTTCCACCTCAGCGACCTGGGCAGCGACTGGCACTCAGCCATGAATGCCAGATACCCGTATCCCGACAAGACGGTGGTGCTGCTGGGCAACAAAAAGGAGCGTGTGCTCTATGATTTCAAGAAGAAGGCCATAGTATGGCGACAGGAGACCAGCACAAAGGAGGGCGTACAGGACTGGAACAAACAGTCGAAAGCACTGGCTTTCAAACGCGATAACCAACTGTACGTGCGCGATGCTGAGGGTCAGGAGCATCAGCTTACCACCGACGGATCACGCGAAATGGTCTATGGAGAAGCTGTACACCGCAATGAGTTCGGCATCGACGAAGGCACCTTCTGGAGCCCCGACGGACAACGACTGGCCTTCTATCGCATGGATCAGTCGATGGTGACCGACTATCCTCAGGTGAACATTGACCCTCGCGTGGCCGAATATGAGCCAGACAAATACCCAATGGCTGGCATGACATCGCACAAGGTGACCGTTGGCGTATATGATTTGCACACGGGGAAGACTGTCTATTTGAAGACACGCACGCCCGAGTTCGACTACTTCACCAACATTTCGTGGAGTCCCGACTCGAAGACCATCTATATGCAGGAGCTGAAACGCAACCAGCAGGACTGCCGACTGGTGAGCTATGATGCAACGACGGGTGAACTACTTGCCGAGCTTTACGCTGAGAGTAGTAATAAATATGTGGAGCCGCTCCACCCCATCGTGTTCCTGCCGTGGGATAGTAACAAGTTCATCATGCAGAGCCAGCGCGACGGCTACAACCATCTGTACTTGTTCGATCTCACTAAACAGAAAGAGGGAAGCCACATCTCACCCATTCAAATCACAAGCGGTTCGTGGGTGGTGCTCGATATACTCGGATTCAACGAGAAGAGCAAGTCCGTCATCATAGCTTCAAACGAGAAGCATCCATTGCAGCGCAACCTCTATGCCGTTGACATCACGACGGGTAAGCGCACCGCGCTCGACAATGGAGAGGGCGTACATCGTGGCATGCTATCCGTCTCTGGTTCAGCACTCTACGATAAGTACAGTACCCCCACTACACCAAACACGATTGATCTTATTAAACTGTCGGGGCGCAAGACGCAAGTAACCAACCTTTTGCAGGCTCCCGACCCGTGGGAGGGCTACGTTGTGCCGCAGTATGAGAGCGGAAGTATCAAGGCAGCCGACGGTGTGACCGACCTGTACTACCGTATGGTGAAGCCTGCCGACTTCGATTCCACGAAGAAATATCCTACTATTGTCTATGTCTATGGCGGTCCTCACGCTCACAACGTTGAGGCATCATGGCACTGGTACAGCCGTTCGTGGGAAACCTATATGGCTCAGAAGGGCTACGTGCTCTTCATTCTTGACAACCGTGGCTCTGAGAATCGCGGACGCGACTTTGAACAGGCCACTTACCGACAGCTGGGCCAGATAGAGATGCAGGATCAGATGAAGGGTGTAGAGTTTCTGCGCACCCTACCCTATGTGGATATGAATCGCCTGGGTGTTCATGGCTGGTCGTTTGGCGGCTACATGACCATCTCTCTCATGACCAACTATCCCGATGTGTTCAAGGTTGGTGTGGCTGGTGGCCCCGTCATCGACTGGAAGTGGTATGAGGTGATGTATGGCGAGCGCTACATGGGTACACCCGAAAACAACCCAGAAGGCTATGCCAAGACAAGCCTCATCAGCAAGGCTGGTCAACTGAAAGGCAAGCTGCAAATCATCATAGGCTACAACGACCCTACCGTGGTGCCACAACATGCACTGTCGTTCCTCAAAGCCTGTGCAGAGGCAGGCACACAGCCCGACTTCTTTGCTTATCCAGGCGAAGGGCACAACATGATGGGGCACAACAGCGTGCACCTGCATGAACGCATCACACAGTACTTCGAGGATTACTTGAAGTGAGAGATGACAGATGAGAGGTGAGAGGTGAAAGATGAAAGATGAGAGATGAGAGATAAAAATTTAGACTTTATAATTTAGAATTTATTTTTTTCAAAAAATAATATGAAGATATTATTATTAGGCAGTGGCGGCCGCGAGCATGCCTTAGCATGGAAAATCGCCCAAAGTGAGAAATGTGACCAACTCTTTGTCGCCCCTGGCAATGCCGGCACGGCAACAGTACAGAAAGCCCAAAACGTTGCCATGAAAGCCGACGACTTCGAAGCCATCAAGCAGTTTGTGGTGGAAAAAGGCATCGACATGGTGGTCGTTGGTCCTGAAGACCCACTGGTGAAGGGCATCTACGACGACCTGAAGGCCGACGAGCGCACCAAGACGATTCCCGTCATTGGCCCGTCGAAGGCAGGTGCCGTGCTCGAAGGCTCGAAGGACTTTGCCAAAGGCTTCATGCAGCGTCACCATATTCCCACCGCACGCTATGAGACGTTCGACGGCGAACACTTGCAAGAAGGCTTGTCATTCTTGGAAACCCTCAATCCGCCCTACGTACTGAAAGCCGACGGACTCTGCGCCGGCAAAGGTGTGCTCATTCTCCCCACCCTCGACGAAGCCAAGAAAGAGCTGAAAGAGATGCTGGGCGGCATGTTCGGCAATGCCTCGTCAAGAGTAGTCATCGAGGAGTTCCTCAGTGGCATTGAGTGCAGCGTGTTCGTGCTCACCGATGGCCTTCACTACAAGATTCTGCCTGAAGCAAAGGACTATAAGCGCATTGGCGAAGGCGACAAGGGCCTGAACACTGGTGGCATGGGCAGCGTTTCACCCGTACCATTTGCCACGAAAGAATGGATGCAGAAGGTTGAGGACCGTATCATCCGCCCCACGGTTGAAGGTCTGAAGGCAGAGGGTATTGAATACAAAGGCTTCATCTTCTTTGGTCTTATCAATGTAAAGGGCGAGCCAATGGTCATCGAGTACAACTGCCGTATGGGCGATCCCGAGACCGAAAGTGTCATGTTGCGCTTGAAGAGCGACATCGTTGACCTGTTCGAGGGTGTGGCAACAGGTCATCTCGACCAGCACAGCATTGAGTTCGACGAACGCGCTGCCGTATGCGTGATGCTCGTTAGCGGAGGCTACCCCGAAGCCTATAAGAAGGGCTATGCCATTACAGGCATTGATGAAGTGAAAGGCTCGGTGGTCTTCCATGCCGGAACAGCCTTTGCCCCTGCCCAGGAAGGCGAAGCTCCCACAGTGGTCACAGCCGGAGGCCGCGTCATTGCCGTATCATCCTATGGCAAGGATAAAGCCGAGGCGCTTCAGAAATCTTTCGAGGGCGCAAAGAAGATTCAGTTCACCGACAAGTATTTCCGCCGCGACATTGGGGCCGACCTTTAAGTCAGCCCCTCCAACAGTCCTCTACGAGGTGGCTTGAAACAATCAGCAGAAGGGAAACACATTGAAGAAATACCTGCAGAACCAAATTGCCACAAGTCCGTTCACGTTGCTTGTGGCAGCTATTGTCACCATCATAGTATGGCTGGCAGCAGGGTTATTGAATCACCCTTGGTGGATTCAACTGGCTTGTATGGCAGTCTCAACCTACCTATTGGTGGAGATGAGCAACAACAATGCCCTGCTACGTGTGCGCAGTCGCATGGTCACCTCCGTATTTCTTCTCTTTTCCGCCTGTCTCTCCCCCTATATCGGCAATCTGTCAGGAGCGATTATAACCCTATGCTTCATCGCATCAATCCTGATGCTGTTTCAGACCTATCAGAATCAGGAGGCAACCGGTCTCACCTTTTATTCATACCTTTTCATTGGTATCGCGAGTCTCTTTTGGGCACAGTCAATTCTCTTCGTTCCATTGTTCTGGATTCTCAGTCTCACCCAGTTGCAATCACTGAGTCTACGCACATGGTCAGCATCCCTACTCGGTTTCCTCACCCCCTACTGGTTTGCGTTTCCATGGATGATCTACAACGAAAATTTTGGCCATTTCATCGAGAATTTTAGTCAGATTTTTACATTCGACCACTCCTTCAGCTACTCCCTCCTGTCGATCGGAGCGAAAGCCACTCTCCTACTCATTCTGATACTCTTCGCGCTGTCATTCCTGCATTTCAGGAGTCACAGCTTCGAGGACCGCATCCGTATCCGTCAGCTATACGGCTTCTTTGCCGTTATCACAGTGGCAGCCATCGCTATCTTGTTAGTCCAGCCACAGTTTTTCGACCCATTGATGCGCATCATCATCATCTTCGTCAGTCCGTTTGTGGCTCATTTCTTCACGCTGACGAGTTCCAAAGTCACTAATCTCATTTTCATCATCGGTTGCATTCTGTTGACTGCCGTTATTGGCATCAACCTTTATGAATCAATTTCTGCCGATTCCATCGAAACGACAACGACCTCATGGAGTGGATTATTGACTTTCTGACCGGCTATGGCTATATCGGCATGTTGCTGGCTGCTTTCCTGGCAGGCAGCTTTTTTCCGTTCTCCAGCGAAGCAGTGATGGTGGGTCTCATGGCTACCGGCCTCGACCCTTGGCAGCTCATGATCTACGGCACCATAGGCAACGTGTTGGGCAGTTGCTTCAACTACGGTGTGGGGCGTATGGGAAAGCTGGAGTGGATAGAGAAATACCTGCACGTCAAGAAGAAAGACTTAGACAAGGCTGAGCGTTTCATGGCAGGTCGCGGAGCCTGGATGGGGTTCTTTGCTTTTCTCCCCGTGCTTGGTTCAGCCATCACCATCGCCCTGGGATTCATGCGAGCCAATGTCGTTATCAGTCTCATCAGCATCACCCTCGGCAAGCTATTCCGCTACCTCATCCTCATCGCAGGTGCCGGATTATTCATTTAGAGGTACGCCTTTTCTGTTAATTTATGTAGAGCGGCTGCAAATTCTCATTCCTCATTTCTCATTTTTCATTATAAAGAAGTACCTTTGCAGGCAAATTTTTAACGTTAAAAGAAATTTTTTCGATGAAACAGTACCGCATTGTGGACAACGTGGTAGGTTGGCTGACCTTTTTGATTGCAGCCTTTGTTTACTGCTCCACTATCGAACCGACAGCCTCTTTCTGGGACTGTCCCGAGTTTATCACAACGGGCTATAGGCTCGAAGTAGGTCACCCGCCTGGTGCACCTTTCTTTATGCTCACCGCCAACTTATTCTCACAATTTGCCTCTGATGCCACGCAGGTGGCTTACTGGGTCAACATCATGAGTGCGCTGCTCTCAGCTACATGTATTCTGTTCCTGTTCTGGAGCATCACCCACCTGACGCGCCGTCTGCTCATTGACCGTTGGGACGATCTGACTATTGGCAAGTTGATTACCATTGAAGCCAGTGGCCTGGTGGGTGCCCTCATCTACACGTTCAGCGACACGTTCTGGTTCTCAGCTGTTGAAGGCGAAGTCTATGCCTACTCTTCAGCTTTCACTGCCGTTGTGTTCTGGCTCATCCTGAAGTGGGAGGACCATGCCGACGAGCCTCACAGCGACCGCTGGCTGGTGCTCATCATGTATATGACGGGCCTCTCCATCGGTGTCCACCTGCTGAACCTGCTGTGCCTGCCGGCCATCGTGCTTGTCTATTACTACAAGCGTTTCCCCAATGCCAACCTGAAAGGTTCCTGCATAGCCCTGTTCATCTCTTTTGCACTGGTGGCAGTGGTGCTCTACGGCGTGGTGCCAGGCATCATCACCGTGGGCGGATGGTTCGAGCTGTTCTTCGTCAACACGCTTCACATGCCATTCAATACGGGTGAATACATCTATATCGCACTGCTTGTTGCGATAGTGATCTGGGCCGTCTATGAGACGCAGACAAGCCGTCCGACATCCCCCGACAATGAG
>JAEEPT010000321.1 GCA_016284895.1 Prevotella sp. | reverse complement strand
AAAGCGAGGAACCAGCAACCGCTGGAATGTCTGGTCTCGCATCTGAGATCTGGCATCGGCATTATACCTTATTGGGCCGCATTGCATAAAGATGATGGGCTGATGGCCGTCTTTTCGGATAGGGGTAGCAGTCAAACCGTAAACATATCGGGCATTGACAGCTTTCAGAATCTGCTCGAAGTTGACTGCAGAAACGTGGTGACACTCATCAGCAATAACCAGCCCATAGTCTTTGACGAAGGGTTTTACTTCACCATCCGTAATACACGACTGCATGAGCGCGATGTCGATGATGCCATGAAGTTTGTTACCTGTTGAGGATAATGTGCCAATAGGGGAAAGGTTCTTCTTGTGTTTGCCTTTCTCAATTACAGGCACGTTATCAATAACAAGGAATTGTTCGAGTCTCTGCATCCATTGATCAAGCAATGCCTTTGTATGAACAAGTATCAATGTATTGACGCTATGCTCAGCTATGAGACCTATGGCAGCCACCGTCTTTCCAAAGGCTGTCGTCGCTGAGAGTACGCCCATGTTATTCGAAGCCAAGGCATTGACAGCTTCTTGCTGATTCTTGCGTAGATCACCACTGAAGTGAACAGATATGGCCCTACCATGATTTGTGTTGTCCTCAAATCGATAGGCAACATTCTTCCCTTTCAGCAGTGTTGTGACAGCATCTTCGCATCCTCGAGGAAGTGCAAGATAGTCATCCGTTAGGTCTGCGCAGGAAATAATGCGAGGAGTCTGATAGGTGGATAGTCGTAGTGCCTGTTTGCTATAGAACTCAGGATTTCGGAACGATGCAATACGCCTGAGGTGGTTGAGGACTTTAGAGGAAAGCTGGCTCAACGGGATGTAAAGCATGTTCGATCGTGTTATGACGATTTCCGAGGAGAAGTCGGACTTCTCTATCTTAGTGGCTGTCGGCACTTCCCAAGGTTTGCTTTCACTTGTCTTTGACAAATCACCAAGTGGCATGATGTTGGCTGTTTGTTTCAATATCTCTTCCAATGCAGATGCCGAGAGCTTGCCTACATTCAACAGGTATTCCCATTGGTCAGGGAAAGGTTCAAAGTATTCATTCACGAAAACGCTATTGCCATTCTTCCGGGCATTACCCTGTAGAGGTAGTGCAACGAGATTGCCGAGTCCACCTTCTGGCAAAGCGTCTTGATTTGGAAAGAATCTATCATATGACTTGAAAGAAATCCGTCCATCTCTATTCATCGCTTCCGTTAAGATAGCATTACCCAACCTCCGAGCCTTGACTGCCAAAACAGGCGTCTCGAAGAAAATCCATACATGAGCACCATTTCCTGAGCGCGAACGTTCTATAGAACAAGGAATTCCCCAACTCTTGCAGACATCAACAAAGGCTACCACATCTTCCTGATATCCGTGTTCGCAGTTCTTGTCATCGAAATCGGTACACAACAGGTTGCATGTGTTGTCCTCATTGAGTACATAGAGTCCTATTACATCCCTGCCATCTGCGTCTTTCCCCTCCAAATGACGGTAAATATCATTGTCTGCCATAGGGGCAAACAGACGATTGGGGCATTCAGCGCACTTGAAGTTTCGTTTATCGCATAGTTGACGATTCCATTCGTTTTGACATACAGGCTGATAACCACCCTTTCCACTCGCTTTGCTGTACCATCTTCTGGCAAACACATCCTCGCGTCCTTTGAACAGACTTCGAAACAGCTCAACCTTCTCTTGGACCGATAGTTTCTGCATAGCTGTCGGTTCATGCACAACAGGCACAACATCTTCGCCAAACCGTTTCTTAAGCTCGGTATTCTCGGCTTCTAACTCCTTGATACGCTCAAGAAGCCGTTGGCGTTCTGCTATCCATTCTTGATAACTTCCCAAAGACATCTTGACTATTTCATCATTTTACTGCATCGTTTCTGGGAATCTTTACTTCTTTTCCAGCCACTTGCACAAGAGATAGTCATTGATCTTGTAAGTGACATTACGCTTTTTGTCGCCAACTCTACTGATGATTCCCTGTTTCTCCAACCTGAACAAACCAGAAGCAGTATTTGCGGCTGTTAGGCCCGACAGGTGTTGTGCTTCTGCAGAAGATGCAGTTTCTCCAGCTCGTG
>JAEEPT010000106.1 GCA_016284895.1 Prevotella sp. | reverse complement strand
TGTCATCTCTCGCACAGGCTACACGGGCGAGGACGGCTTCGAGATTTACGCCTCTCATGCTTATATCAATGACTGTTGGGACAAGCTGATAGCTGCTGGTGTGCAGGCTTGTGGACTCGGTTGTCGCGACACGCTCCGCTTTGAGGTCGGTCTGCCGCTCTATGGCGACGAACTGTCAGCCGAGATTTCGCCTGTCATGGCAGGTCTTTCCATGTTCTGCAAGTTCGAAAAGCCCGATTTCATCGGCAGGGAAGCACTCTTGAAGCAGAAAACTGAAGGTACGGAGAAAAAACTCGTGGGTATTGAGTTGCAGGACAAGGCCATTCCTCGTCACGGCTATGCAGTGCTGAAAGACGGCGAGACGATCGGCGAAGTGACAACAGGCTATCACACCCTCTCAACAGACAAGAGCGTCTGCATGGCGCTCATTGACAGCCGCTACGCTCAGCTGGGCACTGAGGTCGAGATACAGATTCGCAAGAAGGTGTTCCCCGGTGTGGTGGTGAAGAAACGTTTCTACGACAAACATTATAAAAAATAACAAAAAACTTAATACTATGGCAACAGTGAAAGAAGGACTCTACTACAGTGAGTCGCATGAGTATGTGAGAATTGAAGGCGAGTATGGATTTATCGGCATTACCGACTATGCCCAGCATGCTTTGGGCAATGTGGTCTATGTGGATATGCCCGAAGTTGACGATGAGGTGACAGCAGGCGAGGAGTTTGGCGCTGTGGAGAGCGTGAAGGCTGCCAGCGACTTGATGGCTCCCGTAAGCGGAACCGTTGTTGAGGTGAATGAGGCACTCGAGGATCAGCCAGAGCTCATCAATCAGGAGCCTTGGGAGAATTGGATTATCAAGGTGCAGCTCACCGACAAGGGCGAGCTCGACAATCTGATGGATGCCCAGACGTATGCAGAGTTTTGTGAGAAGGCTTAGGTTCGTTACTCCATATTATTAAGAGAGAAATCCATGTATAAGTATTTCCCCCATACCTCTGCTGATCTCCAGTCGATGCTCGCCAAGGTGGGCGTCGATGAAATCGATGATATCTTTGCTGATATTCCAGAGAAACTACGATTTCATCGAGATTATCAGCTGCCTTCGGAAATGAGCGAACTGGAGGTTCGCCAGCTTTTCGAACAGTTGGGCTCACAGAATAAGCAGCTGACCTGTTTTGCCGGTGCCGGTGTCTATGATCATTACACACCAGCCGTGATTCCCAGTCTGTTGTCTCGCTCAGAGTTCCTTACCAGCTACACGCCCTATCAGGCCGAGATCTCACAGGGTACACTCCATTACATCTTTGAGTATCAGTCGATGATGGCTGAACTGACGGGCATGGACGTTTCGAATGCCTCAATGTATGACGGAACCACCGCTACGGCTGAGGCTGTGATGATGGCTGTGGCCGCTGGCAAGAAACAGCACACGGTGCTCGTGTCTGAGACAGTGGATCCAAAGACAGTTGAGGTTGTTAAGACTTATGCTCATTTCCACGGAATTGACATCAAGATGATTCCTCAGAGCGAGAACGTCACTCACAAGGAGCGAATGACTCAGATGCTCGCAGACAGCGACGTTGCCGCTGTTGTCGTGCAGCAGCCCAACTATTTCGGCATAGTTGAAGACTACTCAGGCTTTGCCGAGATGGTGCATGAGAAGAAGGCACTCTTCGTGATGAATAGCATTATAGCCGACCTTGCCGTGCTGAAGACACCAGGCGAGTGGGGGGCTGATATTGCCGTGGGCGATGCTCAGTCGCTGGGCATCCCCATGCAGTTCGGCGGTCCATACGTGGGCTATATGTGCTGCACGGAAAAGCTGATCAGGAAGATGCCCGGACGTATTGTAGGTAAGACGCTCGACAATCGCGGACAGCGCGCCTTTGTGCTCACGCTGCAGGCTCGCGAGCAGCACATTCGCCGTCAGAAGGCCACGTCGAACATCTGTTCCAATCAGTCGCTCATGGCGCTATGGGTCACGGTCTATCTCTCGTTGATGGGTAAACAAGGATTGCGCGAGGCTGCCCAGCTGAGCTATGCCGGAGCCCACTACTTGTGCGAGCAACTCTTGGCAACGGGACGTTTCTCGCCCGTTTGTGACCACCCGTTCTTCAATGAGTTCGTGCTGCGCTATGATGGCGATGTCGATGCTTTGCAGCGCCGTTTCGTAGAGAATGGAATCTTCGGAGGCGTGAAGGTTGCCGACCATCAGATCATGTTTGCCGTCACCGAGAAGCGCACAAAGGAAGAAATCGATCAATTAGTATCACTAACAGGGGCTTAAGACAATGAACAACAAACTATACGGAAATCTTATTTTCGAACTTTCCCAGCCTGGTCGCAAGGGCTACAGTCTTCCTAAGAACCGTTTCGGCTCCTACGAGATACCTGCCGAGATGCGGCGTGCTCATGAGGCCGAGCTGCCCGAATGTGATGAGATGACGGTGGTGCGCCACTATACCAACCTGTCGGCTAATAACTTCGGAGTGGATAACGGCTTCTATCCCTTGGGGTCATGCACCATGAAGTATAATCCGAAAATCAATGAGGAAGTGGCAGCCCTCCCCCAGTTTGCAGGCCTTCATCCCTTGCAGCCCAAGGAAACGGTTCAGGGCGCCGAGGCCGTTTGCACTTTGCTGTGCCGTTCGCTCTGTGAGTTGACGGGGCTTCACGCTTTCACGCTGAAGCCTTTCGCAGGAGCACACGGCGAGCTCACCGGACTGATGGTGATTAAGAAGTACCATGAGAGCCGAGGCGATGAGGCTCGTCGGCTGGTCGTGGTGCCAGATTCTGCTCATGGCACGAATCCTGCTTCGGCAGCAGTCTGCGGTCTCGACATTATTGAAGTGAAGTCGCTCAGTGATGGAACGGTCGATGTGGATGCACTGCGCGAACTGCTGGCCCAGCACGGGTCGGAGGTTGCCGCAATGATGATGACCAATCCCAACACGCTCGGCCTCTTTGAGCGGCAGATTCCTGCGATTGAGCAGATGGTGCACGAGGCAGGCGCACTGATGTATTATGATGGTGCCAATCTGAACCCCATGCTGGGCGTTTGCCGTCCCGGCGATATGGGCTTCGACGTGATGCACATCAATCTTCACAAGACCTTCTCCACACCTCATGGAGGCGGTGGCCCCGGTGCCGGCCCTGTGGGCGTGCGCAAGGGATTGGAGGAGTTCTTCCCCACCGTGTCGCCTTATCATGGCAACTTCGCAGTCGTTATGCGGGCTTACGCCTACATCCTTTCGCTCGGTCGTGAGCATATAAAAGAGGTGGGACCGCTGGCAACGCTCAATGCCAACTACATCAAGGAGAGTCTGAAGGACGTCTATGAGCTGCCCATCGAAGGCTTGTGCAAACATGAGTTCGTCTTCGACGGCTTGAAGGACAAGTCAACGGGTGTCACTACGATGGATGTGGCAAAGCGATTGCTTGACTATGGCTATCATGCCCCCACCATCTATTTCCCCCTGCTGTTTCATGAGAGCCTCATGATAGAGCCCACCGAGAACGAGTCGAAGGAGACCATCGACGGCTTCATTCAGGTGATGCGGCAGATAGCCGAGGAGGCCAAGACGAACCCAGACGAGGTGAAGTCGGCTCCCCACAATACTCCCATCGGGAGGGTTGACGACGTGTTGGCTGCCAAGCATCCCATCGTGACGTTCCGGCAAATGAAAGATGAAAGATGACAAATGAGAGATATGATTAGTACAGACCTTATTATCATCGGCGCGGGGCCTGGTGGCTACCGCGCCGCTGAGTATGCAGCCAAACAAGGGCTCAAAGTCGTTGTCTTCGAAGGATGCGAAGTGGGAGGCACTTGCCTCAATGTGGGTTGCATTCCTACGAAAGCCTACGTGCATAGTGCCACTTTCCAAGAAGCACGCGAGCGCAAAGAGCAGGTCGTACAGCAACTGCGGAGCGGGGTGGAAGCACTCTTGTCGCACCCCAATGTCACGCTGGTGCGCGGACGTGCCGAATTTGTCGATGCCCACACGGTGAGCAGTCCTGCTTGCGGCCATGTGACAGCCCCGAACATCATCGTTGCCACGGGTTCCGAGACCAAGTGGCTGCCCATCAGCGGACTCGACGATCCGCGACTGGTCGATTCCACAGGACTGCTGCAGCTCGACCGCTTGCCCCGTCGTCTGTGCATTATCGGTGCAGGCGTCATCGGCATGGAGTTCGCTTCTGTCTTCAGTCGCTTCGGTGCCGAAGTGACCGTAGTGGAATATCTGAAAGAATGTCTGCCAGCCCTCGACAGCGACATTGCCAAGCGTTTGCGCAAATGCTTGGAGAAGCGAGGCATCACGTTCAAGATGAAGACAGCCGTGGACAATGTTGCCGAGCTTGATGCCGATGTCATACTGATGGCCGCAGGGCGCAAACCGCGTGTTCAGCCCGATTTCGCTCATGCAGGCTTCGACTATGACGAGCGCAAGGGCATCACGGTTGACGCTGACTTCCGTACCACTGTTGAACACATCTATGCCATTGGCGATGTGAACGGTCGGCAGATGCTGGCTCATGCAGCCGAGATGCAGGGCTTGCA
Organism: Prevotella sp.; assembly: GCA_016284895.1. Lineage (GTDB taxonomy): Bacteria > Bacteroidota > Bacteroidia > Bacteroidales > Bacteroidaceae > Prevotella. The sequence goes on along the minus strand of JAEEPT010000106.1, from coordinate 6,946 downwards.
TGCGGTGAATCAGATATTGGGAAAGGCCGACGGCATACGCTTCGATGTGATGCCGGCAGCCATCTTCACCAGTCCTGAGGCAGCTTGCGTAGGGCCTACTGAGGACTGGCTGAAGGAGCAAGGCATTGCCTACGAATGTCGCAAAGCCTTCCATCGTGCCAACGGCAAGTCGCTCACAATGAATGAAACCGACGGCATGCTGAAGCTCTTCTCCGCGCCCGGTGCAGGACGCATCTTAGGTTGTCATTGCTTCGGTGCTCATGCTGCCGACATGGTGCAGGAGGTGAGCGTGCTCATGTGTCGTGACACCACGGTGGCCCAGCTGCGCGACATGGTGCATATCCATCCCACGCTCTCCGAAATCCTGCTGACGGCTGCTGAACAATAGTCGCAGAAAACACCATACAATCAACACAAAAAATATGACTGACAGACTAACAGACTCCATACCAATAGTAAAGTGGTTGACTATCACAGTTGTGGTGGTCACTACTTTTTTGTTCTTTTCCTGTAATTTGGGCGAACGTTCGTATGGTGAGGTGAATCGTCGGCTCAGTGAGGCTATTTCTATAGAAGACAGTGATGCTGTTTCAGCTCTCAACCTCTACGAAGAAGCGCTCGATGAACTGCTTGGCGAGCCAGATTCCAGCATGCTCCGCGAGACTTACTTCCGGATGGGTCTGCTTTTCATGCGCTGGAGTCTGCCCGAAGAGTGCGTGGCATCCGTACAACAGGCCTTTGTGATTGATTCCATGCGTGGTGATACACTGTCAATGGTGAAAAGCCTGCGGAGCATCGCTTTTGCCTATGAGAGTAGCGGACAGTTGGAAAAAGCCCGCAGAGTGGCCTCCCATGAACTAGGAGAAGATGTCAATACTAAGAACAGCACCCTGAAACGTCTGAATTATGATAGTTATTCCCGCTATGTTGACATGCAGGAAATGCAGCGTGAACTGCCAATGGTCTATTTGGATGAAATGAGCCATATCACGCCGATTAGCTCAGAACTTGAATTAGCTTATCTCGCATGGTTGGCTGAGCGCGACCAGAATACATCAGAAGCCATTAAGAGGTATCGCCAGCTGTCTGAAACACGCTCTCACTATGTGCGCGGATTTGCCCAATTGCATCTCTCTCGTTTACTTTTAGTGGCGGGGCAGGTGGCAGAAGCTAATGAGACTTTGGATCGTTATGAGGAGACCAATGCTTTAATACGTAAGGGCGAGCAAACCACCAAACGACTTTTGCAACTGCATGCCCGCTATCAGGATGCACGTTCAAAAAAGCAGATAGGCAGGCTTGAAGTGCTCAATCATCGTCAGTGGTTCATGCTGGTCAGCGGGGCGGTGGTGTGCTCTCTCTTGATAGGCGTACTGCTGTTGTGGATAAGAGTCAGCAGTCAGCGCCAGCAGATCCTCAAGTTCAGAATTGACAAGCTGAGGCAGTGGCGTGAGGAATATCTGCATCAGGACAACGAGGTCAGGAAAAGTTCTGCCCAGACCGCACAACAGACAGATATCTACCAGAAGGTGCGGCTTAAACTGAATGGAGGCGACAGTGCAACAATGAATGATGATGACTGGCGTGTGCTTGAATCAACGGTTCTGAGAGTCTATCCCCATTTTCGTCAGCGCCTGTTTGAACTTTGCCGTTTGTCTGATCATGACTATCGTGTATGTATGTTGCTCAAGATTGGGATACGCCCCAGTGAAATAGCCCGTCTCACCATTCGTAGCGATGAGGCCATTACGTCAACTCGGCGCAGGCTCTATGAGCGTGCTTTTGGGAAAAAAGGGAAGCCCACAGACTGGGATGAAGTGGTGAAAACACTCTAAATAGAAAATGCACACTTTTTTGCACACTGGTTATTCGCGACTTTTTGGCATCATTTTAATAATTTTGCACATGTTTTTTTTCGTGAATTCTCTAAAACTTAAAAAAATGAATGTTATGAAGCCGATAATGACCTTTGCTCTTGCTGTCATTGTTGTGACGAGCCTGAGCATGTGTACACAAAGCAAGCACAGTTCATCCGATGAGGACCTCGTTGACTCATGTGCAGTAATGCCTGAGTTCCCTGGTGGTCAGAAAGCACTCATGGATTTTATTGATAATAATGTTCAGTATCCTGTACTGGCAGAAGAAGTGGGCCTTGAGGGAAACGTGCTGGTGGGCTTCATCATTGAAAAGGATGGATCAGTCAGTCATGTGACGGTAAAGGAGTCAGCCGACTCGCTGCTTGATGCTGAGGCAGTGCGCGTGGTAAATGCCATGCCAGCTTGGACACCCGGACACAATGAGGCCGGTGAGGCTGTTCGTGTGAGATGTGTTCTGCCTGTTACCTTCCAGTTAGACGGCTCTCGTGACCGAATTGACCAGATGCCTGAGTTCCCTGGTGGTATCAGTGCCTATATTGATTATATGGGTAAGAATCTGAACTATCCGGCTGAGTGCGAGGAAAAGGGAGTTCAGGGACGTGTGCTTGTAAGTGTGGTGATCGACAAAAAGGGGAACGTGACTCATCCGAAAGTGCTGAATTCTGCCCATCCGCTGCTGATGGCTGAGGCCCTGCGCGTGGTGAAAATGATGCCACAATGGACTCCTGGCAAGAATGAAGGAAAAGAAACTGCCGTGACTTACGTCATCCCTGTCACTTTCCGACTTCAATAATTCATCTATGACGTATGGAAAACAATTATTAGTTGTCTGCCGCTGTCAAATGATTTTTGATGGCAAAGAAAAAAATCCTCTGCTCAAGAGGGCAGGGGATTTTTTTTAGTCTCCAATAAAGCAACAACACAATCTGTAATAAAAAACTATAATGCAAAAATGAAACGAACAACATTATTCCTACTCATTAGTCTATTCGTGTCAAGCACATCCTGGTCACAGGATGAAAACGCTATTAATGGCTTCATGTATCAAGGTGACAGCCTGATGAGCAACTATAATACGTTTGAGGCGCTGAACTGTTATCAGCAGGCATTTGACTTGAATGATTGCGCTATGACACGTATGAAACTTGCCAATTGTTATTATCAGCGGGTGGCTTATCGTCAGGTGACAGATATTCTGAAGGTGATGAGTGAGGACAGCTTGAGCCACGATGCGCTTCGGCAACTGGTGTTCAGCTATCATAAGCTGTCAGACGTCCCTGCTATGGTGTATTGGGCAGAGCAGACGGTAAAACGTCATCCTATGGATGCTGAGATTGTTTCCAAGCTGACATCGGGCTTTTCCCAACTGAATCAGCCCCAGAATGGTGTGGAATGTGCATTGCAGTATGTAAAGGTCGATTCTACGAGCATAGAAGTGAATCGCGCATTGGAGAATGCATACTTCATGAATTTTCAGTTTGACAAGGCTGCTGAGATGGGTGAAAGACTGTTGGCTTTAGGTGATTCGGCATTCACTACACTATTCTTGACAGGACTGTCCTATTCAAAACTGGACAGTCTGGAACAAACCTATTCCATGCTTTTGAAAGCAGCAACAATCAACGAATTCAAAAACGATGTGTGTGTGAAACGCTTAGGCACGACGTGTCTGAAAATGAAGCGCTATGATGAAGGTCTTGAATACCTTAATATAGCCAAGAAACTGATATATCCTGACACGTTGGTTATGCGTTCATTCACGCTCGCCTTGGCCGAGGCAAACTATATGACCCAACATCCGCAGGAGGCTATCGATGCATGGGAACAGCATATTCAATATAACCCGAACACATTGGCAGTCTATTATAATATTGCCAATGCGTATGCTTATCTGTTGGATAATAGTGGTCAGGCGAAGACCTATTATAACCTTTTTCTGGAACGAGCTAAAGCCGAGAAAAATCCTACCCCTCAGTTGCTTGAGATGATTGAGCGTGCAGAGAATATGATAAGAGAACTACCCGTTGACGAACTTGAAAACAGCAGAATACCAATAGAGAAAGACTTGAAACAGGACTCCATCTCTAATGAAGATATTCCTAATGACAGTATCAAAATAGGATTTTAATCAAAGACTGCACAAGAAAACATGAAAAGACTATTTCTCGCATTCTCCCTCGTATGGGGAATGTTACTGACACTTACTGCTCAACATGTTAGCGGTATCGTTGTAGATAGTAAGGGAGCGCCTTTGGAGTTTGTGTCAGTAGCACTCTTGCAGGCAAAGGATTCTGGATTCGTAAGCGGTTGTGTGACAGATGAGCAGGGACGGTTCTCCATTCCCACTGAGGCACTACCGTCCCAGCCGTTGTTGATCAAGGCCACATCGGTGAGTTACAGGCCATGTATTCTAAAATGTGGGAACGGAACCACCGGCTTGAGGCTGGTGATGGAGGACGATATGGTGGAATATGCCAGTGTGATCGTCAATGGTAAGCGTCCCTTCACCAAGAATGTAGGTGACAAAGTGGTGTTCAATCCACAGTTGATGAAGAATATCGATGCCATGCAAGCCGATGACGTGTTAAAATATGTGCCTGGAGTGATAGTGAGCAAGAGTGGCATTACATATAATGGTAGAGATGCCACAATCCTTGTTGATGACCGGGTGGTGAGTAGGGATTACATAGCAAATCTGAATGCCAGCGACATTGAACGTGTGGAATTGCGTAGTAGTCATGGTGGCATGTATAGTGCTACCATACAGGGAGGCATGATCAATATCGTTACAAAAAAAAGGCTGTTAGGTGTTCGTGCCACAGCCAGCATCTATGCCGACACACAATTCAGGAACACCTATACATGGTTTCCCAGGGCAAATGTGTTTTTCGGAACGCAAAAATGGAATGTCTATGTGAACTATTCCTTCATGCAGTCAAGGTCCAAGATGATGACCGAGGCCACAAACGAGTTTTTGTATAACAATACTGTTCATAAGAGTGATAATGACAATTCTCCTTTTCTGAAACAACATCAATATGCAGTGGGAACGGTGTTCTATTTATCTGAAAAACACCAGTTGAGCTTCGAGTTGAATGGCTCTCATACTCCAACGGATATAGGGGCCACTACTGCAACCGAGATGCTTACACTCTCTGACGGTAGCCAACATCCTGCCACTATGACATCAGATAATCCTTCGAAGGCCGATTTCTACAATCTTGTGGGCTCTTACAAGTGGGCTGTTGATACGCTGGGCAGTAGTCTTAAACTGTTAATGAACTACAACAAGAAGAAAACTAATAGCGATAATCATCTCGTCACTGCCTATCCTGATCTACCCTCAAACAATATTCATGAGATTGATGCTTTAAAGGCCGATGCAGACAATCTCTCTGGTAGAGGAGACTTTGAGAAGAACTGGAAGAGAGGATGGAAGCTTACGCTTGGAGGTGAATACTCCACATCCAGGCGCTACAGTGAAGCGGTGTTCAATATGTTGCACGATCATACGACCAAGTCTTCATCATGGAATTATAGGGAACAGGCTGCTGGGGGCTACCTGGGGGTAGAGAAACCATTTGGGCACTTCTATGCTTCTGCCCGTATGCGCGTAGAGCATACTGATCTGCGTGGGTCAGCCACTGATAATGACGACGTAAAGCACAGTTCTACCATTATAGTTCCCTATGCCTATCTTCGCTATTCTACTGATAATGGATGGAATTTCAATGCCACCTATACAAGGAGCGTCAAACACCCGGCTTTCGCGCAACGCATTGGATATATGGTGCGTTATTCCGATGTCCTTTACGAAATGGGAAACCCTGATTTGAAGCATGACATCACCGACCATCTCTCTCTTTCCGTTAATCATAAAGGGCATTTCTTTTCTGCAGAATATACGTCAACGCCTGACGCCATGATCACTACCCTCCGTACCGAAAACGGAATTACTTACATACAGAAACGAAACGAGGGAACAAGAAAGATCTTGTTTTTAATCTATAATTATGGCGGTAACCTGTTTCCGTGGTGGCAGACACATTTCATGACTCAAGTTGCCTATATACACTATCCTAAAAGCTATAACCAAAGTTCAATCTGGTGGGGGCTGTTTTACTGGGTGAATCGCTTCTCGTGGGAGCGGGTTGGGACGTTTGAACTGGAAACAACTTACAGAACGAAGTATCTTCAAGCTAATATCACACAAGAATGGAATGGCGTTGAGATGAATTTTTCCTATGAGCGAAATATCGGTAAGCATTTTGTCGCATCTGTGGGCATAAATGATATTTTCAATGGCTCAAGAACTCACAGCGTTCACAAGAGTCCCACACTCATTTATGACTTCCGCGTCAATACCGCCTTGCGGTCATTGTGGTGCAAACTGACCTATAAGTTTGCCAGCAAGCGGAAGACGAAGACCGAACAACTCGAGAATAATAATGAGATCATTAATCGGATGTAGTGTGTGATGATGAGGATGCTGCTGCTGTTGCAGCTTTTCTCACGGAAGCCATAAAAAAACACCGAGGTGTCTGTGCAGCGACACCCCGGTGTGTAGAGAGTAGGTATTTTTCAGTGATCAAACACTGAGCGGTTCAGAAGAGTGGCCATCGTGACACCCCCATGCAGGAAGTGGTGGTAATGGTGGCCGCAATGGCCGTCAAGATGTTGATGACTATGCCGATGATTGTTTTCCATAATTTTGCGTTCATGATGTTCAAGTTGTTTTTGATGTTAATAATATAAGATTCCCTCACTTTTCTTTTTAACCACGAATTGCTCGAATGACACGAATATTCTATCATAAAACAGCATTTCTCGATTACATCTGAAGATGTCATATTCGTGAAATTCGTGTTTTTTTTTAAAGGTGGGAAGTTGAGTCAAGAATTTGCGTGCTTATAATTTATAATTTAGAATTTAGAATTCTAAGAAACTCCCCTCGGTTCCCCGAGGGGAAGTTTCTTACGGCTGCTCTTCCACGCTTCCGCTGGTGCCGCCTCCATGCTGTGCGCCATTGTCATCATCGTCATCGTCGGAACCGGTTCCGTTGAGTGATG
>JAEEPT010000105.1 GCA_016284895.1 Prevotella sp. | reverse complement strand
ACTTGCCCTCAGTATCCTTGAACAGCGAGAACTCCTTAGCACGATCGAAGAAGTTCTCCTCGGTCAGAATACCGTAGTTGATGAAGAGCTTCAGATCGTCCCACTTCTCTTCGTATGCCTTGCGGTCTTCGTTGAAGATTGCCTTCAGACGGTCGGCCACTTTCTTCGTGATGTAAGTGGAAATCTTCTTCACCTCACGATCGCTCTGCAGATAGCTGCGGCTCACGTTCAGAGGAATATCGGGCGAGTCAATCACACCATGCAACAGAGTGAGGAACTCAGGCACGATGCCCTCCACCTGATCAGTCACAAAGACCTGATTGCAGTACAGCTGAATCTTGTTGCGCTGGATCTCAATGTTCGACTTTATCTTGGGAAAGTAAAGAATACCTGTCAGGTTGAAAGGATAGTCAACGTTCAGGTGAATCCAGAACAGGGGTTCGTCCTGCATGGGATAGAGTGTGCGATAGAACGACTTGTAGTCCTCATCCTTCAGAGTTGAGGGGGTCTTCGTCCACAGAGGCTCCACATTATTTATAATATTATCTTCTGCGGTATCTACCATCTTGCTCTCGTCCTTTGACCACTCCTGTTTTTTGCCGAAGGCCAGAGGTACTGGCATGAACTTGCAATACTTGTTGAGCAGCGACTCAATCTTCTGCTTATCAAGGAACTCCTTGCAGTCGTCATCTATATAAAGGATGATGTCGGAACCACGGCTTTCGCGCTCAGCATCATCAATCTCGAAAGCAGGACTTCCGTCGCAGCTCCACTTCACGGCCTTTGAACCTTCCTTATAGCTGCGTGTGATGATTTCCACTTTCTTCGACACCATGAATGAGCTGTAGAATCCTAATCCGAAGTGGCCGATGATGTTATTGGCGTTGTCCTTATACTTCTCAAGGAAGTCGGTCACGCCTGAGAAGGCTATCTGATTGATGTACTTGTCAATCTCCTCCTCGGTCATGCCGATACCTCGGTCGCTAATGGTGATGGTGCCTTTCTCGGTGTCAAGGCTCACGTGAACGGTCAAATCGCCCAGTTCACCCTTAAACTCACCCTTCTCGGTCAGCGTCTTCATCTTCTGAGTGGCATCGACAGCATTCGACACCATCTCGCGCAGGAAAATCTCGTGATCACTATAGAGAAACTTTTTGATAACGGGGAAAATGTTCTCAGTTGTAACCCCAATGTTACCTTTTTGCATATCTGTATAAATGTTTTTAGAATGATTTTTACATGCGAATATGCAAAATCCGTGCCATTTTCAATCAAAGTTCAAAGATACCTGTAGGTTTGGTGCGCTTCAGCACTTCCAACTGAAAGTCCTTGCCTGCCACGATGCCATAGGAGCGCAACACCGTTTCCACTGTTTTACGAGCCAACTCAGGATGATTGTTCTCTTCCGAAAGGTGGCAGAGCCAAACGTGCCGCAGTTGCTCAGTCATGTGCTGCGCAATGGCCTCACCACAGTTCGCATTGCTCAGATGCCCCGTGCTGCTCAGTATGCGCGTCTTCAGATGTGGAGGATAAGGCCCATGCTGTAGCATCTCAATATCGTGGTTGGCCTCAATCACGAGATAGTTGGCACGAGTGATGAATTGTGCCATTTCGTCGGTCACCATACCGGCATCGGTAATCACGCAGAACGAAATGCCTTCGGCCTCAAGAAAATAGCCCACGTTGTCACTACTGTCGTGAGGCACCGAGAAGGGAGTGACCGCAAAATCGCCTACCTGAATCTGCACACCAGGCTCCACAATGCGGCGCAAGCCGGCATTCACCTTGCGCTGCACACAATAGTTGCGGTCGATGCCGTGATGAACAAGGGCCGTGGCATAGACAGGCAACTGAAAATCGTAGCTGATACTGCCCACTGACTTGATGTGGTCGGCATGATCGTGAGTGATGAGCACCTGATGTACTTGGTTAAGGCTTAGTCCATAGTCCTTAAAATGCTTCTTCAGGGTTCTGATACCTACGCCCACGTCGATCAGCAGACCGCCGTTCCCGGTAAACAGAAAGTAACAATTACCGCTACTTCCACTTCCAAAGGATATGAACTTAACCATTTTTTAATTGTTTGACATGCAAAGGTATGCAATTTTTCCGAGAAATTGCAAACTATCCTACAAAAAAACGTACAGAAATACCACTTACATTAAAAGAAATATTGTAATTTTGCAAGCACTTAAACAAAACTAATCAAAAAAAGAAACTCAAAAAAATGGAAAGAACCTGGAGATGGTTTGGCAAGAAAGACAGAATCACTCTTGCCATGCTGAGACAAATTGGTGTTGAAGGAATCGTGACAGCTCTGCACGATGTACCTAACGGTGAAATCTGGACTCGCGAGAAAATCAGGAAGCTGCGTGAATATATTGAGAGCTACGGCATGCGATGGAGTGTGGTGGAGAGCCTGCCCGTGTGTGAGAGCATCAAGTATGGCGGCAAAGACCGCGACCAACTCATCGAAAACTATAAGGTGAGCTTGAAGAACCTTTCGCTCGAAGGCATTCACACCATCTGCTACAATTTCATGCCTGTACTCGACTGGGCTCGTACCGACCTCATGCACGACAATCCCAACGGAGCCACCAACCTGTACTTCTCTTATGCCGAGTTTGCCTACTTCGACATCTATGTGCTGAAGCGCGAAGGCGCGCGCGAGGAATGGGCCAAGTTCAAGTTCCCCGAAGGCGTAGGACAGAATCGCAACGTGCTGGCCGAGGCCGACGAACTGGCCAAGACCATGACTCCGGAAGACGACCACAAACTGGTGGAGAACATTATCGTGAAGACGCAGGGATTCGTGAGCGGCAACATCAAGGAAGACGACGAGCATCCGCTCGAACTGTTCAAGCAACTGCTCGACCTCTATAAAGGAATAGACAAGAAACAGCTTCGGGAGAACATGAAATATTTCCTTGAAGCCATTATGCCCACCTGTGAAGAGTACGGAATGAATATGTGTGTCCACCCCGACGACCCCCCATTTGCCGTACTGGGATTGCCCCGTATCGTAAACAGTAGCGAGGACATCGAGTGGTTCCTCAATGCCGTTCCCAACAAGCACAACGGCCTCACCTTCTGCGCGGGTAGTCTCTCGGCTGGAGCCCAGAACGACGTGGTGGAGATGGCGCGCACCTTTGCACCCCGCACTCACTTCGTTCACCTGCGCTCATGCCACATTTTCCCTAACGGCGACTTCACAGAAGCCAGCCACCTGGGCGGTAGGGCTAACCTCATAGAACTGGCACGCATCTTTGAGAAAGAGAATCCGCAATTGCCCATGCGTGTGGATCACGGCATGACCTTTACCGACGAGCCAGGCGGCGTGCTCGATGAGAGTAGCCACGGCCACAATGCAGGCTACACCCTACTCGGACGCATGTTTGCACTCGGACAGGTGCAGGGCATCCTCGCTACAGTTGATAGCGAACTGGGCATAGAATACAAGCAGCCAGGCTTTTATGATTAATAAATCCTCAAAAAAATCATCATGAAGAATCTATTTGATATCAACGGCAACGTGACCGTCATCACGGGCGGAACCGGCGTGCTGGGACGCGCCATCGCAAAATATCTGGCTCTGAACGGAGCCAAAGTAATCATCCTGGGCCGAAAGGAAGAGATAGGAAAAGAAATCGTAGATGAGATAACTGCCGAGGGCGGTAGCTGCGAGTTCTTGAAGACCGACGTAATGAATGTTGAAATCGTACAGAAGAACTGCGACGACATCATGGCCAAATACGGTCGAGTAGATACGTTGCTCAATGCTGCTGGCGGCAACATGCCCGGAGCCACCATTGCACCCGACAAGACTATCTTCGACTTGGATGCCGCTCAGTTCTCACGTGTGCTGGAGCTTAACCTCACAGGTACGGTCATTCCCACGCAAGTATTCCTCAAGCCGATGGTGCAGCAAGGCAAAGGCAGCATCATCAACTTCTCCAGCATGGCTGCTTTCCGTCCGATGACGCGCGTTTGCGGATATGCAGCAGCAAAGGCAGGCATCAGCAACTTTACGGCATATATGGCTACGGAGTGTGCCAAGAAGTTTGGCGAAGGCATCCGAGTGAATGCCATTGCCCCAGGCTTCTTTATTACCGAACAGAACCGCGCCCTGCTCACCAATCCTGACGGCAGCTATACGCAACGCGGACAGGACGTGGTGAGACAGACTCCTTTCGGACGCATGGGCGATCCTGAAGAGCTCTGCGGCACCATCCATTATCTGATGTCGGAAGCCTCGAAGTTTGTCACGGGAACCGTAGCTAAGGTTGACGGCGGCTTCGATGTATTTGCTATGTAATCTCTACATTATTATTTATTATAAGAAAAGGTGTCAATAATATGAAGACGGAAAAGTGGGCTTTATCATTGCTAAAGGAAGAGATGGCTAACCAACTGAGAATGTTCGTGTTATTGATGCCTTTTCTATTTATTCCGTCTCTGCTTCAGGCAAAGCACAAGATTCTCTCGCCCAACCTGAAGACGCTACAGGTAGTGGTCAACGACGACTGGACTGCTCCCCTACCCGTCATGACGCTAAGATCAGACGATGTGCTTAACGTGGCCTTCGACGAACTGTCGCACAACTTCCACCGTTTTGTAGTTCATGTGGAGCATTGTGAACCCGACTGGAGCCCTTCAGAAGAGATATTCGAAAGCGACTGGCTGGAAGGATTCAACGACTGGGCACTCGAAGACTACGACAACTCACTCAACACAACCGTCATTTACACCCACTACAGTTTTCAACTGCCTAACGACCTGTGCCGACTGAAAATGAGCGGCAACTACAGACTTCACATTCTGGATGAAGACGACAATAACAATGAGGTGGCTGTGGTAGAGTTCAGGGTGGTTGAACAGCTCATGAACCTCTCGATGGGTATGACTACCAATACGGACATTGACTTCAACAATCGTTCGCAACAACTGTCGATGGCTCTGGACTACGGCTCACTCAACGTCACTCAGCCAGAGGAACAACTGAATATCGTCGTGATGCAGAACGGAAGAGAGGACAACATGCGGACAGATATGAAGCCATCGGCTACTACGCCTCGCGGATTGGCTTGGGACCATTGCCGACAGCTCGTGTTCGATGCCGGTAATGAGTATCATCGCTTTGAAGTGCTCAACCCCACCCACATCACACTTGGACTTGAACGTGTGGCTTGGGACGAAGACGACAGGCATTATCACGTCTATCCAGAATTGTGCGAGCCACAGCGCTACTACACGTTCTACCGAGATGCCGACGGAGCTTTCTACGTGCGTAATAGCGACAACTTTGAGAACGACCGTACGAGCGACTACGTCTATGTGCATTATAAGCTGGCTCCGGCAAAGGAGTATGAAAAAGCCCGTGTCTATATTGATGGTCACTGGACGACTGAAGAGCCAGAGACTTATACGATGAGCTATGACGAGCACGACCATTCCTATAATGCCGTGATTCTGCAGAAGATGGGCTATTACAACTATCAGCTATTGATGGAGCATGAAGACGGACGCACAGAAATTGTGCCTGAAGAGGGTTCCTTTTATCAGACGGAGAACCGATATCAGACACTTGTCTATTTTAAAGGCATTGGAGAAAGAACATGGAGGCTCGTAGCATTCCGCGAGCTCATCTTCGACCTCTAACGACATTTTTCCCTATATTCTTTTGGGGTCCTTTTATATTCATGGAAGAAACTGCCCATGAAATAGTTGGGGGTATAGAAATGACACAGTTCGGCTATTTCTTCAACAGTCTTATCGGTAGTGACTAACAAGTGGGCTGCTGACTGTAGTGCAAGCTTGCGTGCCAACTCACGAGGACTCTTATAGAGATTAGTTGTCATGAGATGATAGAACGTCACGATGTCGGTACCAGATACCTTGCTCAACTCACGCATTGTCACCCTGCCCTTATGCTCCTGCACAAACGGAATAATCTTGATGATCAGCGCCGAGAACTCTGGAGAAAGTGGCGTACTGGTGTCGCGATTTGAGAAGAAGAGTTCCTCAGCCGTAGGTGAGAACATTTCGTTGCCGATTGCCACACTCTTATTGATAAAGGCATTCACCTTCTTGATGATTTCGTCTTCTTCGGTATTTCTACGAGCACGCATCTTTGTGTTACGACTGAAGAAGTAGAGATTGACTCCCAGCAATACCACTGCCAATAGGGCAATGAGCATATAGACACCAGTGGCCTGCCACCAAGGCTGATTGACATGTACTATCCAAGTAAAAGGAGTTGTGCCCGACCACTGATCAGGGAACATAGAGGCTTGCACATCAATCTGATAGTCGCCTGGCTTCAGATTCATCAGTGGCAGGTGGAGCATTCCCTTTGCGTCAACTAAACCAGTGCCGTTGAAATAAGAATAAACACGCCAGTCGTCGTCACCCATACCCGAAAGCTTCACACGGTAATAGGTTTGCAAAGGACGGCAATAGTTGAGTCCGCTAAAAGTGAGCGATACTGAATTCTGATCGGCATTGAGGCTGATGTCCTTGATGCGGGTGATGGCACGGTTGATAATCACATTGCCATCCTTTTCCTCACCAGGCGACACAAAATTGCCATTCACCAAAATCCTAACCAGTTTGGGATAAAGGGTTACAGGATACTTCTCGTTTACCGGCTTGAAACGACTGGGATTGAAAGACACGACATGGTCGACAGCCTGCATGACGATGGTGCTATCATTCATGCACATCGCTTTACAATTGACAAAGGCATCGTTCGGCACATTATCGGTCAGACTGAAGCTATTCACGAAATCAGGTTCACCTTGATTGAAAATGATACAGGAAATGCCAAACGAAGTGCTCACCCAAATGTTGTGCTGCTTGTCTTCAACAACAGAGTGTATGACGTTGTTGAGGAGACCGTTTTTCCTGTCGAAGATGACAGGCTTGGACTGAGCCTTGCGAAACATGTAAAGTCCTACTGTAGTACCTATCCAACTATAGCCGCGACTATCCTTAAACGTACAGTTGGCCTGCTTGCCGTTGAAGTCGGAAATAGTCTGTTTGAGTGGTTCCATCATAGAAACGTACTGCTGAGCAGCAGGACTGTCGATGGGATAGACGTTGAAAAGCGATGCATACGGAGAAGCATAGAGCACACCGCGCTTTTCCGTGCCAAGCCAAAGGCCTCCCTGACGGTCGAACATAATGGTGTGGCACACCGTCTTGAGGAGTCTTCCGTTTGTCAGTTTTACCATCTCAACATGATTCGGTACTTGTGTCAGAATGTCATAAGTCCAGTAGCCTTTAGCAGAAGCGATATACAACCGATCTCCTCGAAGGGTCATGCCATTCAGGCTATAGGGCACCTGAAGGATGGATTTCCATTGCCCGGATATCATATCGAGTTGCAGGAGCACGGATTTCTCCTTTCTTTTATGAATCACGAAAAAGGAATGCTTGTACTGTTGGATAATCGTTGATTCAACGAACTGATGTTCATCTTCCCATTCGAAAGCCTTCGAATGATGAACAACCTGTGCGTCATCACGATTGATGCCTATCACTTCACCATTATCATAAAAGGTGAGAAGCATATCCTTATAGAGGGCTATCTCCTGTAGATTACGTTTTTTGACCACCTGATAGGCCTTCTTAGAATCGACATCATACAGTCCTTTCTCAGTTAGGAAATAAGCATTGCCCTCACTGTCGGTAAAGAGATCAAGCAACTTATCATCGCAGCCCATTGAGCGAATCACGCTATCAGGATTGTGAACAAACACTTCCATCGAGAGGTCAACGCAAGTGACTGAGTTCTTGCTTTTCAGCCAGATGTGATGGTAGTGGTCAAAAATGATGCGGTAATCACCATGATAGGCAGGAAGCTCGTATCGATATTCAAGCTGGGTGTCAATGTGTGTGAAACTTGATCCGTCGTAGAAATTCAGATTACCTATCGTAGAGATAATCATACGTCCTGTACGAGTGCAAACGATGGCCTGTGCACTATTATCAGCCAAACCGTTAGCGGCATTAATGATTCTGAACTCAAGCCCATTCTCTTCTGAATAAAGGTTGAGAGCCACACTAAAACACATTAATAGTGGCAGAAGAAGACGTATCTTTTTTAGGTTCATAGTTGTTAGGCACCGGTTTCTGTGCGCAAAGATACGAAAAGTAAAGTGAAATACATCATAAAAGTTAGGAGAAAATGCATTTTTTTGATTCGCCCGATGCGTTTAGCAATTTGTCCGATGCGTTTAACAAGCCGTCCGATGCGTTTAACAAGCCGTCCGATGCGTTTAGCATTATCACTCGGAGCGTTTAGCATTATCACTCGGAGCGTTTAGTATGATTACTCGGAGCGTTTATAATATAAAAAAAGAGGAAGAACATCTATCTCATCGATAAGATTTCTTCCTCTCGTTTTAGAAAGTCGAGGTGACAGGACTCGAACCTGCGACAGCCTGGTCCCAAACCAGGAACGCTACCAACTGCGCTACACCTCGGTTTTGCGGCTGCAAAGGTAAGCAAAAAAAATGGAACTACGAATTTTGAATTTGAGAAATCAAGTTGATTTAACAATAATTCAAAATTCGCAGTTCGCGTTGTGCTTATTTTATGATACCTTGTTCTACGAAAATCTTCTTCAAGGCGTGTACCGAACGCTCCACCTGCTCCTCTGTATGAGTAGCCATCAGGGCATAGCGAACGAGCGTGTCCTGTGGTGCACATGCAGGAGGAATAACTGGATTGATGAACACGCCTGCATTGAACGCAAGTGCTGTCACCAAGAAGGTCTTCTCAGTATCACGCACATAAAGCGGAATAATCGGGCTCTCGGTCTCACCAATCTCGAATCCCTCTTCACGGAAGCGCTTCAAGGCATAGTTCGTAACCTTCCACAGCTTCTCTATGCGCTCAGGCTCCTGCTGAATGATGTGCAAAGCCTCGAGTGCGGCAGCGGTAGCAGCCGGAGTGTTTGATGCTGAGAAGATGTAGGTGCGACAGGAGTGACGAAGCCAGTTGATAGTATCTTTGTCAGAAGCGATGAAGCCACCGATACTTGCCAACGACTTCGAGAAGGTACCCATAATCAGGTCAACGTCATTCGTCAGACCGAAGTGATCGCACACGCCTCTACCCTGTCTTCCAAATACGCCTACGCCGTGAGCCTCGTCAACCATTATTGAGCAGTTGTACTTATGCTTCAGCTCAACGATTTCAGGCAGCTTGGCCAAGTCACCTTCCATAGAGAACACACCATCGACAACAATCAGCTTAATAGCATCTTGAGGCAACTTCTGAAGCACGCGCTCCAAGTCCTCCATGTCGTTGTGCTTGTAGTGCAGCTGCTTGGCGAAGGCCAAACGGCGCCCATCTACTATACTGGCATGATCGCGATCATCGCAGATGACATAGTCGTCCTTGCTCAGCAAAGCCGGTATGACGCCCTGATTGACGCTGAAGCCAGTAGAGAAGCACAGACAGTCATCTTTTCCGATGAATTCTGCAATTTCCTTTTCTAACTGTACATGCAAATCGAGCGTACCATTGAGGAATCGGCTTCCGGCACATCCCGAACCGTAACGATCGAGAGCTGCCTTAGCTTTGTCAATAATACGCTGATCGCCTGTAAGACCTGTGTAAGCATTGGATCCGAACATAAGGACTTTCTGTCCGCCCATATCAACTTCCGTACCTTGTTTACCCGTAATAGCTCGGAAATAGGGATAAACGCCCTTGGCCATAAAATCTTGAGGCACACGGTACGATTTGTATCTTTCTTGTAACTGTCCCATTAAAAATTTAGGTGTTTACTTAGTTTCAGTTTGCAAAGTTACTCAAATTTCTCAAATTAGTGCATTTTTTTCGTAATATTTGTGGAATGAAATTAAAAATAATGCCGATTTGGGGGAAAATTCATACATTTTACGTAATTTTGCAGCATTATGAAGGACAAAAAAATGCGAATCACGTTCATTGTGAATCCTATATCGGGTACACATAGCAAGGAAGGCATCGCAGAACTCATAGAAAAGGATCTGAGCAAAGATGGCTTCGAAAAGAATATTGTGTTTACCGAATATGCTGGACATGCAGCTGAAATTGCAAAGGCATGTGCCAACGACGGAAATGACATCTGCGTAGCCGTAGGTGGCGACGGAACAGTAAACGAGGTGGCACGCTCGCTCACTCACACGAATACAGCGCTGGGCATCATTCCCTGCGGAAGCGGAAACGGACTGGCTCGGCACTTGTGCATCCCTATGGATGTGAAGAAAGCGATTGACATTATCAATCGCGCCCAGATTGAGGCATTCGACTATGGCATCGTGAACGACCTGCCATTCTTCTGCACATGCGGCATGGGGTTCGACGCGTTCATCTCGCTCAAGTTTGCCGAATCAGGCAAGCGTGGCCCCATCACCTACGTTGAGAACGTGCTGAAAGAGGGACTTCAATACAAGCCAGAGACCTATGTCGTGGAAGACGAGACTGGCACTCATCACTACAAGGCTTTCCTCATAGCTTGCGCCAATGCCGCCCAGTACGGAAACAATGCCTATATCGCACCAGGCGCTTCGATGAAAGACGGATTGATGGACGTGATCATCATGGAGCCCTTCGACGTGATTGATGCACCGAAGATTGCAATGGACCTCTTTGCAAAGACGCTTAGCAGCAACTCTCGAATCAAGACTTTCCAAGCACGGCATATTCACATCCACCGCTCTGCTGCCGGTGCCATCCATTACGACGGAGACCCCATCATGACTGGAGCCGACATAGACGTGAAGATGCAACCGCTGGGCATTAAAGTTGTAGTGAATCCAGATGCCATCGAGGACGAGGCGCAGCCCAATCCGGTGCTCAACGCATTCAGCGACTTCTTTAATAATATAAATAATGTACGCGAAGATATTGCAAGAAGCGGTCACCGCATACAAGTACTCAACAAGCTCATGCTCCGCAAACTCTCACGGCGCTGACAGACATTGAACAAATGGAGCTTTTCCTCGTTCTATTCATTACAGCAGGCTGTTTGATATATGCTGGTTGGCTCATCCGGCAAGCATTTACAAGCAAGGCTGATCCTTGCACCACATGCACAGGATGCGCTCTAAAAGGAAAAATCAAGAATAAGAAGCAATGTCCTGCACCCAATGAAGCAAGAAGAGAAACAAAGTAGGAGCATAAAGAGAAAAACTAAAGAAAAAATTTGGAGAAACGAAAAAAACGTAGTATCTTTGCATCCGCAAAAAAGCAGAACAACATTGGTGCCTTGGATGAGTGGCTTAGTCAACGGTCTGCAAAACCGTCTACAGCAGTTCGAATCTGCTAGGCACCTCAAAGAAAATCGGAAGCCATTTCACAGGTTTCCGATTCTTTGTTATAAGAACCTTTTTCACAAGAGAGAAACGAATGAAACGCGGATTAGTATTGGAAGGCGGAGCCATGAGAGGACTATTCTCAGCTGGCATCTGTGATGTCATGATAGAACACGACATCTGGCCCGACGGTATCATAGGCGTGTCGGCAGGAGC
>JAEEPT010000320.1 GCA_016284895.1 Prevotella sp. | reverse complement strand
AACAGCCAACGTTTTGAGGCCGTGCCCGATTTCTCCGAAATATGTTTTGTTTTCTTCCATTGCTATACCGTATTTAATATATAAGCCAAGAGCCACCACGACGGTCATCAGCACAAGGTTGATGAGTGCCAGCGGCATGAGATACTTCCACTCTAACTTCAGAATCTGGTCGATACGCAGACGGGGGAATGTCCACTTGATCCACATGAGCAGCCACACCAGGGCAAAGGTCTTGCCGAGGAACCAGACGATGCCGGGGATGTAGTCCATCACCGTGTCGAAGGCCTCGATGCCGATGTTTACGGGAGCCCAGCCGCCGAGGAACACCGTAGCGGCGATGCCTGCGATGATAAAGAGGTTGAGGAACTCGGCCAGATAGAAGAAGCCGAAGCCCATACCCGAATACTCTGTGTGGTGACCGGCGGTCAGCTCACTCTCAGCCTCAGCCATATCGAACGGGCCGCGGTTGGCCTCAGCGTTACCGGCAATGAGGAAGATGATGAAAGCGATGATGGCAGGAATGTGTCCTTGGCAGATGAGCCACTTGAAAGGACCCGTCTGAGCCTCGACGATGCCCGACATCTGCATCGTGCCCGTCAGGATAACGGCAGCGATAAGACACAGGCAAAGCGACATTTCGTAGGAAATCATCTGCACAGCACCACGCATGGCCGAAACAACCGAATACTTGTTGTTAGAACTCCAACCAGCGAGGAAGATGCCCACCACACCGATAGAAGAAACGGCAGTCAAGAGGAACACGCCCACATTGAAGTCGAGGATGGTAGCGCCATTGTTCCAAGGCAGGAAACAGAAGGCACCCACCGAGCCGATGATGACCAGCAGCGGGGCGATAGCATAGAGGAGCTTATCGGCTTTATCGACGAAGAAGATTTCCTTGATGAGCATCTTCAGCACGTCGGCCAGCACCTGCATCAGTCCCCAGTAGCCCACACGCATCGGGCCCAGACGGCACTGGAAGTAGGCGCACACCTTACGTTCCATGAAAATCAGAATCATTGCGATAACGGCATAGGCAGTCAGAACGACCACACCCACCAGCACGCATTCAATCAATATGGCCAACCATTCAGGGCATCCAAGTGTGACCTGAAGCAACTCGTCAAACCATCTTGTAAATATTGAGAAATCAAACATAATTCTTTGTAGTTTAACGTGTTATTATTAACGGTCAATATCAGGAATCACCACATCGATAGCGGCACAAGTTGCGATGAGGTCGGCAATTTTCTGTCCGCGCAGCATCTTGTCGAAAGCGCCAACAAGCGAGAGTCCCATTGGGCGCATCTTCATGCGATACGGACTCTTGTCGCCACGCGAGTCGAGATAAACGCCGAACTCGCCAGCCACGCCCTCAACTGAGTAGTACCATTGTCCCTCAGGCACTTTGATGATAGGCTTCTGCTTCACGTAGAAGTCGCCCTCGGGGATGTTGTCGATGAGCTGTTCGATGATGTTGAGGCTCTGATACATCTCGTTGATGTGTACGAGGTAGCGATCCATAGAGTCGCAGCCCGTAAGCGTGCATTGCTCCCAGTTCACCTTGTCGTACATGTCGTAAGGATGATTCTTGCGCACGTCGTTTGCCCAGCCAGAAGCACGTCCGGCAGGACCTGTGACAGCATAGTTGATACAGTCCTCCAGGCTCATCGGTCCGCAATTCTCCAGACGATTGTGGGTGATGACGTTGTCGCCAAACACATCCATATATTCCTGAATCGTGGGACGCAGATACTTCACCAAGTCCTTGCAGTTCTTCACGAAGTTAGGATCGATGTCGTCCTGCAGTCCACCTATTCTATAATAGTTCTGAATCAGACGACCGCCTGTTGTCTCCTCCATGATGTTGAGCACGTGCTCACGATCGCGCATGCCGTAGAGCATACCCGTCAGAGCGCCCAAGTCCTGAGCCACACACGAGGTGTAGAGCAGGTGCGAATCGAGACGCTGCAGCTCGTCCATAATGGTGCGAATGTAGTGGATGCGGTCGGTGAGTTCTACGCCCATAGCCTCCTCTATAACACCTACGAGTGCATGACGATGCTGCATGGCTCCCAGATAGTTAAGACGATCGGTTAAAGCAAGCGTTTGGGGATAGGTC
>JAEEPT010000104.1 GCA_016284895.1 Prevotella sp. | reverse complement strand
AGAGGCTAAGACCTTTAAGCCTACTATTGTTTTCCCAAAGGATAATCGCCCTGTGTAAAGCTCTCTGTTTAAATAATGCATAATGAAAGAGCCCGACTTCTTGTTGTTGAGAAGCCGGGCTCTTTTATTATGATGCTTTTGTTGCTCTTTGTTCTTTCGCTTGAGGCTTCTTTCTTTTGTTTGAAATAGCCTCTTCTGTTGTTTTGTTACAGTTGCTCCTCAATGAACTTTTCGAGTTCGTTGCCACGCAATCCTTTCTTCAGAATCTTGCCTTGCTGGTCAACTACCACAGTGAAGGGAATAGAATTCACTTGGAACAAGCGAGCGCCTTCTGACTGCCAACCTCCCAGATCGCTCATTTGCGGCCAGGGCATGCCCAGTTCTTTGATAGCCGTCACCCAAGGCTCTTTAGAGTTGTCGAGAGAGATGCCTACGATGCCCAGTCCTTTCTCGTGATACTTCTTGTAGAGTTCTACCATAAAAGGAGTTTCCTCTCGACAGGGACCGCACCATGAAGCCCAAAAGTCAAGAATGGTCAGCTTGTTGTTTTTCACTTCGCTCATCACGCTCAGATCTGTGTTCTCAGGTGTGGGCATCGTGAAGTCAGGAATCGTGTTGCCTTCAGCAGTTGATTCGGCTACTTCCAGCATCTTTAGAATGTCCTTTGCTTCCTGACGCTCACGATAGTTGGCTGGCATCTTCTCAATCAGTTCGCGACGCTTCTCCTTAGTGAAGACGTTATCATCGCTAATGCTGGTCACAATGAAATAGCCCAGCTCGTTGCTGATGTTCTTCTCAGCCAGGGCAACCACCTTGCTGTTCAGCTCTGCCTGTAGGTCGCTTTCTTGCTTCATGGTCTCCAGCTTGCCTTCTTCGCTGATGGAGGGATCGAAGTAGTTGGCGGCCAGTTCCTGCATTTTGTTGCCATACTCTCTGGCCAGTGTGTTCAGTTCCTGCAAGCCCTCATTGGCCTCGGTGCCACCGATGGCTGTAGCTGTGGCCGACTCACCCAGATGGATGGTAATGTTGCCCGGCTCAGTAAAGAAGATGGCGCTCGTCTCTGGATTGTTCGGAGCGTAGATCAGTGTGAGTAAGGTTGAATCAGCAGTTCCCTTTTTCGTGAAGCCTCCATCCTTTATGATGATGGTGTCTGAAGGGATGCCTGTGTTCAGGTCGTTCGTGATGAAAAGTGTGTCGCCCTCATCAAGACCTTCCACCGTTCCGGTAATCTTATAGCTGTTCTGCTGACAGGCAGTGAAAGCCATGACTGTAGTCGCAATGGCTATCATGTGTCTTATCTTCATGACGAATCTTTTATTATTATGAAAAAAACGTAGTACTACAACACACAATGCCTACACGATGTATTGATCGCTGATGCTCTCGTTCTCAATCACGCGGCGAATGGTCTCTGCAAACATGGCGGCAACAGAAATCTGCTTCACCTTGGCGCAGCGCTGTGTGTAGGGAATGGAGTCAGTGAAGACAATCTCTTCGAGTGCCGATTCCTGCACACGGTCGCTGGCGGGACCGCTCATCACGCAGTGAGAGGCACAGGCGCGAACGCTCTTTGCACCCGAAGCCATCATCAGGTCGGCAGCTTTAGTGATGGTGCCGGCTGTATCCACCATATCGTCGATAATCACCACGTTCTTTCCTTCCACCTCACCGATGATCTGCATCGTTGCCACTACGTTGGCACGTGCACGCGTCTTGTTGCACAGCACGAGGGGACAACCCAGATACTTGGCATAGGTGTTGGCACGCTTCGAACCTCCTACGTCGGGTGATGCGATGACCAGATCGTCGAGCTTTAGGCTCTGCAGATAGGGTAGGATAACGCCCGATGCATAGAGATGATCAACGGGGACATTGAAGAAGCCCTGAATCTGGTCGGCGTGCAGGTCCATCGTGATCACGCGGTTCACACCAGCCACGCTCAGCAAATCGGCTACAAGCTTGGCACCGATGCTCACGCGGGGCTTGTCCTTCCTGTCCTGTCGAGCCCATCCGAAGTAGGGAATCACGGCATTGATGGTGCGGGCCGAGGCGCGCTTGGCTGCATCAATCATGAGCAGCAGCTCCATCAGGTTGTCGCTGTTGGGGAAGGTGCTCTGCACAAGGAAGACGTCACGTCCGCGAATCGACTCTTCATAGCTCACGGCAAACTCTCCGTCGGAGAATTTTGTCATGACCATTTTGCCGAGCGGGCAACCCAGACTTTGGCAGATTTTCTCTGCCAGGTATCTCGTGGCTGTGCCAGAGAAAATCATGTAAGAGTTTTGTGTACTCATCACTATTATTTAGTTATACGTATGATTTTTTCTTTCTTTTCTGTTTTTTAATCTACCGCTTTGTTCAGTTTCTGGAAGTGAGCAATCAGGTCTTTATAGTCGGCTTCATGATGAATGTTGAAGCGGTTCCACAGGTCGCCGCAAATGACTACGCCTCCGAATCCTAAGTCGCGACAGAGCCGGATGTTATCCAGGTTGATGCCGCCCATCGCATAAACCTTCTTGTCTATCAGTCCTCGGCGAGCGCCCTCTTTCAGTTGTTCCAGTGTGAACGACTGTTTGTCGTCGGGATTGCTCTGACTGTCGAAGATGGTTTTCAGAAATACATATCTTGACTGCCGCTTGGCCTGATACAGTTCGTCAATAGAGTGGCAGGTGCGCGTCACGTCGCCCCGATAGCCGTTGGGCAAGGGGTCGTTGGCATTGTTCAGGTGTATGCCGCGCAGCTTGTATTCATCGCGCAGGTAGAAGTGGTCGTGCACGGTGATACGCTTATAATATTCGTCAGGGAGTAGGGATAGTAGCCGTTCTGAATAGATGGGTTCCGAACCGGGCTTATATAGGTGCAGATTCTCCATACCTTCCTCAAAGAGGGTGGTCAGAATCTTATCTTCTTCCACGAAAAACGTGGACTTTGTCATGATGATGAGTTTCATCTCTCAGTGATTGTTTGCGTTGCAAAGATAATCAAACTTTTTGAGACAGCCGATAGTTTTGCTGAAAAACTTAGAGCAGCGCTATGCTTTTCTTGAAATAGGGCAATAAAAATCAGCGCCCGATTCACATCGGACGCTGAAACAACACAAACACAAAATTAAAATATACAGTCTTTTCAGGCTGCATTACTTTATTGAATGCCGTCCTCGCGCAGCTTCACCTGCCAGCGCCAAGCCGACTTCAGTACTTCCTCTGTTGGGGTGTCGGCTTTCCATCCGAGCACCTTGTTGGCTTTGTCAACGTTGCCCCACACTTTCTCAATATCGCCTTCGCGACGTGGAGCATAGGTCCAGTTCACCTTCACGCCCGTAGCTTTCTCGAAGCCCTCTACCACTTCGAGTGTAGAGAGTCCCTTGCCAGTACCGATGTTGAACACCTCTACGGCATCGGTCTCAGGCTTGTCGAGCACGCGCTCCATAGCCTTCACGTGAGCTTTAGCCAGATCCACTACATAAATATAATCGCGTATGCAGGTGCCGTCGGGTGTGCCATAGTCGTTGCCGAAAATCTTCAGCTGCTGGCGAATGCCGATAGCGGTTTGGGTGACGAAAGGAATGAGGTTCATGGGCACGCCGTTGGGCAGTTCGCCGATGAGTGCCGTGGGATGTGCGCCGATGGGGTTGAAGTAGCGCAGGATGATGCTCTTGATGGGAGCTCCGCTGTGGATATAGTCCTGAATGATTTCCTCGTTAATCTGCTTGGTGTTGCCATAAGGCGAGAGTGCCTTCTGGATGGGAGCGTTCTCCGTCACAGGCAGGTTCTCTTCTGAAGGCTGTCCATAGACGGTGCAGCTCGATGAGAAGATGATGCCCTTCACGTTGTATTTCGGCATGAGCTCCAGCAGGTTGATGAGCGAGGTGAGGTTGTTACGATAGTAGAGTAGGGGCTTCTCCACGCTTTCGCCTACAGCCTTTGATGCAGCGAAGTGAATGATGCCCTCAATCTTCGGGTATTTCTTGAACACGCCTTCCAAAGCCTCCATGTCGCAGCAATCCACTTTCTCGAAGGCGGGGCGAATGCCTGTAATCTTCTCGATGCCGTCAACGACGTTAGCGTTCGAATTTGACAGATTGTCAATGATAACTACCTCGTAGCCAGCTTCTTGCAGCTCTACAGTGGTGTGGCTCCCGATGAATCCGGTACCGCCAGTAACAAGAATTGTTTGTTTCATTTGTTATTAGGTTTAATGTGTAATCTTTTGCAAAGATAATGCTTTTTTGTCAGAGTGCAACGTGATTAACAGAGATTAATATTTCTCCTTTAAATGCAATATGTGTCGAACGATTCGTTAAATGCATCGGACAGCTTGTTAAATGCATCGGACGGCTTGTTAAATGCATCGGACGATTAGCCGATACATATCAGGGAATCTTTGGGTACTGGTCGAAGTCGGGCTTTCTCTTTTCCAGGAAAGCTTTACCACCCTCCTGCGCCTCGTCCAGGAAGTAGTAGAGCATCGTAGCGTCTCCAGCTAGTTGCTGGATGCCTGCCTGCCCGTCGAGTTCAGCATTCAGTCCGGCTTTGATCATACGTAGTGCGATGGGCGAACGCTCCATCATTGTCTCGGCCCACTCCACGCACTCGTCCTCCAGCTGGGCGAGGGGCACCACTTTGTTCACCATGCCCATCTCCTCAGCTTCTTTGGCTGAGTACTGTCGGCACATGAACCATATCTCGCGTGCTTTCTTCTGTCCTACGATGCGGGCCAGATAGCTGCTGCCGAAGCCTGCATCAAACGAGCCCACCTTCGGCCCCGTCTGTCCGAAGATGGCGTTCTCCGAAGCTATCGTCAGGTCACATACCAGATGCAGCACGTGTCCTCCGCCAATGGCATAGCCGTTCACCATTGCAATCACGGGTTTGGGCAGACGTCGGATTTGCATCTGCACGTCGAGCACGCTCAGACGGGGCACTCCCTCGTCGTCGATGTAGCCTCCGCGTCCCTTTACGTGCATGTCGCCGCCCGAACAGAAGGCGTGCTTCACGTCCTCCAGTCGTTTGCCCTCTGGCACGGGCGAGTTGGCACCTGTGAGAATGACCACTCTGATGTCCTGCATCTCGCGGCACTGTGCAAAGGCCTGGCTCAGTTCCAGTGTGGTCTTCGGAGTGAAGGCGTTGCGGTATTGCGGTCGGTTGATAGTGATTTTCGCTATACCGTTATACTTCTCGAAAAGAATCTCTTCGTATTTTGTAATTTCTTTCCATTCTCTCTGTTTCATAGTTTCATGTTGTTTCGGTTATTTTTTGCAAAAGTACGAAAAAACAGGAGAAGTGCAAAAATTGCGAGGGAGGTTTAGAATATAGAATTGATAATCTTATCAACAATCTCATTGAAAAACTTCTCCTTGATGCTGCCGAGGCGGCGGTTCACGTCGCGCTCGATGTTGCCTGTAAGAATCTGGCACTTTACGAGGCTGGGCTTCGTAAATGTAAAGCCAACGACCATCTCGTCAGTCAGTGGATAGGAATACTGAGGGTTGAGCCAGTCGTTGGATGTGATAAGTACAAGGTAGAACATGCCATCCTCGTCCTCCTGCAACTGGTCGTTAGAGACGATAATTGCGGGATGAGGCTTGAACGTGCCGTCGGGGAAAAGGAAGCTAACCTCGACGATGTCTCTTTGATGGTACTTCATAGGTAGCGGGCGATGATGGGTGACATGCTCTTGCGGGAATGTTCGAGCATGGCATCCCGCAGTTCACGGTGCATCTGCAACTCTTCTTGCGTCGGCTCGTCGGGCTTCACGTCCTTTTGAAGGAAGAGTCCTGTGGCCAGCAATGCAGCGAGCTTGCGCCGTGCAAGGGCATTGTTTTGGTTATACTCTAATGTAATCGTACACATATTCGTTGACATTTATTATTCTACGTGTGCAAAGTTACAACTTTTTTCACAAACTCGATGTGCTTCATTCGTTAAAAGTGCACAAATGTGCGGTGCAAACTTGCAGCTGATTCGCGATGATTGAATCCAGCACTTGATAGCCTCTTGAGTTGAGGTGCATCCTGTCGGTGATATACAGACTCATGTCCCAGTGCTGGTTGGCAATGAGAATGATGCTGTCCTTCAGTTGCTGTGTCTCCATTGCCTTTCGGAGTGCCTGCCGATAGTCTTCGCGGCAGTCGAGTGCGCTGCCCGTGATGAGCATCGACAACTGGCGGAGCAACTTCTTCTGGAGCGTCTGGTGCTCATAGGTGTAAACAATGTCGTAGTCGGGAATCTCCAGCAGGATAGGGGTGATGCCGTTCTGCAACAGAAATCGCAGAATCATGCACGTGTGGTGGGCAAAATAGTCGGTCCCCATCTTCTTGTAGGTGTCGTTGATGCCCACTGAGATGAAGCAGTAGTCAGCCCCCTCGCTCAGTAGTCGGTGCATCCCCTCGTCGTTAAACATGCTCTGATAGACTTCCTTGCTCGTTTGTCCGCACAGTCCGTAGGAGTTCACCTTCACCGAACGTCCAGTCTGCTTGCTGATGGCTTGTCGCAGCAGCGAGTCGTGAGGCTGGTGCAGATGCGCCCAGCTGTCGCCGATGATAGCCAGTCGGAGCGTATCGTCCTGATGATGCAGGCAGGCATAAGGCGCACGCTCCGTAGTCAATCCGTAGTACTTCCTTGTCTTCCCGATGGCGATAGCGCCCATTATGAGGCTGGCAATGAGTGCGGCTGCAATGGATTTCTTTTTCATGAGCGATTGCCTGAAAGCAGATTCCTGAGCGTGGCGGGTAGTAGCTGATAGAAGAGTAGGCTCAGGGCAGTGACTGTAATGACACATGCCAGATAGAGCAGAACTTGCACAGCATCGTTGGCCTGTGCAAAGTAGTGAGCACATCCTTTGCGCATCACTACGATGAGCGGATAGTGAATGCTGAACACGATGAAGGCCGAACTTGTGAGCAGGTCCGACTGAAAGCCGTGTTGTGCGCAATAGT
The DNA here is from genome assembly GCA_016284895.1 of Prevotella sp. Taxonomy (GTDB): domain Bacteria; phylum Bacteroidota; class Bacteroidia; order Bacteroidales; family Bacteroidaceae; genus Prevotella. The sequence goes on along the minus strand of JAEEPT010000104.1, from coordinate 4,683 downwards.
CAGCCAGCAGGAATAGGGCAGGAATGTTGGCAATGAGCGACATGCGGTGAATCTGTAAGTTGAATGGGGTGGGGAAGGCCACGTGCGTGATGATGTCGGCCAGGCCGAGCACGATGCACAGACCAATCACCAGCCTTTTCTCTCGGCTGAACACCAGTAGCGGCACTCTTTCGTGAATGGAGAAGTAGGCTCCGAGACTGAAGAAGAGTAGGCTCTGCGGAATGAATGCGTTGTGAGGTGTGAGCATCCACCACACGGCCATACCCAGTAGGAACATCTCGCGTACATAGCGCACCAGCACGTAGATGAGGGGCGATACAATCGACAACATGAGCAGATTGCGGATGTACCAGTAGGGACAGAGCAGCGGCACGAAGTTGCCATTGTCGAACGAGCCGCGATCCCAGAACAGCCTCACGTAGTCCATCCATCCGTAGTCGGCCATGTTCCTTCCGTTAATGTCCTGAGGATGCCCCAGCACGTAGGCCAACAGATAAGCCGCAAGCAACAGCGCGTTCCATATAATATAAGGTACGAGTAGTGTGTGGAATCGGCTTTGCAGTTTCTCGCCATACGTCTTTTTGCTCAGGAAGAACAGAAAGCCCGAAATGAACAGGAATCCTGGCACGCCTGTCTCGCCAATCCAAAGCGACAACGGATAGACCGTCTTGAAGAAGACGGCATGGTCGCCGGGAATCTGCACCACTGAGTAGCCGTGCAGCAGAATGACGAAGAATATGAGCGGGAAACGTAGCCATGCTATCGCATCCGAAGTGGGCTGGTGTCGCATGTGTTAATGAAGTGGCGTGAGCGGATAGATAAGGTTTACAATGAGGATATTGGCGGCAAGAATAATGAAATTCATAAGCAGACCAATACGCATGAAGTCGCCAAAGCGGTAGCCACCTGGGCCATAAACCAACATGTGGGTGGGCGAACCGATCGGAGTGGCGAAACTTGAGCTGACGCTGACCATCAAGGCGATGAGGAACGGATAAGGCTCGTAGCCCAACTTCTCGGCAGCTTGATACATGATGGGGAAGAACATGGCACCTGCAGCCGTATTTGAAATAAACTCTGTGATGAATGTTCCCACCAGACAGATGGCTGTCATGACGATAATGGGATTGGTGCCGCAGACATCAAGGATGCCGAAAGCCAACCTTTCGGCAATGCCTGTCTTCTGAATAGCAACACCCAGTACGACTGAGCCTGCAAACACCATTAGAATCTCCCAGTTGATGGCCTTCATGGCCTGATCGACATTACAGCACTTAAATAGCAGCATAGCCATCGCAGCGAGGAAAGCACACTGAAGGAGGGGAATGACATTGAGTGCAGAGAGCACCACCATAGCAATCATAATGGTGGCAGAGATGAATGTCTTCTTACCGATGTTTGGTATTTGGGCTGAGTCAAAGAAATGTAGTTGTGACGACAGATGGTCGGTAAGGATGTTGATACGTGGAGGACACTCGAAGAGTAGCGTATCACCTGCCTGGAGAATCACCTCACGCGGTGACTCTTCGATACGTTTTCCGCGACGGGCCACAGCCACCAGCGTCATATTGTTGTCTTTCTCAAACGTGCTGTGACCTATTGCTTTATTGATCAGACTGCTACCGAAAGTAACATAGGCTGTGCGCAACTGACGGTCTCTATCAATCTCATTCATCGTGAACACGTGGTGATCAGCACTCACCAGTCCGTGAGTTTCCTTCAGGTCTAGAATCTCGTCAATTTGTCCTGAATAAATCAGGCGGTCGCCACCCAGGATTGGCTCTTCAGGAAGGGCAGGCAATACCATCTCATCGAAGTGAATAATCTCAATCAGACTGCCGCCTCTGACATCCTTAAGACCTGCCTCGGCTACGGTCTGTCCGATATAGGGATTGTCAGAAGGTACAAGCAACTCTACGGTGTAATCGCTAGTTGACTCGAAAGCTGATTCTGGCGCCTTGCGATCAGGCAGAAGTTTGCGCATAGCGATGATGCTGAGCATACCAATGAACAGACAGAACACTCCAGGAATAGTTGTTGCCAGCACATTCATGGCTTGCCCTGTTTTATCGGCATAGAGCCCAGAGATAATCAGGTTTGGCGGTGTACCAATCAGAGTGCACACACCACCCATGCCGGAAGCATAGCTCAGCGGAATGAGAAGTTTTGATGGTGATACGTCCAATTTCTTTGCCCACATCTTCACAATACCAACAAACAGTGCCACAACGGTGGTATTGCTGAGGAACGAGCTGAGAGCAGCTACTGGCAACATCAGTCGGATGATTGCCTTAGAGTAGGTGTCAGGTTGTCCTAACAGGTGTTTTACTATCCACTGGAGAACACCTGTATGAGTTAATCCAGCCACTACGACAAAGAGTACGCCAATGATGACTACCGATGTGGAACTGAAACCTGAGAAAGCCTCCTTGGCATTGAGCACCCCTGTGACGAAGAGTATGGAGATGGCTCCAAGGAAGACCAAATCGGCACGCAGTTTTGTTAATAACAATACGGTGAACATTGTGAGCACCGTAGCAATAGTAATCCATGCATCGAGGTTAAACCCCCAGAATACGATTGATTCCATATCTTATCATTTTATTGAAAATTTACGAAAGATAATAAATATCTGCTAATACGAGTATATCTTGTTAACAATATTTAGGAACGTTGGAAGTTTTTAAGAATTTAGTACGACATGTCTCTCGTGTTACGGATTAGTAATTTAAAACTATTCGAAAAATTTTGTGAATGCCTTAACCGTATAGATATGGTCGGCTGTGCTGCCCGTCTCACGACAGCTGTGCATAGCGAGGATGGCATTACCCATATCGACACCTCTCAGTGGAATTGACGATGCGAGAATGTTTCCCAAGGTGCTGCCGCCTGCCACATCGGAATGGTTGACGAAACGCTGACAAGGTACGCCAGCCTCCCTACAGATTTCTGCAAAGACTGCAGCCGAAACAGCATCGCTGGCATACTTCTGAGCGGCATTGAACTTGATGACTGGTCCTCTGCCAAGCACAGGATGATTAGTGGGGTCATACTTTTCGCTATAGTTCGGATGCCAGGCATGGGCATTGTCTGCCGAAATCATAAATGCACGTTCCACGGCCTGATACCATGCTTCCTCTGTTCCGCTCTGAGCCAGAGCAATACGCTTCAGCATCATCGACAAGAAAGGACTGCCAGCACCTTGCTTGGTCTGCGAACCCGTCTCTTCGTTGTCGAAAATGGCCAGCACCTTGGTTATGTCTGTGGTTTCTGTTGCTATCATTGCCTCTAAGCCTGCAAAGCACATCGAAAGGTCATCCAAACGGCCTGACGACAAGAACTCATCATGTACACCGAAGGTACAGGCGGGTGTGGCATCGGCCAGATAGAGGTCGAAGTCAAGAATCTCCTTCTGCTGTATGTTCAGTTCTTTGCAGATGATGTTCATCAGCAGATTGCCACGTTCCATCTCGCTGGTGACAATACCCAGTATAGGTAGCATATCCTTTTGTTTGCTCAGCTTCACGCCATCGTTCACTTGACGGTTAAAGTGAATGGCAAGATTGCTGATTTGCAATAACGGACGTTTGACATGAAGTAGCAGCGTTCTGGGACTGAGTGCATCCTCACTGCGGACTATCACGCGTCCTGCTATTGTCAGTGGACGGTCAAACCATGTTGACATGATAGGACCACCATAGACTTCTGTATTCAGTTTCACGATGCCCCCCTCGCATGTCATCTCAGCATTTGGCTTGATGCGGAAGGTGGGAGAATCGCAGTGGGCGCAAATCATGCGGAACCCTGCCTCGGCTAATGACTTAAGCCCGATGTGGAACGCATAGACCGACGAGTCGTTCTTAGTTACATACAGTTTGTCACCTGCCTTGACTTCTCCGATAGGCATCTGAGGGTCAAAGCGACGATAGCCAGCCTGTTCCAAATAAGTGGCGATGTTCTTTGCTGCCAGGAAGTTCACTGGCGAAGCGTTTAGGAAATCCAAAAGTCTCTTAATCATATTGTAAGTCTGCATAAATTGTTGTCTTTTTATCGTATGATTAATTCTGCATCTTGAAGCTGGTGCAAAATTAAACAAATATGTTTGATATAACGAACATGTTGAAAAACTAGTTAGATGTTAATGCCGTAGGTCTGTTTCACCTCACTCATCACGAAGGTGCTCTCTATGGAGGCGAGATTCTCAATCTCTCCTAATTTGTTGAGCACAAACTCTTGATACTCTTTCATATCGTGGGCGCGTACCTTTAATAAATAGTCGTATGAGCCCGAGGTGTTGTAGCACTCCGTCACTTCTGGAATGCGCTGTATGCGACGGACGAAGGCATCAGCAATCTCGTGGTTGATCTGCTTGAGTTTAACCTTACAATACACCTGCAAACCAAGGTTCAGCTTCTCTGGGTCGAGAATAGCCACGTACTTCTTAATATACCCTTTCTTTTCCAACCGTTTCTGACGTTCAAACACTGGGGTAGGGGTCAGATGAACGGCATCGGCCAGCTCTTTGGTGGTCAGTTTCGCGTTTTTTTGCAGCGTTTTCAGTATCTGCAGGTCGGTTTCGTCTAAGATTTCAGCCATAATTTAGAATTTTATTCTGTTTCGAGGTCATTGAAAGACTTTTGATGGAGATATTTTCTGTTCCAGCCGCAAATTTAGTGGTATTTT
>JAEEPT010000103.1 GCA_016284895.1 Prevotella sp. | reverse complement strand
CCGTCTATCCCAGCTATCGCACCATTCGCAACACTGACTCGCGCTTCTTCTTTTTCCCCATCAATATTCTGAGGGGTGAAATGAACCTCTGGCTGGGCAGCATCACCCAGAACAAGGAGTACTATCGTCAGGCAGCACTGGCCTACTATAAGTACATTACCCAGCGCAACAGCAATAGTGTGAGCTATCCTACTGGCGTGAACACCATCATGTGGAAGCCAGGCGGTACTTCTTGGTACGAAATCACGGTTGCTGGCGGAAACGATGCTTTCGGCACTTCAGAGGCTTACACTACCACCAGCGAACTCATCACCATGATTCCCGGCGACTCTATCCGTGCCGAGGGTTACTACAGTGAGCTGCGCAACCTCTACAACTCCAACGACCAGAACAGCCAGCGCGTGAGCATCACGCCCAGCCAGTCGTTGTTCGACATCTCAGCTGCACAGAAAAACTGTCGCATCGGTACGGCCCGTTCAGGTGGCAAGGGTTACAACGTGACCTACGCTCCTGCCGGACTGCCCAACCACATGAGCGGTGACCTGCGTCTGGCAGCAGTACTAAGCGAAGGATTCGACAACACGGAGCGCGTAGAGACACAGCAAATCAGCAAGTTCTCTTCACGAAATGTGCACATCTATCGCCGACAGATGATCTATCTGCGCATGGCTGAGGCCCTCAACCAGGCTGGCTACTCACGTGCAGCCTTCATGATTCTCTCTACGGGCCTGAGCGATCAGATTATGAAAGACTCCGTCAATAGCTATTATTCTACAGACGATCAGGCTTTCCTCGCACAGTTCAAGTTCCCTGAGTCGTTCGTGAAGGAGACCTCCTACGACGTGCTTACCATAACCGACGTGGCCAGCAACTCAGCTTGGACTCCTGAGCACACCACGATGGGCATTCACTCGCGCGGATCCGGCTGGACTCCCCTGAACGAGTACTATCGCTACAACGACTCTATCCCCACAATGGGTAAGGCTTCCGACGGCGTGACCGACTCTGTCATCAACGTGGCTCGCCCCGCTGCTGAGGTTCAGGCTTACGTTGACAGCCTCATTCTGAACGAGGGAGCCCTTGAGTTTGCCTTCGAGGGCACACGCTACTATGACCTCATGCGCTATGCTTTGCGCCAGCCCAACCCCGGTGCCACTATGGCCAAGTTCATTTATGGCCGTCGCGGTGAGAGCCGTCGTGGCGAGATGCAGGGCATCATCAAGCAGAACCTGAATGATCGCAATAGCTGGTTCCTGAAGTGGAACGGAAAGATTGGCTACTAAGTCATCGGTAGCTACACCAATATAATTGAGGGCTATCATTCACGCGAATGATAGCCCTCAATATTTTGTTATATGTGCTTTAGATGACAAAAGAACCGATGTCATTTTCTAAAGAGACTGTTTCCCCTCATAAGTGCGGTAAACGAGGTAGTCACCGTCAGCCTCGACTGTGAAGGAGTCGGCTATGGCTTCGTTGAGCGTACCCTGCCACCACGACGTGAAAGGGTAGGCATCGTAGCGAAGACCAGTGGTCTGCAGGCGGCTGCATCCGAAGTTGAAAAGGCTGACTTGCTGACCGGGGAAGGAAGAGAAGTGGGTAGTCTGAGATTTCTGATTACTCCCCACCACTGGCACAAACCAGCCGTGATTGGTAGCCATGAAGGGCTCGATGCCGAACTCACGGGCATATCGCATGAGAAGGGAGATGTTGCCAAGGGTATGATCCTCTCGCCGTCCGGTGGCTCCGAGGTAAACAATGCAGCGGAAGCCCTTTTCAACGCAGAACCGCGTGGCCTTCGTTAGGTCGTTGTCGTCTTGTTCGTCCACCTGCACAAAGATGTCCTCATATTCTTCGCGAGCCCATGAAGGGATGCTGTCGCCGTCGCCCACCACGGCATCGGCCCAGTCGCATTGCAGGATGGCACTGTCACAGCAGCACACGTAAGGTGCTTCCTGTAACAGTTGTACGGGAATGTCGTGCTCAGGTGGTTCGCCAGAGGCGAGGATGACGCAAAAACGAACCTCAGTCCCACCCTCAAACCCACCCCCAACCCCTCCCCAGGGGAGGGGAGTTTGGTTAGCTCTGCTGTTGAGGAGTTCAAAAGGAGTATCTATCATATTCAATCATATTTTTAGTTTTTTTGTTCCATTGCTTCTTACAATCATGTTTTTATTCCATTGCTTCTAACATTAATATTTTTTGTTTTCCATTGCTTCATACATTATCGAGTCTATTCAGACTCCCCTCCCCTGGGGAGGGGTTGGGGGTGGGTTTGTGTTGTTGTTTTCATCATCCCCTTCCATTTGTAATACCCCATCACTGCAATCACCACATACAGCCCGTAGAGTCCCGCCTTGAAGGGAATGCCTTTTTGTATGTAGAGTATAGTGCATACCATATCGACCACCATCCAGAAGAACCACTGTTCCAGATACTTGCGCGCCAAGGCCCAGAGTCCGACGAAGGAGAGGGCATTGGTGAACGAGTCGAGTAGGGGAACGGTGGAGTTGGTCCACGTTACTAATATATAATAGGTGAGGCCCCAGGCCACGAAGAAGAAGAGAGTGGCAGGGAGGTAGAAGCGCGGAGGCATGTTGATGATAGGCAGTTCCTGCTTTAGCTTTCTGGTCTTCTTGAACTTCCAGACGCAGAGACCATACACTGCAGCCAAGGTGTAATAGACCGCCATACCTGCATCGCCATAGAGTCCGTGACTGTAGTAGAGGTAAACATCGAGAGCAGGCATGATGATGCCCACCACCCAAAGGGCGATGTGGGCGCGGTACTCAAGCCAGATGTAGAGCAGGCCGAGGACGGTGGTCAGAAAATCCAACCAATAGAGTTCTATAAATTCATTCATCTTTTTTAGGTCGAATAACCCAGCCCTGGAACCCACCCCCAACCCCTCCCCAGGGGAGGGGGACTTGGTATGATTCTGCGTTTGGGTGTAATCAGACTCCCCTCCCCTGGGGAGGGGTTGGGGGTGGGTTCCAGGGGGGGGCTTTTGTGGTTGGTTCTTTTAGAAGTTGATGCTCAGATATGCCATCCAGTTGAACGGTGCTGAAGGAGCGAAGCCTACGGCCTGGTCGTCACGCACGCCCCATGTGTTGACGGCTTGCACAGTGCCGTCGGCCAGTTGCTTGTACTGTGGAGCGGCCCATCCGTTGTTGTCGAACTTGGCATTCGTGATGTTGTAAAGTGATACACCAACTCTTGCCTCTTTCAAGGCGATGGCTTTCAGGGCGAAGGTATAGCTCAGATCCACGTTTGTGGTGAAGTGCTTCTTTAGCATTAATGTCTCGTAGCAGTCGTTGCCGTTGGCATCCTGACAAAGCATCTCTTTGAAGCCAGTATTGGTTAGGTATTGGTCACCGACGAACTGGCTCTGAATCTGGGCCTTGAAGCCCTTGACGCTGAATGTGAAAATATTGTTGGCAATCACGTCGGGCGAGAAAGCCAACGGCTTTTCACCATTGAGGGTGACGGTGGTCGTATGGTTGTCGAGCATCACAGCAATATTCTTGACGCGGTTGCGCGAGAAAGTGGCATTTACGTCCCAGCGGAACCATTTGGTGGGTTGCCAGGCCACTTCAAGCTCAAGTCCCAGACGATAGCTCTTGTCGAGGTTGCGGGTGATGGATTCACCGATATTGTCAATTTCACCCGTGAGCACAAACTGATCCTTGTAGTTCATCCAGTAGAGGGTGGCACCTGCTGTGAACGATTGGCTTTGATAGTTATAGCCTATTTCAAGGTCGTTGAGTCTCTCAGGGCGTGGCTTCTCCAGACCGGCACCATAATTGTTCTGGAAGTTGTTGCGGGCAGGCTCCTTATGTGCGATGGCATAGGAAACAAAAGCACGGTGATTCGTAGCAAATTGGTAGTTGAGACCAGCTTTGGGATTGAAGAAGTTGTATTTCTCGTTGATGATGTAGCCCTCGGGCTTGTCAGCCACAAACCAGTCTCTTGGGTCTTCCATCTTATAATTTACATGGCGATACTGAAGGTCGAGGAATACAGTGAGTCCGCGAAGGAACTGATAGTTACCCTTGGCATACACATTGTATTCAATCTTCTTGGCATTGTCGCGATAGTATTCGTATCTTGGGACGTATCTTGCAGGGGCATTCGTGACTTGTACAATACGGCCAAAGTGATTGCCATCATATTTGTTCCAGCCTCCACCTACAGTCAGGTTCAAATTTTTCTTGTTATCAAAAAGCAGTGATGCCACAGCACCATAGAAGTCGTTAGCCATGTGCTTGCGGCGCACCAAGTCGCTCTTCATGTCAGTCTCGGCAGCCGTCAAGGGGAAATATTCAGATAGTTCCTTGTTGCCCTTGAATTGCTCATAGTAGCCATCGCCTCTAGTGTAGTGCAGGGCAGCGTTCAGCGAAAGGCGGTTTGTGAAGCGCTCGTTCCATAACAGCTGATAGTTGTGCTGGACGTAGTTGTCCGTCTGCTTGTCGTAGTAAAGCGGATTGCCGTTAGCATCATCCCCCATATATCCGCAAGGGTTATAGGTGCGTCCGTAGAGTTCCTGTGCATAGTGTGAGGAGAAGTCCCAGGCATGGTAAGTCTCTTCCTGACCGTACCAGGTGAGTAGTTTCACGGCGCGGTTGTCATCGAAATATCCATATTGCAGGAAATAGCTGAAGAGTTGTGCTGAAGCTCGGTCTATATAACCTTTTGAACCGATGTGTGAGAAACGTCCTTGCAGGCCAGAGTGACCCTCGTCGGGCAGACCTGTAGAGAATTTTACCGTCTGCTTATTAGCGTGGTATGAGCCACCACTGAGGTCAAGGCCGACATACGGTTTCATTCCGATGTTCTCGGTCTGCATGTTAAGCGTGGCACCAAAGGCTCCTGCTCCATTTGTTGATGTTCCCACACCTCGCTGTATCTGCATGGATTGTAGGCTGCTGGCAAAGTCACCCATGTTCACCCAGAACACGGAATTGCTCTCGGCATCGTTCATGGGGATGCCGTTGGCGGTGATGTTGATGCGTTCGGGGGCCGTGCCGCGAATGCGCAGCGAGGTGTAGCCGATGCCATTGCCGGCATCGCTCGTCATGGTGACACTTGGCGTGAGCGACAGCAGGTAGGGAATGTCCTGTCCGTGGTTCATCTGTTTGATTTGGTCGCGATTCATGTCTGTGAAAGCCATCGGTGTGTTCTTCGAGGCACGTGTGGAACGTACCTGCACACCTTGCAATTCAATGGTTTTCAACGAGTCTAAGGGTTCGGCAGCAGTGGCCGTTGTTGCGCCCAATAGTGCAATCAGAAAGAAAATTGTTTTTTTCATCCCTTTTTCAATTAATAATTAAATATTTTTTTAAAAAGGGGGTATGATTTGACCTACTATCCATCCCTACGTCGGCATTACCCGCATCAGGTTCAGAAGGGTATGATCTCAGCCAGATTTGCATCCTTTCGGCATGCCATCTAAGCACCCCTTGATTAGCCACTTTGGCAAATCGGGCGCAAAGTTAAGTGATTTTGGCGAAACAGCAAAAATAATGATGCGATTTTTGCTGTTTCACCCTGAAAACATCATCGTCCCAACCAATGTGAGGGGTTGAGCAACACACTCCAGTTGCGCAACTGGAACTGCATGACCTGATCGGCACCCAGGCTGCCGAGCACATCGCGTGTCTTGACGCGCTGCCCTTTCTTCACACTGACGTTGGCCAGATTGATGTAGGCCGAGATGTACTTGCCGTGACGCACGGTCACAATGTATTTTCCACCCTGCATATAGACACCGCTCACCTCACCATCGAAGACGCACCGTGCCTTGGCACCGCCCTGTCCCTTGAGATGCCAGCCGTTGCTTTGCAGCCGCACGTGGCTTAGTCCTTCGGGACTATAGGTGCCGAAGCCGCGCACCAGGCGGTAGGCTCCGGTGATGGGGATGGGCAGCCGACCCTTGTTGGCCTCGAAGCCTCCTGTCATCTTACGGTCTTCAGCCGGTATGCGATAGGTCTCTTCGGCTTTCTTGGCCTCGGCTATTTCTCTCTCTCGTGCATTATCTTCCTCGCGAGCTTTTTGTTCAGCCTGTCTGAGGGCCAACTCAGCCTCGCGTGCCTTGCGCTCTGCTTCGGCACGCTCTTTTCTTGATGCCCGACGGGCTTCCTCGCGTGCCTCCTGCTCTCGTTTGCGGGCTTCGGCAATGCGGCGCTCATTCTCCTTGCGAGCAGCCTCTGCAGCAGCGCGTTTGCGTGCCAGCTCCTCCGCACGTTTGCGTGCAGCCTCTTCAGCCGCCTTTTTCTTGGCTTCAGCCTCCAGTCGAGCCCGTTCGCGTGCCAGTTCTTCTGCAATGAGCTTGTCGATGCGGGCATTCAGTTCTTCCTCGCGTCGCTGCTGCTCTACGATGAGTGCCTCTACGGTCTTTTGCTGTTTCTTGAGCTGTTCGACCTGTGCCTGCTGCTGGTTCTGCTTGCCTTCGAGCACTTGTTGCTCTTTCATGCCCCGTGCCAGCAGCACGTTCTTGTGCTCTTTCGACTGTCTCAGCTCTTCTTTCTTCTGTTCCACCTGTTCCTGTTTCGACTTCACGGCCTCGCCCTGTGCCTTCTGATAGGCGGCATATTCGCGCGAGAAACGCATTCGGCGGTACATCTGATTGAAGTTCTCGGCACTGAAGATGAACATGAGCTGGTTCTGCACCGAACGGTTGCGGTGCATGTAGCGCATGCTCTGCATGTATCGGTTGCGGCGTTCTTCAAGTTCTTCGGTCAGAATCTCATATTGGCGGTCGAGCAACTTGATGTGCTCCGTGAGTCGGGTAACATCGTTGCGAATGGTATCGACCACCTTGCGTTGCTGGGCAATCTCCACGTCGAGCATCATGAGATTTTCGACACCTCGTTTCACGCCCTGCTTGATCTGCTCGTTCTTCTTGATGTTCGATGCCTTTTCGGCCTGTAAAGCCCTGCGTTCGTTTTCCAGTCCCTTGACGGTGACAACCTGCTTCTTGCCCTTGCCCTGCTGAGTGGTATTTGGGGCAGTCTTTTTTCTGGTTGTGGTCTTCTTTCCGCCCGTGGTTGCCGATTTCTTCTTCTGGGTTGTGCGTTGTGTGGTGGTCTGCTTATGCTGGGTCTTGCCTTTCTGTGCAGACACGGAGAGGCAACAAATCGATAGCAGCAAGATGGTAAGCAACTTTCTCATGAGCAGAAGCGTTGAGGAATAGGTGTTTTGAAATCAGTTTTGATGGGTATGATTAGAAACTGGACATGATGCGCTTGAGCAGATCGTCGATGGTCACCTCATGGTATTTGCCCGAGACGGTGCTGCGGGTCTCCCACTGGTCATCGGTGCCCATATAGTTGAACTTGATGCTGATCTTCACCTCTTTCTTAGGCGTGGTGAGCGTCACAATCATGTCGTTGGGGAAAGGCTTTCCGTTGAGTGAGCCGTATGATAAGTAGTTCCAGTTGAGCTGTGAATTGCCGTGATCGGAATCGCGGTACATGATATTGGTCATCTTGATGCGACCGGTCTTTTGGTTGGCCAGCCAGCTATAGTTGATGCGACCTTTCTCAAGGAAGATCACAGCCTCGTCGCCACCCATGTCGGTTGAGAACTTGCCCAGGTCTTTCTCATTCACATTGTCCGTTCCTGGAATGAACAACTCGTTCCAGAACAGTGCCTGCAACGTGTTGAAATTGATGCCGCTGTTGCGCAGGAAGTCGATGTAGCGATAGGGGGCACGCAGGTACTGCTTGTTGATGCGGTCGATGATGAGCACCTCGTCTTTGGTGAACTCGAAGCGTCCGGCTTCGACAAATCCGAAGTACATGAGCTGCAGGCGGATGACATCGTCGCGCAGCATGCGCAGATTGCCCGTAAGATTGATCTTCTGTGGCCCCATCTCAACGACAAATTTCAGTTTGGCGGTGACATACCTTGATGTGATTTCAGAACTTTTGTGAACGTTCTTTAGGAATTCTGCCTGACCGATGGTGTCGCTGGCAATGGGCGCATTCTTTGGCAAGGCCGATTTCTTATGAGTGCTGCAAGAGGCGAGGACCAAGACAGCTGCCGCCATGGCAACGATGGTGAAACGTAATGATTTTATCATGCTCATTTGATGTATTTTTTTCGTCTGATTTTGCGGTTGAGGATTTTGTTGTCAGGATCGCTCTTCATGGCCTCCTGCCAGAGGCGTACGGCTTCATCGATTTGACCGTTCATGGCGTTGATGTCGCCGGCATGTTCCAGGATGACACTGCTGTGCAGACTATCATTTTCAACGGCTTTGGTGATGTAGCCCATTGCCTCTTCGTATCGTTTCTGCATGAATAGAATCCATGCATACGTGTCGAGATAGGTGCTGTTTTGCGGTTCGGCCTTGATGGTGAGGTTGCTCATGCGCTCAGCCTTGTCGAGCTGCTGTCCCAGTTCGCTCAGATAGTAGGCATAGTTGTTCAGGCAGCCTATGTTGTCGGGCTTCCATTGCAGGCACGAGTCGTAGGCCTCGAATGCTTCACGCTGCCGGCCCTTCTGATGGAGTAGGTCACCCATCACAGCATAGAAGTCCGACACGATAGCGGGATTGCTGTTTTCGGTGATGACGCTGATGCCGTTTTGGAAAGCCTCCAGTGCATGGTCGTAGTCGTTCTGCCGGTAGAAGGCCATGCCCTGATAGTAGTAGAACGCCATTTCGTCGGGGTTGTAGAGTCGGGCCGACTGGCAGAGGCTCACCACCTCGTCGTTGTTGTCGCTTTCCCATGCATACTGCACAAGCTGCAGACGTGCCGAAGCATTGTCGGGAGCCAGTCGCAACACAGTATGCAACATGGCACTGACGCTGTCGCGAGGCATCTGTTTCATGTTCATGTAGGCAGCGCAGAACTCCGCAATGTCTGCTGAAGGTTCAGGCAAGGCGAGCATCTCGCGAAACAGGCTCAGCACATGGGTGCTGTCGCCTCCATGTGACTCGTTGTAGCTGATTTCCTGACGAAGGAGCGTGATCTTGTCTTCGAGTGTGGTCTCGGGGTTGAGCAGGATGCTGCGTGTGAGCGAGTCGGCGCGCAGGGTGTCGCGTTCTCCCAGATAGTAGGCGCGCATAGCTGCCTGTGCACTGTAGTTGTTAGGCTCCTCGGTCAGTACGTCGGCCAGAATCTGTCGGGCCAGTGCGCGGCGCTCCCCCATGTCATCGCCCGAGCCTAACATGAGTGAGTTGGCGTAGATGGTGCGATAGTTCAGATCGTTTGGAAACTGTTCGGAGAGGGCTTTGACTTCGCGGAGTGATGCTTCCTGATCGCCCATCTGGAAGTAGAGACTGCTCTTGGTGAGCGACAGTCGCTCGCTCTTGCCGTCGATGAGCTCCATACGGTCCAGCACACTGATGGCCTTGTCGTATTCATGCTGCCGTATATGCAGTTTGTAGAGCATGTCGAGAAGCTCCTGACGGCTCTTGTCGAGTTCGTAGAGCTGTTCCACCACCTTGATGGCTTCGCCAAACTGGTTCTTCCCAATATAAGCCTGTGCCAACGTCTCCATATAGGTGGCATTGTCGGGCTCCAGCTGCGATGCTTTCAGGAAGTATTCGAGTGCCTTGTCGGCATTATTCATCTCAGTGTAGTACTGAGCCAAGAAATAGTAGGCTTCTGAGGCTTGCGGATTGATTTGCTGGCAGCGCGTGAGCAAACTGAATGCAGCATCGTGATGTCCTTTCTGCCGTTCAAGCATGGCCTCAAGGAAATAGGCATCATAGAGCCGTTGTGCTGACACCCCTGTGACAGCCATCAGCATCAGCACCAAGCAAAGCAACGTTCTTTTCATCAGTCAGTCTTAATCTCTATTTACTTCACTCCCGTATGTCCGTAGCCGCCTTCACCGCGTTCGGTCTCGTTGAGCTGTTCTACCTCAACGAACTCCGCCTGCTCATGACGGGTAATCACCATCTGGGCAATGCGCTCACCATCGTTCACTACAAAGGGCTCATTCGACAGGTTGATGAGCACCACGCCAATCTCGCCGCGATAGTCGGCATCGATGGTGCCGGGCGAGTTGAGCACGGTAAGCCCGTGCTTCAGGGCCAGTCCGCTGCGGGGACGTACCTGTGCCTCATAGCCTGCGGGCAGTGCGATGTGCAGTCCGGTGGGTATGAGTTTGCGCTCCAGAGGCTTCAGCTCTACTGGCTCAGTGAGATTGGCTCTCAGGTCGAGACCTGCACTGAGCGGTGTGGCATAGGCCGGTAAGGGCTGATGCCCACGGTTTACAACTTGGATTTTCATGCGGGGTGATTTATATATCAATGAACGTGCAAAAGTACTGATTTATATTGAATCAGCCATAATTTTAATGCTAAAATGTGTTTTTCCACCAAAAAAGCCGTACTTTTGCAGCCAACAGAAGAATATGTAACATGATGATGAACTGGAATCAATTGATATCTAACTGCCGTCTCGGTCAGGAGCACCGCCATCCGGAGCGCCACGATGACCGCACGGAGTTTAAGCGTGACTATGACCGACTGATTTTCTCAGCCCCCTTCCGCCGTCTGCAGAACAAGACACAGGTGTTCCCGCTGCCCGGCAGCGTCTTTGTGCACAATCGTCTGACCCACTCGCTCGAGGTGGCATCGGTGGGCATGTCGCTCGGCAATGACGTGAGTCAGCGCCTGATGGCGCGTGAGGGTAGCCATCTCAGTCCGCTGGTGGCCGAACTGGGACAAATCGTGGCTACGGCCTGTCTGGCTCACGACATGGGCAATCCACCTTTCGGCCATTCAGGTGAGAAAGCCATTCAGACCTTCTTCACCGAAGGCAAGGGCAATTATCTGAAAGAGAAAGTGTCGCCGGCTTTTTGGGATGACATTACTCATTTCGAGGGCAATGCCAATGCCTTCCGACTGCTCACCCATCAGTTCCGTGGACGACGCCCAGGAGGCTTCGTCATGACCTACAGCACACTGGCTTCCATCGTGAAATACCCGTATTCATCATCGTTGGCTGGCAAAAAAGGCAAGTTCGGCTTCTTCAGTAGTGAGGCCGAGACCTATCAACAGATAGCAGAGCAACTGGGAATCGTAAGGATAAGTGAAGAGTCGATAGTGGAAAGTGGAAAGTGTAGAGTGGAAAGTGTAGAGTTTGCTACCGCTCCGCAGGACCCTTCAATTGGAGAAACTGGCGCGGTAGCAAACTCTACACTTTCCACTCTAAACTCTACACTTTCCCTGCATAACTCTAAACTAAGATACGCTCGTCATCCGCTGGTCTATCTCGTTGAGGCTGCCGATGACATCTGCTATGAGATTATGGATTTGGAGGATGCCCATAAACTGAAGATCCTCTCACTCGAAGAGACTATTGAATTGATGATGGGATTCTTCGATGAAGAGAACCGACAACGCATACGACAACGCATAGAGCAGGAGCAACTGACGGACGAGAACGAACAGGTGCAGTACTTGAGAGCCTGCGTGATAGGTAAACTGGAAAACGAGTGCGTGCGCACGTTCATGGAGCACGAAGAGGAGATTCTGGCGGGATGCTTCGAAGGGTCACTCATCGACCATATCGCGCCCCTGCAACATGAGGCTTACCAGACCTGCACACGCATCTCGAAGCAGCGCATCTACCGCAGCAAGCCTGTGCTCGACGTGGAACTGTCGGGTTATAAGATTATGGCCACACTGATGGAGCTCATGATTGAGGCCATTGAACACCCCGAGCGCTAC
>JAEEPT010000102.1 GCA_016284895.1 Prevotella sp. | reverse complement strand
GAAGAGCGTGCATCCTGACATCCCATGCGTGGTGCTCACACCGTTCTCTCACGGTATCACCAAGCGCATGCAGGACGAGGACATGTCAATTTTCGACTACGTATTCTGCTGGTTAGGCAATACCAACCTGATTCTCTCTATCATCAAGTTGATTGAGGATCGCATGAATCTGGAACATGACATCAAGGAAGCCGGTGTACAGATGATTATGCTGGTAGAGGACAATATCCGCTTCTACTCCAGCATACTGCCCAATCTCTATAACTACATTCTTGCACAAAGCAAACGGTTCTCGACAGAGGCACTGAACCCACACGCTGCCGCACAGCGCAAGCGCGGACGCCCCAAGGTGGTACTGGTTACGAACTACGAAGAAGCGATGCAGATTTACGAGAAGTATCACGACAATGTGCTAGGCGTCATCTCAGATACACGCTTCCCCATGCACTCCGTGATGGGCCGACTGTCTCACATGGAGGAAGGCGATGCCGAGGCCGGACTGAAACTGCTCAACGAGATTCGACACAGAGACGAGTACGTGCCCCTCATTCTGCAAAGCTCGGAGACCGAGAACCGACAGAAAGCATGGAATGCAGGCTACGACTTCTTGGACAAGAACTCGAAGAAGTTCAACGTAGATCTGCGCCATCTGCTCGAAGAACACATGGGCTTTGGCGACTTCATTTTCCGCGATCCTGAGACACATGAGGAGGTGGCCCGCGTGTCGTCGCTGAAAGAACTGCAAGACAACATCTTCAAGATTCCGCACGACTCACTCATGCACCACATCCGGCGCAACCACATGAGCCGTTGGCTCTGTGCCCGTGCCATCTTCCCCGTCTCGAACTTCCTGAAAAATGTCACCTGGCACAAGCTGCAAGACGTCGATGCGCACCGAAAAATCATTTTCGATGCCATCGTTCAGTACCGCCGCATGAAGAACATCGGCATCGTGGCCGTGTTTGACCGACTGAAGTTCGACCGCTACGCTCACTTTGCGCGTATCGGAGAAGGTTCTTTAGGCGGAAAGGGACGCGGCCTGGCTTTTCTCGACAACATCATCAAGAAACATCCTGAACTCAACCAGTTCTCCAATGCTTCGGTGCAAATCCCGAAAACGGTAGTGCTCTGTACGGATTTCTTCGATGAGTTCATGGACAAGAACAACCTGTGGGGCATAGCCCTGAGCGATGCCCCCGACGAGGAAATTCTGCAGCACTTCCTGCGCGCACAGCTGCCCGACGCACTCATAGCCGATTTCTTCACTTTCTTCGATGCCGTGAAGAGTCCTATCGCCGTGCGTTCCAGCTCACTGCTTGAAGACAGCCACTACCAGCCATTCGCCGGTATCTATGCCACCTACATGATTCCATATCTTGACGACAAGTACGAGATGCTGCGCATGCTGGCCTGTGCCATCAAGAGCGTCTATGCCTCGGTGTATTACCGCGACTCAAAAGCCTATATGACCGCCACACAGAACGTGATAGACCAAGAGAAAATGGCCGTCATCCTGCAGGAAGTGGTGGGCAAACGATACGGTGACCTCTACTATCCCACGTTCTCGGGCGTGCTGCGCTCACTGAACTACTACCCCATTGGCGACGAGACTGCCGAAGAGGGCATTGCCTCACTGGCCTTGGGACTGGGAAAATATATTGTGGACGGCGGACAGACCCTGCGCGTCTCGCCCTATCATCCCCATCAAGTGCTACAGACAAGTGAGATGGAAACCGCACTACGCGAGACGCAAACGCGTTTCTACGCACTCGACATGAGCCATATAGGCGACGATTTCAAGGTCGATGACGGCTTCAACATCAAGAGCCTGCGCGTGAAACAAGCCGATCAGGACGGTTCGCTCAACTACATCGCCTCTACCTACGACCCCGTAGACCAAGTCATTCGTCCCGGGCTCTACGAAGGTGGCCGCAAGGTCATCTCGTTCGACGGTGTGCTACAGCAAGGCGTTTTCCCCCTGCCAGAGTTGCTACAACTTTCTCAGAAACTTGGAGCCGATGAGATGAGACGCCCCGTGGAAATTGAGTTTGCCTGCAACCTGAACACCGACAACGGCTGTCAAGGCGACTTCTACCTGCTGCAGATTCGTCCTATCGTTGACTCCAAGCAGGTGCTCGACGAAGATTTGCAGAAGATTCCTGACAACGAATGCTTGCTTCGCTCTTATAACTCACTGGGCCATGGCATCACAGAGGACGTGGTCGATGTCGTTTACGTAAAGACCGATGAAAACTTCACCGCAGCCAACAATCCCACGATTGCCTCTGAGATAGAAATGATCAACCGGAAGTTCCTCAATGGCGACTACCTCCCCACATCCCAGGAGGACACAGGCGGAGGGGCTTACATACTCATAGGTCCTGGACGTTGGGGGTCGAGCGATCCATGGCTTGGCATCCCAGTGAAGTGGCCGCACATATCAGCAGCACGTGTTATCGTAGAAGCCGGCCTAAAGAACTACCACGTTGACCCTTCGCAAGGCACCCACTTCTTCCAGAACCTCACATCGTTCGGTGTGGGCTATTTCACCATCAACACCTACACAGGCGATGGCGTGCTACAAAAAGACATACTCGATGCCATGCCTGCCGTTGACGAGACTGAACATGTGAGACATGTGAGGTTTGAGCGTCCGCTCAAGATTATGATGGACGGAAAGAGACAAACAGGGGTGGTATTGCTCCCTACAGCGAGCGACAAGCTCCATGAGCAATGACATCAAGGACTAAAATAATTGAATAAAACAATTTTTATCCGAATAGTTCAGCGCTATTCGGATATTTTTTTTTATTTTTGCAAACAAATAACCATAAAGGAAATAACAATTCATCAATCTACAAAACAAAACTATGGGATTAATTGAACAGATTATTGCGCGTGCGAAAAGTAACAAGCAGCGCATTGTGCTCCCCGAAGCTGAAGAGGAGCGCACTCTTTGTGCAGCCGACCGTGTGCTGGCTGAGGATATTGCCGACCTGATTCTGATTGGCAATCCGGCGAAAGTGCACGCCTTGGCTAAGGAAAAAGGACTGGCCCACATTGACAAAGCTACCCTTATCGATCCGCTGAACTATGAGAAGAGCGAAGAGATGGCTCAGCTGCTGACCAAGCTGCGCGAGAAGAAGGGCATGACCATCGAAAAGGCTCGCGAGCTGGTGAAGGATCCGCTCTACCTGGGTTGTATGATCATCAAGACCGAAGGTGCCGACGGACAGATTTCGGGTGCGCTCTCAACCACTGGTGAGACCCTGCGTCCAGCCCTGCAAATCATCAAGTGCGCTCCTGGTATAACCTGCGTAAGTGGTGCCATGCTCATGATTACCGACAAGCCCGAATACGGCGAGAATGGTGTATTGGTGTTTGGCGACGTAGCCGTGACCCCCATGCCCGATGCCAACCAGCTCAGCCAGATTGCCGTCTGCACAGCTCAGACCGCTAAGAGTGTTGCCGGATTTGCCGATCCACGTGTGGCCATGCTGAGCTTCTCAACAAAGGGTTCTGCTTCACACGAGGTAGTTGACAAGGTGGTTGAGGCTACTCGCCTGGCTAAGGAACTCGATCCGACCCTGAAGATTGACGGTGAGCTGCAGGCAGATGCTGCACTGGTTCCCTCAGTGGGCTGCAAGAAAGCTCCCGGTTCAGAGATTGCTGGTAAGGCCAACGTGCTGGTGATGCCCTGCCTCGAAGTGGGCAATATTGCTTACAAACTGGTACAGCGTCTTGCTGGTGCCACGGCCATCGGTCCCATCCTGCAAGGTATTGCCCGCCCCGTGAACGACCTGTCGCGCGGCTGCTCGGTAGAGGACATCTACTACCTCGTAGCCATCACCGCTTGCCAGGCAATGGATGCAAAAAAATAAATGCATACGATTCCTGGAAACAAATGGTTTTGTTTTCTAACTGAAAGAAATTAGAATAATAGGAATAATTTTAATGACACGGCAAGAATACAAGGACATTTACGACTTTGTAGGAGCTGCACAAGAAGTTCATTCAACACTTGGAAGAGGCATGCATGAGCGTATCTACCAAGAGGCATTAGCTGTGGAACTCAAACAGCAAGGAATGGAATGCGAACGAGAGAAGCATCTTCACATCACCTACAAGGGCATTGACCTTGAAATGACTTATATTGCCGACTTTTACTACAAAGGTATCATCATAGAATTGAAGTCTGTTGATAATATCACAAGCGAGCACCGTGCCCAGTTGTTCAACTATATGCGCATAACGGACCATCATCGAGGCATTCTGCTGAATTTCGGTGAAAAGCGTTTGCGAGCTGAGCGTTACCTTTATGTTTCGGAGGATGACAATTTCGTCTTGTTGACACAAGAAAACTACAAGCTTTACATTGATGACTAATCCTTTGATGCAAGCAATCATAATATTATTCTTATTATTCCAATTTCTTTCAATAAAAAACAACTCCATTCATTTCAATAACCCAAACAAATTTCATTCAAACAAAAGACTATGAAAATTTTAGTTCTTAACTGTGGCAGCAGTTCGATTAAATATGCACTTTACAACATGGACGACCGCTCGGTTATGACAAGCGGCGGCGCTGAACGCGTAGGTCTCGATGGAGCTTTCGTCAAAGCGAAACTGGCTAATGGCGAGAAGAAACAGATTATGCACGACATTCCCGAACACACTGAGGGCGTGAAGTTCATCTTCTCTCTGCTCACCGACCCAGAGATTGGTGTAATCAAGGACCTGAAGGAAATCGATGCTGTAGGCCATCGCATGGTGCATGGCGGCGAGAAGTTCAACAAGAGTGTACTGCTCACCGATGAGGTGCTCGAGGCATTCGAGGCTGTGAGCGACCTGGCTCCGCTGCATAACCCAGCCAACCTGAAGGGTGTGAATGCCGTGAAGGAACTGATGCCCGGTCTGCCCCAGGTGGGTGTGTTCGATACAGCCTTCCATCAGACCATGCCTGCCAAGGCATATATGTATGCTATTCCTTACGAGCTGTACGAGAAGTTCGGTGTGCGCCGCTACGGCTTCCACGGCACTTCTCACCGCTACGTTTCGGCTCGCGCCCTGGAGTTCCTCGGCATGAAGCCAGAAGGCACCAAGGTCATCACCTGCCATGTGGGTAATGGTGGTTCTATCGCAGCCGTGGTCGATGGCAAGTGCGTTGACACCTCAATGGGTCTCACCCCACTGGAAGGTCTGGTGATGGGTACTCGCTCAGGCGACATTGACGGTGGTGCAGTTACTTTCATTGAGAAGAAGTGCGGACTTGATCCCGACGGCATGAGCAACCTGCTCAACAAGAAGAGCGGTGTGGCCGGTATCACTGGCGGCAGCAGCGATATGCGCGACGTGGAGAATGCAGCCAAAGCTGGCGATGAGCGTGCTCAGCTGGCTCAGGACATGTACTTCTATCGCATTAAGAAGTACATCGGTGCTTACGCAGCCGCTATGGGTGGTGTCGATGTGATTGTGTTCACCGCTGGTGTGGGCGAGAATCAGATTGGCATGCGCTCAGCCGTATGCGAGGGTCTGGAGTTCCTCGGTGTGAAGTTCGACGAGCAGAAGAACAACGTGCGTGGCGAAGAGGCTATCATCTCTGCCGATGATTCTAAGGTGAAGGTGGTCGTAATCCCTACCGACGAGGAATTGATGATTGCCACCGACACTATGGCATTGGTGAAATAACTGATGACACGAAAAGAAAAGAGATGCCTACATTTGTAAGCATCTCTTTTCTTTTTCTAATCTTTCGTAATTACTCGCCAACAGGCACTAACTTAATCAGCATGACCAGCGCCTCAGTACTGCCTTTCTCCAGCTTATACTGAGTGCCAGCCGAAATGGTGATAGGCTCCATCTCGTAGTAGAGACCTTCAGCATTCGTCGTACCCGAAACGGTGGTTTTCTCACCGTTTATCTTTACATCTGTACCACTCTTGGCCGTGCCTAAGACAATGGTCATCTGATAGTTTTGGGCAGGAGTGAAGGTAATGGAACCCTTGCTGTCGAACTTCACACCTTTCTTATAATAAGTGCCATTGTATGTGATCTTACCATCACCATAATTACCTGCAACAGTGAACATAGAGTGAGAGGGAGCTCCATCGAACGAAGCCAGAATGGTGCCAGTCTGGTCACCTCCCTGTTCGCCACCTTGTTCTCCACCTTGCTCGCCACCTTGTTGGCCCTGCTCACCGCTCTGAGAATTCTCATCGCCGAAAATGCCCACCAACGTGGTCTTATAGTTCTGAAGAGCTGTCTTCAATCCCTCAATCACATTGTAGTTACGATCCTCAGCGGCATTGTCAAACGTCCATTTGAAGTCGCCATGACCAATACGTCCTGCTCCCAGCCATCCAGTCACTATACCAGGAACACTCTCAGCTGCATCAGGGGTATAAGTATAGAAGAGTGCCGCATCGGTATCGTAGTTATCATACTGTCGGCCACCTACCTTGGCTGCCACTGTTGACGGAACTTGTTCGTCGCGGGTAGCTGCCTCATAAGCATCAAACTCCGTACTGTTCTTCTGATAGGTCACATAGCCAGTGGCACCGATAATCTTATTGCCGAACGACTTAATCATGCCACCGTCCTCACCCGAGAAAGTTCCCTTCGGATTTGTAGCCACATCACTACCCTGCAGAGAGATGAGCATGGGGTACTTACAGTTGCGGAAGTAGTTGTTCTCCACAAAGGCATTGCTCCTATAGGCAGCACCCACACCGTACTTTGAGTTGCCATCGAAGTAGTTGTTATAGACGTGAACCGACATGGTTCTGATGCGCGGATGACGAGAATCGGAGTGATCGAACCAGTTGTGGTGATAGGTAATCCAGTTGGGTCCCGACTCGCTCTTCATGCCACAGAGCGAAGCCTTGCCGCTGTCCCACAAGTGGTTGTATGCCACGGTAATGTATTTCGAGTCACCCTTCATATCAATGGTGCCATCGCCCTTGGCCTGGTCGGCATCGCCACCCGTATTACCATAGAACAAATCCAGGTTGTGCACCCAGATGTTAGCATTGTCGGTGTCGATGCTCACGGCATCGTCCATGCACAGCATGTTGGCAAAGTTGCGCAGCTCAATGCTGGCGGCACTGCGGATGAGGAATCCGAAGCCAGTGGTAGTGGCATCGTCGCCAACGCCCTCGATGGTGATATTCATGGGCATGGCCGTCTTGGCGCCCTTGATCTGAATGCCCTCGGCTGAGCTCAGGAATTCATCGCAATCTTTAGCCGATATGGTGCCGATGATACGGATACAGAGCGGTTTCTTCTCATAGCTGCCGTTGGCATCGCCTTTCTGATAACCGTAGATGAGCTGTTGGAATCCCGTATAGGCAGTGGTACCGCCCTTATTGTTCGATGCAATGTCAAGCGTCACAGTCTTTGCATTATTCTTCGTGATATACACCACGTTAGCCCCAGCCTTCAGCGAGCCATCATTGTTATAGGCACCTATGCCCTCGGTACGGCCTTTATGGGCAAATCCCGAGCGATCATAGTTCACCACGCTGATGCCTACTGCTTCGTTGGCTGCATTGGTCATCTCAACCTTGTCTTCACCTACAGGCACCACCTTGATGGCATAGTCGCTGGCTTTGACCAGGCCCAGCACATCGGCACGTCCGTAAGTTCCATAGTTGCGCACCAGTTGTTCGTCAATTTTGGTATAGTCCGCATAATTTCCACCTTTTATATATACGTTGTAGGTCTTGGCACCCTCGAAGAGATCGAACTTCACATAAGCCGACTCGAACCATCCGCGTGCCTCACTGATGCGCACCAATCCTTCTTTATTATCCACGGAGCCATTGTTGCCTTCGGTAGCTTTCTTGAAGATGAGATCCTTTACAGTTCCCTCATAAGTATCAATCACTCCATTCTGATTGACAGCCAAAACATCGTCGTTGATGTCAATACTGGTCACATCGGCCGTATTATAGAACCGTTTGCTGTCATCGAGTTGCAATACAACCTGATTGCAAGCAGAATTGGCAAACGTAGAGTGATCGTCGGTGGTGGGTATGGGGGTCTCATCGCCACCCGTATTGCCCTCGTCGTCATCATCTACGTCTTCCACTACGATACTATAGAAGTAGAGTGCTCCCGTTGTCTCGAACAGTACGTCGCCATCCTCAATCACTGTACCCACGCTGGTAGCACGTGCCGTACCCGTTGTATTGAAATCACCCGAAACAGGAGTAAGGTTGGTTACGTTGATGCCACGTGCTGTCGATGAGCTTGAGCTCATGTAGATGGCGGTCACCTGCTGGCCAGCCTTCAATCCGGGAATGAGAATCTTTCCCGTAGCCATCCACATACGCTTGTTCTTAATATCAACACGTAAATTTCCGCTTTCCGAAGCCGAGAACGTAAATTTCAGTCCTTTTGCGTACTCCAGCTCAGAGCCATTTGCTATCACAGCCTCACCATTGAGTGCTTTCACGTAGCACCAGCGGTCGTTGCTGCTGGCCGTGTCGTGCAACCAGTTACCCGTCTGATCGGCTGCCAGATTTGCCTGATCAGCATCACTCACCGTAGTAAACTCCCACGTCTGTGCGTTCACGTTTCCACCCATGCCCAGCATGAGCATCAGTAACGTAAAGAAAAATGATATTCTCTTCATATCTATCGTCCTCCTGATTGATTACTTTTTGCTCTGACGGACATTCTTTGTAGCCGAGCCTACAACCATCTTGCGCCCGTCAATCACATAGATTCCCTTTGAAAGGCTTTGAGTGCCGTTCTTCACGCGCTGTCCTTTCAAGTTATACACCTGTTCTCCCTTAGCCGTTGTCTTGGTGGGAGCACTAATGCCTGATGTATTATAAGTAAAGTGAATGGCTACGCTCTCCATGTCGGCTGTCATGTCGCTGTTGTCACTGAAGACAAGCTTGGCATTGTCGCCATCGAACGTGATGGTCTTCACGTTCTTGGCCACGGTCTGCCCGTTGACAGTCACCTGTTGCGTAGCCTTGTCGTCTGCCTGCACCGCAATCATACTCATGAGCGCCAGTGCCGTTAACACAAGTTTCCTCATATAAATTTAATGTTTTAGTTAGATTATTATTTCTTACTCGCTATATATCTTATCACAACATATAATAATATGTTTCGGCTACAAAGATAGCCAATCCTATTCAAGAGTGCAACCTTTTCATTACAATTTTCAAAGAACTTTCGACTAATTTCAGATTTTTTCTCTAAATTTGCACTCAAAACAAATACCATTTCTGAAAAAATGCAATACTACATAAAGGCTTTGACAACACTTTTGAGCCTCATCACATGTTTAGTGATGGCCTGCTTCTGCCAAGGATGCCGAAGCGAAAAGCGCGCAAAATACGTCATCGGTGTTTCGCAATGTTCAGCCGATATTTGGCGCGAAAAGCAAAACTCTGAGTTGCGCATGGGGGCCTATCTCAATGGAGACGTTGAGCTTCGCTTTGCCGCAGCCTACGACAGCGACGAGCGGCAAGTGCAACAGATTGACAGTCTGGTTGCCACAGGCATCGACCTGCTCATTGTGGCTCCCAATCAGGTTGCAACCATCTCACCAGCCATCGATCGCGCCTACGACAGCGGACTGCCCGTCATTGTGTTTGAACGAAAGACCAATTCGAAGAAGTTCACCTCCTTCATCAGCGCCGATAACTATGAGATGGGGCGTATCATGGGCGAACACGTTGCCACGCGGCTCAAAGGAAAAGGCCACGTACTTGAAGTGATGGGACTTGAAGGGTCGTCGCCCGCCATTGAACGTCACAATGGCTTTGCCGATGCGTTGCAGGAATACCCCGAGCTTGAGATTATAGCCACTCTTCAAGGCGATTGGACTGAAGAGAGTAGCTATTCAGCAGTAAAGAACTACAAAGGCGACCTTTCCACAGTAGATTTTGTATTTGGCCAAAACGACCGCATGGCGATGGGTGCTCGAAAGGCCGTTCTTGAAAAGGTGCCTGAATCAGAAGCTCCGATGTTCTGCGGCATTGATGGTCTGCCTGGCGAAGGAGGCGGTATTCAGTTGGTGCGCGATTCTATCCTTGACGCCACTTATATCTACCCTACGCATGGAGACCGACTGCTCAGTGTGGCTATCGACATTCTCAATCACACCCCATACGACAAGGAATTGCGGCTCATGTCGGCTCTCGTCACAAGCGAGAATGCCCGTGCGCTGCAAATGCAAGTCGATGAAATCATGAGACAGGCCGATTACTTGGATCAGCTACATCAGCGGGCAGACAACTATCTGCAACAACTGGACACTCAGCGCACCATCACTTTCCTTTCCTGTGGCATTCTTGGTCTGCTGCTCATCGTTGCAGTCTTGCTTTATCTCTACAAGAGAGGGCGCATTATTCTGCGTCGTGAGCGTGTGGTCAACAATTTATGGAATTTGGAGAAAACGGCAGAGAATCCAGAGTCAGCTGAGGGTACTGATGACATCCATCAAACACCAGTCAAAAAGGAGGAAAAGACAGCGGAAGCCCCCAAAACCAACGATTCCATCGAAGATTTCGACAATTCTGTTTCGTCCTCAATTTTTATCACGCATTTTAAGGAAGTAGTCGAAACCCGTCTGTCAGACAGCGAGCTCAGTATTGAAGACCTTGCTGCCAATATGAACCTGAGCCGTGTACAACTTTATCGCAAAGTGAAGAGCATCACGGGATCTTCGCCTGTTGAACTATTGCGAACGGCACGACTCAATCGAGGCTACCAACTATTGCTTACCACCGATAAAACCGTATCAGAAGTAGCTTATAGCGTAGGATTCACCGCACCAAGTTACTTCGCCAAATGCTTCAAAGAAGAGTTCGGACACAACCCTACCGAAATCAAGCGTTAAGCAAGAAAAATCGTTCATTGTCGAGCACAAATGTTTCGTTGTAACATATTTTTGCCGCAATGAACGATTTTTTTGTCCCCATCGTTAGTATTCGCGCTACATTTGCGCTACAATTTTTCAATACTAACCAAAAAATTATTTATGAAACATTTCGAACGACTCCTCTTGAGCCTCATGCTCATGTTGACGAGTACATTAATGTACGCGCAAACGGAGATTACCGGTACCGTGGTGGACCCCGACGGGGAACCCATTATCGGTGCTACCGTCATGGAGAAAGGCACACAGAACGGTACTGTGACCGACTTCGACGGTAACTTTAAGCTGAAGGTAGCAGCCGGCAAGACGCTGACCTTCTCGTACATCGGCTTTGACAAACAGGAACAGCCTGCCAAAGTCGGCATGAAAATCACCATGAAAGACAATGCCAAGGAATTGGCCGAAGTGGTGGTGACTGGTTATACCACACAGCGCAAGGCCGACCTGACCGGAGCTGTCTCGACCGTCAGCATTGACGATTTGCAGAAGCAGAACGAGAACAACCCCATCAAGGCCATGCAGGGTCGTGTGCCTGGCATGAACATCACTCCTGAAGGCGGTGCACCTTCTGGCGCAGCCACCGTGCGAATCCGCGGTATCGGTACGCTGAACAACAACGACCCGCTCTACATCATCGACGGTGTTCCCACCAAGGCTGGCATGCACGAGCTGAACGGCAACGACATCGAGTCTATCCAGGTACTGAAGGATGCCGCCTCGGCTTCTATCTATGGTAGCCGTGCTGCCAACGGTGTGATCATCATCACAACCAAGCGCGGCAAAGAAGGCAAGGTGAAGATTGACTTCGACGGCAGCGTAGCTGTTCA
>JAEEPT010000003.1 GCA_016284895.1 Prevotella sp. | reverse complement strand
AACCAAATTTGTAATTAATTAAAATTTTCCCCCTTTTCTTTTTAACCACGAATTGCTCGAATGACACGAATATTCTATCATAAAACAGCATTTCTCGATTACATCTGAAGATGTAGCGAATTGTACAAATTGGCTGTGCTGCCAAAATTCGTTAAATACGTTGGTCGTTACGACCATTTGTGAAATTTATTATCAGCCGTATGGTTATTCGTCATATTCGTGAAATTCGTGGTTTTTAAAAAAGGTGGGAAAGTTGAGTAATTAAAAATTGTGGGAATGTCAGATTTTTTCGATTTTCAAGACAAATGGAAATCTCATTCTAGCGAAAAATGAGGCCATTTTTGCTGTCCGTGAGGCAAACCGTACTGTTCCTTTTCTCTTTTGAGATGTTCAAAAAGGCTAATTTTGCGCTTTTTTCGGCATCTATTTCGTCTGTTTTTCTCATTTTTGCACACAGATGAGAGCCCATTTTCGGCAATATATGGCCAGGTTTTAGGCGAAATCACGATGCGATTCAGGAAATATCACACGATGATTTAGGCTATATCGCTTCATGATCTTGCCTAAATGGTGTGATGATTCATTCGCCGAGACACTGTGAAACAGCCTAAATCGCTGAAAACCCTTGCTGCAAAAGGCTTTTCAGAAAGTGTGTTTTGCAATCCATTGATTATCAGTTGGTTGTAAAATGCTCAAAACTCGCGAATTTCAGAGCAATTTACAGCTTGCTGAATTTTTTGCGAGTTTTGGTGGCACATAATTGGCTAAATTCCTCTTCCATTTCTTGCCGTGCTTGCGAAAATATGAGCCATTTCCTTGCTGTTTTCATCAAAAATAGTTATTTTTGCCGAAAAATATGAGAGCCATGATGATGAACGAGCGCAGATACCCCATTGGGATACAGACCTTTGAGAAGATTGTCAAAGGTGGCTATGTCTATATTGACAAGACCGATCTGGTGTGGCGACTGGCCCGACAGAGCAACTATGTGTTCCTGAGCCGTCCGCGCCGTTTCGGTAAGTCGCTGCTGTCATCGACACTGCACAGCTACTTCGAAGGGCGACGCGACCTGTTCGAAGGACTGAAAATCATGTCGCTCGAACAGGAATGGCTACAGTATCCCGTGCTGCATCTGGACATCAGTTTTGCCAAGGCGCAGCCCGACGCGCAAGCCTTGAAAGAGACACTGATGTGGATACTGAGTGAATATGCCGAGAAGTATGGGCGCGTGATGGAGGAAAACACACCCGGAAAGATGCTGACGGGCATCATCCGCCGTGCTTTCGAACAGACGGGCCGCCAGGTGGCGGTCATCATCGACGAGTACGACGCACCGCTGCTCGAGGTGCTCCACGAAGAGCAGAACCTGCCAGAGTTCCGCCGCGTGATGCAGGAATTCTACGTACCCTTGAAAGCCGCCGATCCCTACATACGTTTCTGCTTCATTACGGGCATCACCAAGTTCTCACAACTGAGCATCTTCTCGACCATCAATAACCTGAAGAACGTGACGATGCACCCAGCCTTTGCCGCCATCTGCGGCATTACCGAGGAGGAGGTGAAGACGCAGCTCAGCGAGGATATTGCCTGCATGGCCGTGGAGTACGAGTGCTCGCCCGAGGAGATGTTCCTCAAGATTAAGTCGATGTACGACGGCTACCACTTCTCTGGGGATTCGCCCGATATCTATAATCCCTTCAGCCTGCTCAACGCGCTGGATGATAAGAAACTGAGTCCCAGTTGGTTTGCCACTGGCACGCCGACCTATCTCATCCGGCAGATGCAGCATTTCCGCACCGATATAACCATGCTCGATGACAGAATGGAACTGGCCACCTCGTTCGATGTGCCTACTGAGGCTATGACCAGTGCCTTGCCACTACTTTACCAGAGTGGCTACCTCACCATTAAGGGCTACGACCGCTACACAGACTCCTACCGTCTCTCCATTCCCAATCGCGAGGTGCGCATCGGTCTGACGCAAGGACTTTCACCTACAGTGACGGGCTTGGATAATAGCAATATACAGTTGGGATTCGCTGCCAAGTTCTGGCTTGCACTGCGGCAACGCGACCTCGACTCGGCGCTTCGGGAGATGCAGTCCTATCTGGCTGGCATACCCTACGTGGAAGGGTTCAAGAAGAAGTTGGAGGAGGCGGCAAGCAAAGAGGGCTTCTACGAGTACACGCTCTATCTCATTTTCTCCATGCTGAACGTCTATGTCAGAACACAGGTGAAAGTGGCTGGAGGACGAGTAGATATGGTAGTCCTAATGCCCGACACCACCTACGTGCTGGAACTGAAAATCAACGGTACGGCGCAGGAGGCTCTCAGTCAGATTAATTCCAAGAACTATGCCTTGGCCTTCCAGACCGAAGGCCGACGGGTGGTGAAAGCCGGCATCAGCTTCAATCTTGAGACTCGCACCGTGGGCGATTGGATGATAGAGGAGGGGTGACGCTTAATTGTACCTTTGTAGGCACAAACTAAAAAATAAAACAACTAAGACAATGAAAAAACATCTTCTTGTATTCTTGATGATGCTGACGAGTAGCGTTGGCATCAACGCACAGTTGCGTGTGGTGGAGAATCTGAACTTTGGCTGGCGGTTCTATGCCGGTGACGTGAAAAATGCCGAGCAAAAGGACTTTGCTGATGCCGACTGGCGAACAGTCAACGTGCCGCACGACTTCCAGATAGAACAGCCGTGGGTGGCTCCTGCCGCCGATGAGAAAGCCGACAACAGCGATGCTGCGGCTAACATCAAGAGCCGACTGAGTAGCCGAGGATTCAAGGAGATGGGAAAAGGCTGGTACCGACTGCACTTCACTCCTGCCGACTCGCTGAAGGGACGCCGACTGCTTTTGCAGTTCGATGGCATCATCTATACAGGCGATGTCTATCTGAACGGGGAGCACATAGGTGGCACCAACTATGGATATGTAGGCTTTGAAATCGATGTGACCGATAAGCTGCGGCTGGGCCAGGAAAACGTGATTGCTGTGATGGCTGACACACGCGAACCGGGCAACTCCCGTTGGTACACGGGTGGCGGACTGTTCCGTAACGTCAGGCTGGTGGCTACGGGCAAGGAGCTCTTCTTCGGGCGTCACGCACTCTATGTCACTACGCGCGATAATAAATATGTGAACGTGTCGGGCGAGTTTACCAACCGTACACGTAAGCCTGCGCACACCAAGGTGATGATCTATGCACCCGATGGAAAACTCATCTTTGAGGGTGGCAAGACGGTGAACCGTCACCGTATGGCACGCACCGTGGAAGTGGCGCTGTGCGATGAGGTGAAGGTGGAGAATCCGCAGCTGTGGGACACTGAGACCCCGAACCTCTATCGTGCTGTGGCTCAGCTGTTGCGCGAAGACGGCAGCGTGGCCGATCAGGTGTGCACCACGTTCGGCATTCGCACGGTGGAAATCGTGGCCAACAAAGGTCTGTTGCTCAATGGCAAGAAGGTGCTGCTGAAGGGTATGGCCAACCACCACACACTGGGCGCACTGGGTGCTGCAGCCTATCCGCGTGCCATCGAGAAGCGCCTGCAGCTCATGAAGCAGTTCGGCATCAATCATGTGCGCACTTCGCACAATCCCTATAGCCGTGAGTTTATTGAGCTGTGTGACAAATACGGTCTTCTGGTAGTAGATGAACTCTACGACAAGTGGACTAAGCAGCACACGGGAGGCCGCGTGGACTTCACTCAGTTGTGGCAGAGCGATATTCCCGAGTGGATCAAGCGCGACCGCAACTCTCCCTCAGTGGTGATGTGGAGCTTAGGCAATGAGCTGCAGCAGGACCCGAACCAGCCGTTCAACGACTTCGGTGTGACGATGTATAAGTTGATGCGCCCGCTCGTGAGCCGTTATGACAGCACAAGACAGGTGACAGTGGCCATGCATCCGCGCTACCGTAACTGGGAGACTGACTCGCTGCCTTGCAATCTGGCCATGATCACCGACGTTCAGGCATATAACTATCGCTATATGTACTTCCCCGGCGATGGCCGTCGCTTCCCGTGGATGAAGTTCTATCAGAGTGAGGCATCGACACAGGCTATGGGTCAGAACTTCTTCGAGATGGACCTCGACAAGGTCATCGGACTGGCTTACTGGGGAGTGCTCGACTATTTGGGTGAGAGCATGGGATGGCCTGCCAAGGGATGGTCGCAGGGCGTGTTCAACATCGACCTGACACCGAAGCCCAAGGCATACTACATGAAGTCGTTCTTCATGCCCGATGAGCCAGTGGTGCACATTGCCTTCCTGGAAAGCGAGAATGCTGAGATGTGGAACGGCGTGAAGATGGGCAACGACCGCATGTCGGAGCTGTGGAACCGACAGGCAGGCTCGAAGGCTAACGTCTATATCTACACGAATGCCGACGAGGTGGAACTGCTGCTCAACGGCAAGAGCCTGGGCAAGAAGCAGAACGACGTGAAGAATGCCAAGCTGCGCAATCAGATTCGCTGGGGCGAGATAGACTATAAGCCCGGCACGCTGGAGGCCGTAGCCCGCAAGGACGGAAAAATAGTGGCACGTCACAAGGTGGAGACCACAGGCGAAGCCAAGAAGCTCACTGCTGAGGCCGACAAGCCGATGGCAACGAAAAAGAATCAGAATGTGCCTCAATGGAGTGCCGACGGAATGGATTTGCAGCACGTGACCATCACGGCAGTTGACAGCAAGGGTCGTCGTGTGTTGAATGCCAATCAGGAGGTGAACTTCGCTGTGGAAGGGCCGGCTGAGATAGTGGGCGTAATCAATGGTGACATCACTTCGAACGAAATGACGGTAGGCAACAAGCGCTCATTCTACAATGGCGTGTGCTCCGTAATCCTGCGCTCTACTCGCGAAGCAGGCCCCGTGACACTCACTGCTACTGCACCAGGGCTGAAAGAAGTGAAGCTGAAGATGGAAACGAAATAAGGAAAATCCCCACCTTCACAGTCTGAAACACGACTTGAAGGTGGGGATTTTCTTTTTTTTTGACTGCTCTCTAAAACACTTGGTTAGAGAGAAAACTGACTAAAGCTTATAAAGGTCGTTGGCTGCCATGAGCTCCACCTTCATGTCGGAGAGAATGCGCTCGCATTGCTCAAGGTTGGTGGGACGGATAACCACGTGAGCCACATCGCCGTTGGCAAACGAGTACATGTACTCAATGAACACGCCCTTCTCGCTCAGTTGCTTCAGCACCACTGCCAGTGAACCGCTGACGTTGGGACACACGAAGCCAATCACGTCGGTAATCTTCACGGCGAAGTGGTTCTCCTTCAGCACTTGATAGGCGCGGTCTGGCTCACTCACGATGCAGCGCAGGATGCCAAAGTCGCTGTTCTCCGCAATACACATGGCCGAGAGGTTGATGTTTGCACGACCTAAAATGTCGGTCACTTCGTTCAGACGACCTGACTTGTTCTCAAGGAAAATGGAAAGTTGTTTAGCTAACATAATATTATTTTTTAAAGGTTCTCTTGTCAATCACGCGTTTTGCCTTGCCCTCTGAGCGCTCAATGCTCTTCGGTTCAGCCAGCTTCACCTTGAAGCCCAGTCCGATGACGCTGCGCAACTCGGCTTCCAGTTTCTTCTGCAGACCTATCATCTGAGCCATCTCGTCGGTAAAGTATTCCTCTTTCACCTCCACGCGCAGCTCCGATGTGTCGGTGTTGTTCACGCGGTCAACGGTGAGCATGAAGTGGGGCTCGAACTCGGGTAGCGAGAGGATGACGGCCTCTATCTGCGATGGGAACACGTTCACGCCGCGAATGATGAGCATGTCGTCGCAGCGGCCCAGGATGCGGTCCATGCGCACAAGTGTGCGTCCGCACGAACATTTATCATAGTGCAGGGCGGTGAGGTCGTGTGTGCGATAGCGCAACAGGGGCATGCCCTCCTTCGTGAGGTGGGTGAAGGTCAGCTCGCCCAAAGTGCCCTCAGGCAGCGGCTCGCCCGTGTTGGGGTCAAGTATCTCGGGATAGAAATAGTCCTCGTTAAGGTGGGTACCGTGCTGACATTCGCACTCATAGCCAACGCCAGGACCGGCAATCTCAGAGAGACCATAGATGTCGTAGGCCTTGATGCCGAGGCTCTGCTCCAGTTTCACGCGCATCTCCTCCGTCCAAGGCTCGGCACCGAAGGCACCAACGCGCAGCTTGAACTCGTCGCGTTTCCATTCACATTCGTTCAGGGCTTCGCCGAGGAACAGTCCGTAGCTGGGCGTGCAGCAGAGGATGGTTGAGCCGAAGTCGTGCATGAGTGTAATCTGCTTCTGCGTGTTGCCTGAAGAGATGGGAATGACGCTTGCCCCGATGTTGGTGGCACCGTCGTGAGCGCCGAGTCCACCGGTAAACAGTCCGTAGCCGTAGGCCACCTGGAAGATGTCGTCCTTCGTAGCGCCGTAGGCAGTAAAGGCTCGTGAGATGGCCTCTGCCCACATGGCGAGGTCTTTGCGCGTATAAAGCACCACGACTGGCTTTCCTGTCGTTCCGCTCGAAGCGTGTATGCGCACTATCTGGCTCATCGGTACTGCTGCCAGTCCGAAGGGATAGTTGTCGCGCAAGTCAAGTTTGTTGGTGAACGGAAGTTTCACGATGTCATCGATACTCTTGATGTCGCCTGGCTCGAGGCCCATCTCCTGAAACTTCTTTCGATAGAAAGGGGTGTTGTGGTACACGTACTCCGCCATCTTGACCAGACGGCGACTCTGAATCTCGCGAAGTTGTTCGCGGTCCATGCATTCAATGCTGGGATTCCAAATCATAAAGCTTAGTAGTTGTGGTTATTATCCGGAGGGAACAGGGATTGCTGCCCCCCGTTTGTACATTAGCTTGTGTGCAAAGATAGCAGTTTTTTTGTGAAATAGTATTGTTTTTGAAAAAAAAATGCCATCTTTGCAGTCGTTTTGATTAGTTTAGCTTGAAAATATGGACAAAATGAAGTTGATGACGGGTCTGATCCTCGTGATGATATTGTTGTGCAGTTCGTGTGGTGAGAGAAAGTCTGGGCAGGTAAAGTCGCCTATTCGGGTGAAGACTGAGGTGCTCACTTCCGGTGGGCAGGCTGGTTCTTCATCTTATGTGGGCATCGTTGAGGAGCGCGAGGCTACGGCAGTCAGCTTCACCAGCATGGGTGTGATACGCCGTATGCTGGTGAGCGAGGGCCAGGCCGTGAGCGCTGGTCAGCTGTTGGCTGAGATGGATGACACCCAAGCCCGCAATCTCCTGTCGGGCTCTGAGGCAGCTATGAAACAGGCCAACGATGCCCTGGAGCGCTATTCACAGCTGCATGAGAGTGGTTCGCTCACCGAGGCCCAGTGGGTTGAGATAGAGAGCAAGGTGGCGCAGGCTCGTTCGCAGTTGGCAGTGGCTCAGAAGAACCTGGACGACTGCCGGCTGAAGGCTCCTGTCAGCGGCATCATTGGGCGTAAGGCCATGGGGGTGGGCGAAACGGCTCGTCCCACCCAAGCTGTTGTCACGATTCTCGACATCAGTTCGGTGAAGGTCAAGGTGTCGATGCCCGAGGTTGAGTTGGCTTCCATCTCTGCCAACACACCCACCACGGTGCGTGTCGATGCCGTGCAGAAGCAGGTGAGCGGCGGCTTGATAGAGAAAGGGGTGGTAGCCGATGCGCTCACCCATACCTATGATGTGCGCATCCATGTGCCTAATGCCGACCGCAAGCTGTTGCCTGGCATGGTGGCCAGTGTCAGCTTCTCGTCAGCATCGTCGGCAACTGACGCCCATTTCACCGTGCCTGTCACAGCAGTGCAGCGCAGGGCCGACGGTTCGCTTTTCGTGTGGACAGTAACCGATGACAGCACTGCCCATCGTACCGCAGTGACCATCGGTAGTACTGTTGGCAACCGTGTCCTGCTGGTGAGTGGCCCCCAGTCGGGATGCCGCATTGTCACCGAGGGCTATCAGAAATTGAGTGAAGGTACCAAAGTCGTTTACTAAGCTATGGAGAAATCAATGAACTGGCTGAAGTGGCCCCTCGATCATTATCCCATCACGCTGCTACTCGTAGCGTTGCTGTTCTTGCTGGGCATCTTCGGAATGTATGTCATGCCGAAGGACGAGTTTCCCGCTTTCACCATCCGTCAGGGGGTGGTGGTGGCTGTCTATCCCGGCGCTACGAGTGAGGAGGTAGAGCAGCAGGTGGCTCGCCCGTTGGAGCGCTATCTGTTCACCTTTTCCGAAGTTGATCGTGCCAGGACCACCACCACTTCGCAGAATGGGCTTTGCTTGGTGATGCTCCGGCTGAACGACGATGTTGACAATAAGGATGAGGTGTGGAGCAAGATCAAGCACGGTCTGACGCTGTTCAAGCAGTCGCTGCCGGGCGGCGTGCTGGCATTGGTGGCCAACGACGACTTTGGCAACACCTCGGCACTGCTTATCGCCATCGAGAGTCCTGAGCGCAGCTATCGCGAGCTACAGTATTATACCGACCGTTTGAGTGACCGTCTGCGTCGCATTCCCTCGGTAGCCAATGTCCGTGTCTATGGTAATCGCAAGGAGCAGATAGCACTCTACATTGACCGAGAGCGCATGCAGGCCTACGGCATTGGGCAGACCTCGCTCCTCAGCCAGCTGCAGATGCAGGGGCTCACCACTATGAGCGGCAGTATCAGCGACGAAGACCAGCAGGTGCCTATCCATGTAGAAGCCACCAACAACAGCGAGGAACAGATAGCCCATCAGATTATCTTCAGCGATGCTGCCAGTGGCAAGGTGGTGCGAGTGAAGGATGTGGCCCGTGTGGTGCGCGAGTACGACAGCTCCGACAGCTACATCGAGCAGGATGGTCATCCCTGTGTGCTGCTGTCATTGGAAATGACACCTGGCAACAACATCGTGCAGTATGGCAAGGAAGTCGATGCCGTGCTCCAGGAGTTTCGTACCAGCCAGTTGCCCGACGATGTGACCATCACCCGCATAGCCGATCAGCCGAAGGTGGTGAGCAAGAGCGTGTCCGACTTTCTGCGCGACCTGGCTCTCTCCATGCTCATCATCATTCTTGTCATGATGGTGCTGTTCCCCATCCGTTCTGCTATAGTGGCTGCTATCACCATTCCGCTCAGCACGTTCATCTCCGTGGGCTTCATGTATCTGATGGGCATTGAGCTCAATATTGTTACGCTGGCTGCTCTCATTGTAGTGCTCGGCATGGTGGTCGATAACTCCATTGTGGTCATCGACGGCTATCTGGAGTATCTGGGCAAGGGCTACGAGCCCTACCGCGCTGCCATCGAGTCGTCTCGTCAGTATTTCATGCCCATGATGCTCGCCACCCTTTGCATCAGCGTCATCTTCTATCCGCTGCTGTTCACCATGACGGGCGCTTTCCGCGATGCGCTTCAAGACTTCCCCGTCACCATCACCATCAATCTCATGGTGTCGCTCTTCCTGGCTGTGACGGTCATTCCGCTGCTGGAGGTGCTGATCATCAAGCCCGATAAGATGCCTACTGGCAAGAATGTCATCACGCGCTGGGTGCAGACCACCTACGACCGTGTGCTGAATGCCACCTTCCGTCATCCTTGGGCCACCATCGTGGGAGGCATCGGTGTGGTGCTGTTGTCGTGTCTCATCTTGCCCACGCTCAAGATACGTCAGTTCCCATTCGCCGACCGCAGCCAGTTTGCCATCGAGATATTCCTGCCTGAAGGCAAGGGCCTCAGCAACACCCGTCTGATAGCCGACTCGCTGCGACGTGTGCTTCAGGCCGATGACCAGGTGGAGTGTGTCACCAGTTTCATTGGTTGCTCTTCGCCTCGGTTCATGACGTGCTATGCGCCGCAGATGGCAGGCAAGAACTTTGCGCAGTTCATTGTCAACACCAGTTCTGACCAGGCAACGCTCCAGCTTCTGGCCAAGTATCAGCCACAGTGGAGCGAGGCGTTTCCTGAGGCATACGTCCGGTTCAAACGGCTCGACTATCTGGAAGTGCCTGAGTTGGAGTATCGGTTCTATGGCGACAACCTCGACTCGCTGCATGTGGTGGCCGAACGGCTCATGGAGCGCATGC
This sequence comes from Prevotella sp., assembly GCA_016284895.1. GTDB lineage: Bacteria > Bacteroidota > Bacteroidia > Bacteroidales > Bacteroidaceae > Prevotella. The sequence continues at coordinate 35,740 of JAEEPT010000003.1, read as the reverse complement.
GCGAGATGCCTGAGCTGGAGTGGGTGCACACCGATTTCCTGCAGCCATCGCCCCTCGTCAGCGTGCAGCTCGACCCAGTGGCTTCGGCCCGTCTGGGCATCACGCGCTCGTCGGCTGCCCTGGCCCTTGGCGGTGCCGTCAGCACACTGCGCGTAGGACAGGTGTGGGAGAGCCAGCAGCTCAGCGACAATCGTCTGGGACTGGGCGACTACGAAGTGCCTATCGTTGTGAAAGACACAGCCGACATGACCTTCTCCTCCATTGCCAATCTGGGCATTTCGTCGCCCGTCACCATGCTGTCAGCTGCGACCTCCCAACGCTCCGGCACCGCTGTGCCGCTGCGCCAGATAGCCACCGTCGCACCCCGCTGGAGCGAGTGCCGCATCATGCATCGTGGAGGCGAGCGGTGCATCACCGTTACCGCACAGTTTGCACAGGGGGTCTATGCAGCGCCTGTGGAGAACCGCATTGCCGACATCATGAAGCACGACATTCAGCTGCCTGAGGGCGTGCGTGCCGAGGTGGGTGGCGAGATAGAGTACAACTCACGTTCCATGCCGCAAATCTTCAGTGGCGTGGCCATTGCCATCGTCATCATCTTCTTCTTCCTGCTGTTCAACTTCAAGAAGTTTGGCATCACCACCGTATGCATCGTAGCCCTCGCTCTGCTAATTCCTGGTGCGCTCATCGGACTGGGACTTATGGGACGCACACTCGGACTCACCTCTATCATGGGTGTCATTACGCTCATGGGCATGATCATGCGCAACGAGATTCTTATCTTCGAACATGCGAATGATGTTGTTAGAGCAGAGAGAGTAGAAGAGAGTGGAGAGAGGAAAGATGAAATCATCCGAAACGCGGCTTACGAGGCCGGTCGTCGCCGCATGGTGCCCATCTTCCTCACCACTGCCACGACCGCTGTGGGTGTGGTGCCCATGATTATCGCGCAGTCCAGTTTCTGGATGCCAGTAGGTGTCACCATCTTTGCCGGCGGCATAGGTTCACTCATCATGGTGGTCACCATGCTGCCTGTGGTGTATTGGAAAGTCAATGGCGGCTCTTCGAGCCTGAATAAGAAATGATAAGTGAAAAATGATAAAATGGGTAAGAACATGATTATGAAAATGCTTAGCATGAGAAAAAGACGGATGATGCTGATGATTTTATCGTTTGTCATTTGTCATTTGTCATTTAGTCCCGCTTGGGCGCAAACATACACGTTGCAGCAGCTGAACGACTCTGCCCGCACTCACAACAACAAGTTGCGTGCTGCCCGTCACGACATCGATGCTGCTCGCCAGCAGAGGCGTGAGGCCTTCACCAAGTATTTCCCCAACATCAGTGCCACAGGATTGTGGTTCACTACCAATAACGGTATGGCGAAGATGGAGGTCGATCCCAAGGACCTCCTTTCCACTGAGAATGCTTCCATCCTGAAGATGATTCCGGAAAAGTTCGTCACTGGTGTGCAGAACGTGGCTCAGGCTGTGCTGCCCGCCGAGGTGATGACCTCACTCAGTGCCATTGGCAATCCGCTGAGCTTCACGCTGATGAAGAATGGCGCTATGGCTGGTGTCACGGCTGTGCAGCCCGTCTTTGCAGGCGGACAGATCATCAATGGCAACCGTCTGGCTCGGGTGGGCGAGGACGTGAGCCGACTGAAACTGCAACTCTCTGAGAACGAGGTTGACCGCACCACCACCTACTATTACTGGCAGCTCGTCACACTCTACGCGAAGCTACGCACCGTCAACACCGTCGAACAGATGCTGGCTGAGTTCAGCAAGGATGCGAGTGTGGCTGTGAAGGCTGGTGTTGCCCTGCGCAACGACCTGTTGCAGGTGCAGTTGCGGCAAAATGATGTACAGAGTAATAAACTGACGCTCCTGAACGCCATCTCTGTCGTGAAGCTCACGCTGGCTCATCATTGCGGTCTGCGCGATACGCTCTTCACCCTTGCGTCACCTCCTTCCGACCCTGTGCTCATGCCTGCGCCTGCTGAGGGCTCGCTCAGTTCGCTGCCCGAATACAAGTTGCTCGAAAAACAGGTAGAGGCCATGCGCCTTCAGCGCAAGATGGAGGTGGGCAAGAACCTTCCCTCCTTGGCTGTGGGGGCTGGCTATCACTTCCACAACATGCTCGACAAGTCGCTCTTCGATGCATCCCGAGGCAAGCAGAACCACAGCTTCGGCATGCTCTTCGCTACCGTCAGCGTGCCGCTGAGCGACTGGTGGGGTGGGGCGCATGCCATCAAGCACCGCAAGATAGAACAGCGCAAGGCTGAGGAACAGCTCGACGACACCTCCCAGCTTCTCCACATCCGCATGCAGAACGCATGGAACGGTGTGCAGGAGGCGTGGCAGCAGATGCAGTTGGCTCTTCAGGGGATAGAACAGGCTCAAGAGAATCTGCGCCTCCACCGTAACTTCTACAAGGCTGGCACCTGCACGGTGGGCGATCTTCTTCAGGCTCAGCTCCTCTACAGTCAGGCCCTCGACAAGCACGCCGATGCCCAAGCCAACTATCACAACCGCCTCCTCGACTATCAGCAGAGCATAGGCGAATACAGAAATATGTAGCTGCCAGCAATAACATTCTTTCATATAAGGTTATTATTGGTCAGTGAAAGCGTGAAGGCACTTTTGTAACTTTCCCGTTCTGAATTTTGTAAAGTGTTGATTTATAGTTAAAAACTATGCGAAAAGTTATAAAAATGTGAGTGGAATGACAACAAAACAAAACTTTTTTTCGTAATTTTGCCCCCATAAATACTATTTTGTCATGAAGAAGCTTGTTTTTTTGCTGCTTGTAGGATTGATGATGGCATCTGTCGCTGAAGCACAGTATGTGCAGAAGACCGATCTGCCAACCATCTACATCGAGACGTTCGACGGCTATGGTATTACCAGTAAGGATGTCTATAAATACTGTAGATTGCATTATGTGGATGAGGCCGGACTGGTCACCAGCTACGACTCGGTGAGCATTCGCGGACGTGGCAATTCCACTTGGAACATGGCGAAGAAGCCCTACAAGATCAAGTTTCTCAATAAGGAAAAGTTTTTAGGTAAAGGCTATGCGAAAGCCAAGAAGTGGACCTTGTTGGCCAATGCCGGCGACAAGACCATGATGCGCAATGCCGTGACCTTTGCCATGGGCGAGTTCACATCGCTCAAGTTCAATCCTGCTTACAAGTTTGTTGATATGGTGTTGAACAACAGTTACATCGGGACTTATCAGATTAGCGACCAGATTGATGTGCGTGCTCACCGAGTGGACATCACTGAGCAGAACTATCCTCTGGGAACCGACGATAACATCACGGGCGGCTACCTGCTTGAGGTGGATGGCTTTCGTGACGGAAACTATTTCATCACTTCAAACTACAGTGCTCCCGTCCGAATACATTACCCTGAAGAAGAGGAGATTGTGGAGCGCCAAACCATCTTTATCAAGAACCAAGTCGATGCCTTTGAACGTGCACTTTTAGGCACCTCTTTCACCGACTCGCTCAAGGGCTATCGGGCCTACGTTGACACCCTCTCGCTCATCGACTGGTATCTTTGCACTGAGGTGAGTGCCAATATTGACGGCTTCTACAGTACTTACTTCTACAAGGATCAGAACAACTCCCGATTCTACTGGGGACCACTTTGGGACTACGACATTGCATACAACAACGACTACCGCGTGAGTCGTGAGCAGGGACTGAGCAGTTCGGTCAATTCACTTATGGTAGATATCGCCTACTCGGGTTCGCGTGAGTGGGTTCGCCGCATGTGGGATGACCCATGGTTCCAGAAGCGCGTCTATCATCGCTTCAAGGAATTGCTCGATGCTGGGCTGGTCAGCTACATGCATCAGAAAGTTGACAGCATGCAGAACTTGCTCAGTCAGTCGCAGCAGTTGAACTATCAGCGCTGGGGCATCAACACCCGCATGTATCATGAGACGGTGCTCTACTCCTCCTACGAACAGTATGTGACCGACCTCAAAGACTTCATCACTGAGCACTGCGCTTTTCTGGAACAGGCTTTCTACAATAAGAAACCGCTGGAGCCCACACCGCCCTTCGTGCCGGGCGACTACTACTATCACATCGTGAACGTGAAGACCTCGAAGGCCATGGAAGTCAGTGGCACGGCTGTGGTACAGTTTACAGACAACAAGACCCGTGAGAGTGAGGACTGGATAATCAAGCCCGTGGGCGATTATTTCCAGATAGTGAACCGCTCCAATGAGCTGGCCCTCAACGATCCCACTATGGGCAGCGTAGGCCCTGAGGTGAATGTGGGAACCCACCTGAACGTAGCGACTCCCGATGAGTCTGACAGCCGACAGCTGTGGAACCTCCTGCCGCAGGGTACCGATGGCTATTACAACTTAGAGAACGTTTATTCGCAGCATGTAGCCAATCTGGAAGGCGGTCGTAGCGACGACAATACCGCCATCCTGAGCTATACCAGCGACTCGCGCAACGGGTCGAGCACCAACCGGCTGTGGCGCATCGTAGCCAACCAACCACTTCCCGACACAGTGCTGGGTATCGAGGCGCCTGAGCCTGATGAGTACGCACTGGCCTACGACTCACAGCGACAGTGGCTCCACTTCGGTTCGGCCTCACCCGAAGCCCTCTCGTTCCCCGTCAGCGTGACGGCACTCAACGGCACGCGCGTGGCAACGTTTACTGCCAGCGAGGGTTGCTCCATGAGCGGACTGCCCAATGGCATCTATGTGGTCACGTGGAAGACTGGCCGCAATGTGCGCTCGGTGAAGTTCAGGAAGTAACGTAAGAACGAACCATCATTCACACAAAATACGAAGAAATTTTTTTTCATTCAATCAATGACACAGGAACAGGATATCAAGAATGCGGTAGAGACGATGCGCAAGGGCGGCATCATACTCTATCCCACCGACACAGTGTGGGGCATCGGCTGTGATGCCACAAATGCAGAAGCTGTGAAGCGGGTCTATGAAATCAAGCAGCGCGATGACTCGAAGGCACTCATCTGCCTCGTTGACAGCGATGCCCGCATGCAGCGCTATGTGCGCAACGTGCCCGACGTGGCATGGCAGCTCATTGATTGCGCCAGCGAACGTCCCACTACACTCATTCTCGATGGAGCCATCAACCTGGCTCCCAACCTCATAGCCGACGATGGCAGCATCGGCATTCGCATCACCAACGAGTCTTTCTCGAAGGAACTGTGCTATCGTTTTCAGAAAGCCATCGTCTCTACCTCGGCCAACATCAGCGGCGAGCCTGCTGCACAGAACTACTGCGACATTGACCCGCGCATCGTTGAGGCTGTAGATTACGTGTGTTTCACTCGCCGACAGGAGCACAAGCCCCATCAACCCTCCAGCATCATCAGACTTCGCCCCGACGGACAGGTGGAGATTATCAGGAAGTAAAAAATGGCAGTTAGGGATTAGTGCCATGTTTTACCCTAAATCATAAAATGTTCTTGGCTATTTCACGTCACGATTTAGGCTATATCGTTTGATGATATAGCCTAAATCGCGTGACCATCTAACCTAAATCCCATCGTGAAATAGCCTAAACTATCCAATCCACTGAACGTTTCCTGTCTTTCGCGCATTTTTTCACGCGAGTAACTGTTAAATGCATAAACATATTTTGACGAAATTAGCCCAGATATCCCAGCGATTTATATTTATTCGTTCCATGAGAAATAAAAAGTTCGAAGTTTTATTTTCGTTTTCTATTTCTTTTTGTACTTTTGCAATCAAGTATCGGCATAGGCCTCAGTGGGGGTGCTGGTATGACTTTTGTGGAAAAATCATTAGCGTTGGCTATTATTCAAAGTGTTCCGAAACTTGCAGGTAGAAAGAACATATTATCAGAATAGTGGTGGCGCTCACTTGTATAGTGGGCGTTTTCCTGTTTTGATAGTATAGGTTTCCTGCAAGTACCTGGAGCACTGAACGGGGATTCGTCCACGTTTTGTGTCTGTACTTGCAGGAATTGTTTTGTTTGATGGCGCGACGCATTAGTATAAAATCTAAAACTAATGCTATAATGGCTAAATCATTAATCGAAGAACTGCCCCGTATCGTGAGTGAGGGCAGGCGCGAGGCTGCACAGATACTGGAGCGGCTGAGCAGTGGTACGCAGATAGGGTTGCAGACCAATGAACTTGTATTGCCGAGTAAGGATGTAAACGGACTGTTCAAGGGCAGTGCTCCACAGATACCCAATGCTTTCAATATGGCTGGAGGTAATGGGGAGTGGATGAATCGCCTCATCTATGGTGATAATCTGTTGGCGATGCAAGCCCTACTTGCAGGTGATGCTCAAACTGGGCTTCCCTCGCTTCGCGGAAAAGTTGACCTTATCTATATTGACCCGCCGTTTGATTCCAAAGCAGACTATCGGACGAAGATTTCTTTGCCAGGTACGGATATTCAGCAGAAGCCAACGGTCATTGAACAATTTGCTTATGCTGATACGTGGGAAGAAGGTACGATTTCTTATTTGAAGATGATTTACCCAAGACTTGCGTTGATGAGAGAATTAATGTCAAATGAGAGTTGCATTTATGTCCATATTGACTGGCATATTGGAGCTTATGTCAAAACTATACTTGATGAAATATTTGGGAAAGATAATTTTAGAAATGAAGTTATATGGCAGAAGATAAGAACAACAAAAGCTCAAAGTAATTCTTTTGGAAATGTTCACGACACAATCTTTTGTTATTCCAAAACAGTTAATACTAATTTCAAAAACATTTATGTTCCATATAGCGAAGAATACATAAAAAGTCATTATAAGCCAGATAAAAATGGAAGGATGTATACCGATGTTTCTCTTGTTCAGAAGGGACAGGGAGAACCAAGAAATTTCCAAGGAAAAATCATCGCTCCTCCTAGTGGTATGCATTGGATTTGGTCACAGGAAAATATTGATAAAGCTTTTAGAGATGGACGAATAATGTTTAACTCAAAAGGAACTCCAAGGAAAGTACAATATCTTGACGAAATGGAAGGGGATATTGTTTCTGATCTCTGGAACGATATTTATCCAGTTAATTCACAAGCCAAAGAAGATGTTGGATACACTACTCAAAAGCCTGAAGCCCTTCTCGAGCGCATCATCAAAGCTTCTTCCAACGATGGCGACCTCGTCTGCGACTTTTTTGGAGGAAGCGGAACTACGGCAGCTGTGGCTGAACGATTAGGCAGACGCTGGATTACCTGTGATATTGGAAAGCCTGCTTCGCTGGTGATGCGCAAGCGATTTATAGACCAGGAAGTGAAACCATTCCTGTATCAGAGCATAGGCGACTATCAGAAGGAGGCGTTTAGGAACAACAAACGGTATAAGCATGTAGGTGATTTGAGCCAAGTGGTACTGGGATTGTATGGTGCTCTGCCCTTTACACCTGAGCAGACAAACGACAGGAACTTCGGATATATAAAAGGTACGCGAACACTAGTAATGGTAGATTCGCCTAATCGGCTGACAACTGCTGCCACTATCCGCAAGGCTGTAGAAGCTAAAGCATCGCTGCTTGGTGGCGATTGGGAAAAAGTGGTTGTGCTGGGTTGGAACTTCGCCTTCGATATTTCGCAAGCTATTCAGAAGTACGAGAACTCGAACGTGGAGGTGCTGGTGATTCCACCCGACCTGTTGGATAAGCTGGCTAAGAAAGGTTTCAAGAAACTGATAGACGATAAGTCGGTTCGTTTCTCGTCGCTGCAATACCTGGTGGCAAAGCCCTTGGTGGTGAAGCAGAATGGCGATCAGGACGAGATAGACGTGGAGTTGGAGAACTACGTGCTGCTGTCGCCAGACAATATCCCGCTGGATGATAAAGACAAGGAGAAACTGCAACAGGTATTGGAGCGCGACCCGCTCTCGCTGATAGAATACTGGAGCATAGACCCCGACTACGATGGAGTAACTTTCCGCTCTACTTGGCAGGACTATCGGGAGAACACTGAGAACGACAACGACCCGTTGCACTGTGTCTATAAGACTCGTTTGCGTGTACCAAAGAAGGCGCATCGTCAGGTGTGCATTAAGGCTGTGGATGTATTTGGATTTGAAAGTCAGGTAGTAGAGAGCGTATGAAAAATAACAGTATGAATGTCTCTTTAGAGTTGGCGAAGCGACTCAGTGAGACGGTAAACGCTGCATGGGAGAGTGGAGAACTGATGGAGCAAGTGACACCCACCACACAGGAACTGCTGAAGTTCTGGTTCTCAGAGGAATACTGTTCGTTGAGAAATCGAAACTTCCATGCTGGTCAGCGACAGGCCATCATGAACATCATCTATCTGCATGAGGTGATGGGCGTAAAGAATGTGATGGAATATTACGAACAACTGACACCCGACCTGATGCCCATCGTGGACTTAGGCACCTTAGGACAGAAGAAATACCAGATGCCTAAGTATGCTGTGAAGATGGCTACTGGCACGGGCAAGACGTGGGTGATGCATGCCCTGCTGATATGGCAGATGCTGAATGCCAGACACAGCCTCACCCCCAACCCCTCTCCGATTGGAGAGGGGAGTGGTCACTCTGCCAACCGATTCACAAAAAACTTCTTGATCGTAGCTCCTGGTCTGATAGTTTATGACCGACTGTTGGATGCTTTCTGTGGACGAATGGAACGTGGCAAGACAGAGCGCAACATAGAGACGAACGATTTCTATCTGAATCAAGAGGTGTTCATCCCTGTGCATTATCGGCAGGAAGTCTTTTCGTTCATACAGAACAATGTGGTGACAAAGGAAGAGGGCATCGGACGAAAGACAACGGGTGACGGACTGATTGCGCTGACCAACTGGCATCTGTTTGAGAACCAAAGCCTTACCTCCGACCCATCTCCGATTGCGGAGGGGAGTGGTCAGTTGAGTGTACCAGAAATAATTGAAAAGCTGTTGCCCATCCGTCCCGGCAAGGCGGCTGGCAATGACTTGGGAATGCTTGACCGCCGCTATCTGCGTGGCTCGGAACTGGAGTATCTGGCAGAGTTGGATGACATCATGGTCATCAACGATGAGGCTCACCACATCCATGAACTGAAGCGAAACGGTGAGATAGAGGAAGTAGAATGGCAGAAAGGACTGAATGCCATAGCCGAGAAAAAGGGCGAACGATTCTTTCAAGTGGACTTCTCAGCCACACCCTATGATCAGTGTGGCTCAGGCAAGAAAGTGCAGAAATGCTACTTCCCCCATATCATCGTTGACTTCGACTTGGCAACGGCTATGCGCAAGGGACTGGTGAAGACACTTCTTTTGGACAGAAGGCAAGAGTTGACAGAGCTGAAGGACTTAGATTATAAGGCTGTGCGCGATGAGCGAAACAAGGTTTGCAATCTGAGCGACGGTCAGCGACTGATGCTGCGTGCAGGACTTGCCAAACTGAAAAGACTGGAAACGGAATTCACCGCCGTTGATGAGAAGAAGAACCCGAAGATGCTGGTCATCTGTGAAGATACGTCGGTAGCGCCTTTCGTCAATCAGCTTTTGTTGGAAGACGGATTGGCTCAAGAAGATGTTGTCACCATAGACAGTAATGCCAAGGGTGAAGTGAGCGAAGAGGAATGGAAAGAAACAAAGAAGAAGCTCTTCGACATAGACAAATATCAGAAGCCTAGGGTCATCATCTCTGTATTGATGCTGAGAGAAGGCTTCGATGTAAACAATATTTGTGTCATCGTACCGCTACGCTCGTCGGAAGCGCCTATCCTGTTGGAGCAAATCATTGGCCGAGGATTGCGGTTGATGTGGCGAGAGCCAGAATACCAGAGCATCAAGGAACTTGACAGAAAACGTGTGCTTCAGCTTCATACCCATCCCACGACATATATCGACATGCTGAGCATCATTGAGCATCCGGCTTTCCTGCAATTCTATGAAGAATTATTTGCCGAAGGCTTGGCTGCAGAGGAAACAGGCGAGACAGGCGCGTCGGGGGCAGTAGGTGACATGATCAAGGTGGGATTGAGAGAGAACTATGAACAGTTCGACTTTGAATGGCCTATCATCGTGAGGGAAGCAGAAGAGGAATTGGAGGATGTGGAAATTGATATTCGTGACCTGCAACCCTTTAAGGCATTTACATTGGAAAAACTGCGTAAGTTCCTGGCGCAGGAAGGAGAAACCTTTATCTCTCAGGAGGCTATTTCGAAGACACAGTTCGGGCGATATAAGGTGACGGCAAATCTGTTTACAGCCACCAGCTACAATGAGTATTTGCAGAAATTGCTACGTACTATCACATTACGCTTCGACCGCGTGTCGGCGCATAAGGAGATACCGGTTCCAAATCTGCAGATTAACGAAGCAAAGACCATGGCCGTTGTTGACCGATATATCCGAACCAGACTGTTCGGACAGCCGTTTAATCCATTTAATGGCAACGACTGGAAAATCCTTTTGTCAAAGGATGCTGTTGTTACCAAACACATCATTGAGGAAATGGCACGAGCTATCTTCAATATACAAAATAGTATCATGACAACGGATGCACAGGTGGTGCATACCAAGTTCTCATCTGTTATGGAGATCAAGATGCGTGAATCATTCTCTGTGGAGGTTAGTAAGTGTATCTATGAAAGGTTAGGCTATCCGACAAGTCGTGGTGGCTTTGAAAAGGCATTCATCGAATTTCTTGACAGAGACGGCGAAGTGGAACGCTTCTTGAAAATAAGTGAGAACATGCACTCCTTTGCAGTCATCTACTATATGAGAAGCGATGGCTTGATGGCAACCTATCACCCAGACTTTATCGTTGGTACCGATAAGAAGATATTTTTGATTGAGACAAAGGGGAATGACAAGCTGTTTGACAAAAATGTACGTCAGAAACAAACTGCAGCAGTAGAGTGGACACGTAAAATCAATGAGTTGAAACCTGAAGAGCGTATGGACAGGGAGTGGGAATATATTCTGATAAGTGAAGACAACTTCTATGGATTGTCAGCTAATGGAGCAACTATTACAGATATATGTGACAGGTGCAAAGTTTCTCTTTCGGTAGCGATGGGAGAATTGTTTATTTAATCTGACAAGGGCGATGGGCATTAAACAGATTCGCCTTTCAAGAATAGAAACTCGGAGTCAAAGAAGCTTTTATATCATAAAGATGATATTTTACGTCAATCTGATGGCAGAATGAAATAAATTGTTTATATTTGCAGCGTGAAATGATTTAAATGACAAAGACTATGGCACAAGTATCGATGACCGTAAGGATGGACTCGCAGCTGAAACAGAACTTCGATGCATTCTGCGCACGTATAGGCATGAGTGCTAACACTGCGATGAATGTGTTTGCCAACGCTGTAGTGCGAACACAAAGTATTCCCTTCAGAATTGGGATTTCCAAGTTCGAATTTGAAGATGACACTCTAAGCAGGTTTCATCAGTACAAAGCAAAGATGGCAGCTGAGGAGTGTCCCGAACTGACGTTAGAGGAAATTAATGAAGAAATAAGATTGGCTCGTGAGGAAAGAGCATCAAAGGATCAAACAGCAAAATGATTTATGCAGTAATTGACACAAATGTTCTGGTTTCTGCTTATATCACGAAAAATCTTAAAGCACCGACGCTAAAGGTTTGGGAAGCGGTCCTCAAAGGTCACATTATCCCTATCTATAGTGAGGATATTATTGATGAATATTCTGATGTCTTGCATCGCAATAAATTCAACATTCCAGATGAATTGATTAAGGATGCTTTGGATAGAGTACTCACCAATGGCATACATGGTGTTCGCGTGTTAAGTGATGAGTCCTTTCCTGATCCCAAGGATGTTGTTTTCTATGAGGTGGCTTTGTCGAAGGATGGTGCTTATCTCGTGACAGGCAATACAAAACATTTCCCCAAGAAGCCGATTGTCGTGACACCAGCAGAAATGCTGGAGATATTGGAGGGTAAAGGAATCAAGTAGTCTATTTGAATTGAAGGCAGAGTTTGGTGCCAAAGTCGAAAGCCTGAACTAAACAATATCTGCTTCCATCTGCTCCCCTCGTAATCACTTGATTATCTGGTGGGTGCAGATGGAAACAGATGAAACAGATGTTTTGAAAAAAGCTGTAAGAGAATAGTCTGCATCCATCTTACACCTTGATTTAAGATTGAAGTTTCATGTAGGCTGAATAAATTTTCAATTTTCAATTTTCAATTTTCAATTTTATTGTGTACCTTTGCGACCATTCATGACGGAAGCAACGATTGAAACAGAACACAGCTCGTGGTTCGTGAGACTGAACGAGTGGCGAAAAAAGAATATCAGCGAGAAGATGTTCGTGCTGATACTGGCTTTCTTCGTCGGCTTGTTCGCTGCCGTGGCTGCTTTCCTGCTGCACTGGATTATCAATCAGATTGTGTTCGTGCTCACCAGCCAGTTCAATGCCGACTCCAGCAACTGGCTCTACCTGGTCTATCCGGTGGTGGGCATCTATCTCACATCGCTCTTCGTGCGCTATGTGGTGAAGGACAACATATCGCACGGCATCACTCGCATTCTGTATGCCATCTCATCGAACAAGTCGAGACTGAAGTCGCACAACACGTGGTCGAGCGTGATTGCTTCGGCCATCACGATTGGCTTTGGCGGTTCGGTGGGTGCTGAGGCTCCTATCGTGCTCACGGGTTCGGCCATCGGCTCGAACCTGGGGCAGCTGTTCCGCATGGACAGTAAGACGCTGATGCTACTGGTGGGATGCGGTGCGGCAGGCGCCATAGCAGGCATCTTCAAGGCTCCGATAGCCGGACTGGTGTTCACGCTGGAGGTGCTCATGATTGACATGACGATGACCTCGCTGCTGCCCATCCTCGTGTCGTGCGTGACGGCTACGTGCTTCACCTATATATTTAGTGGCGATGCGGCGCTGTTTACTTTCCATCTGGACAACGACTGGACGGTGGAACGTGTGCCTGCCTGCATATTGCTGGGCGTGTTCTGCGGACTGGTGAGCCTCTACTTCATACGTTCCATGAGCTTTGCCGAGAGCATCTTTGCCCGTTTTCAGGACAAACCCTACGTCAGACTGCTGCTGGGCGGCAGCGTGCTGAGTCTGCTCATCTACCTCTTCCCGGCACTGTTCGGTGAGGGCTACAACAGTATTAACCTGCTACTGAATGGTACCAGCGATGCTGACTGGGAGCAGATATTGAACAACTCGCGCTTCTCAGGCGAAGCCTACATGCTCATACCCTACATAGCGCTGGTGCTGCTCACGAAGGTGTTTGCCACATCGGCTACGAATGGTGGTGGCGGCTGTGGCGGAACGTTCGCTCCGTCGCTCTTTGTGGGCTGTTTCGCAGGATTCTTCTTTTCGCGCATGTGGAACCTCCACACTTCGTGGGTGTATGTGCCGGAGAAGAACTTCGCCCTGATGGGTATGGCAGGCGTGATGTCGGGCGTTATGCACGCTCCGCTCACGGGTATCTTCCTGATAGCTGAGCTCACAGGAGGCTACAGCTTGTTCCTGCCGTTGATGATTGTTTCGGTGAGCAGCTATCTCACCATTTCAATCTTCGAGCCTCACAGCATCTACAGCGCACGTCTGGCCAAGGAGGGTAAACTGATTACACACCACACCGACCAGGCCGTGCTGACGCTGATGCAACTCGACTCGGTGGTGGAGCACAACTATATGGCGGTGGCTCCTGACCTGGAACTGGGACAGATCGTGCATAAGATCAGCACTTCGAAAAGCAGTGTGCTGCCCGTGCTCGATGCCGCAGGAACGCTGTTGGGCGAGATTGACATCACGAAGATTCGTCATGTGGTGTTCCGTATCGAACTGTATCATCATTTCAAGGCATCGCAACTGATGCAGGAGCCTGCTGCCATTCTGAGCAGTCAGGCTACGATGGCACAGGTGATGCGCACCTTTGACCGCACACATAGCGACTGGTTGCCGGTGGTAGATGCAGACAACCGTTTCGAAGGCTATATCTCTCGTCAGCGCCTCTTTACGCAATATCGTAAGATGGTGGCTGACATGAGTGAGGATTAATTTCTTGAGGGGAGATAAGAGAAAAAGAAGGACAAAAGATGGAGAAACAAGATTTAAGAATCGTTTTCATGGGTACACCCGAGTTTGCGGTGGAGACCCTCAAGGCATTGATAGACAATGGCTATCATGTGGTAGCGGTGGTGACACAACCTGACAAACCCGTGGGACGGCACGGAAGTGTGCTCCAGCCAAGTGCTGTGAAGCAGTATGCACTGGAGAAGGGACTGCCCGTGTTGCAGCCGGAGAAGATGAAAGACCCTGAGTTCGTGGAACAGTTGCGCAGCTACAATGCTAACCTTCAGGTGGTGGTGGCTTTCCGCATGCTGCCCGAGGTGGTGTGGGCGATGCCTGAATACGGTACGTTCAACGTGCATGCTGCCTTGTTGCCACAGTATCGTGGCGCTGCTCCCATCAACTGGGCCGTGATCAATGGTGAGACAACGACGGGTGTCACTACGTTCTTCTTGGACCACGACATTGACACGGGCCGTATCATCATGCAGTTGCCTTTCGACATTCCCGATGATGCCGACGTGGAGTACGTCTATGACGGACTGATGCACCTCGGTGCTGAGATTTGCCTGAAGACACTCGACAAGATCATAGAAGCTGACGGGCATCCTGAGAGCATAGAACAAAAAGACTATATCGCTCCATCTGGCCTTAGCGATGCTCTTGCAGCGGTAGCAAACTCTCCACTCTCCACTCTCCACTCTCCACTGAAGCCAGCTCCCAAGATATTCAAGGAAACTTGTGAGGTGAACTGGAACCAGACTGCCAAGCAGGTGTATGACTTCGTGCGCGGACTCAGTCCCTATCCTGGAGCATGGACCACTCTGAAGGATGCCGACGGAAAAGAGACGTTATTGAAAATATTCAAGACCACGAAGACAACGGAAGCCGTTGAGGGTAGGGCAGGGCAGTTGGAAGTCAGGAACAGGAAACTGTATGTGGCATGCAGCGACTGTTGGCTCCAGATTGACGAGTTGCAACTGGCAGGAAAGAAACGAATGGATGCACCATCGTTTCTGAATGGTATCAAAGATATAAAAAGTCTCACCTGCGGGTGAGACTTTTTTGTTTTATATGACCTCGATTCCTTGTTTCTTGCACAACTCCAGGCTCATCTCTTTCAGCTTGAACTTCTGAATCTTTCCTGAGCCCGTGAGGGGGAACTGGTCGATGAAGAACACGTATTTAGGTGTCTTATAGCGGGCTATCTTGCCTTTGCAGAAGTCGCGCACGTCTTCGGGCTCCATTTTCGCACCTTCTTCCAGAATGATGAAGGCTCCTACCTCCTCGCCGTACTTCTTTGATGGCACGGCAGCTACCTGCACGTCGCGTATGCCAGGCATCTGGTAGAGGAACTCCTCGATTTCGCGTGGATAGACGTTCTCACCGCCTCGGATGATCATGTCCTTGATGCGGCCAGTGATGCGATAGAAGCCGTTCTCGTCCTTGATGCCTAAGTCGCCAGAGTGCAGGAACCCGTTCTCGTCGATGACCTCAGCCGTAGCCTTCGGATTCTTGTAGTAACCCTTCATCACGTTGAAGCCGCGGCAGCACATCTCGCCCTGCACGCCAACTGGACACTCCTCGTTGGTCTCGGGGTCGAGCACCTTCACTTCTACGAAGGGATAGTCGCGACCTACGGTGGTGCAGCGCTGTTCGAACGTGTCGGCCAGACAGGTCTGCGTCATGCCGGGCGACGACTCGGTCAGTCCATATACTGAGGTGATGGTCATAAACATCTTCTCCGATACTTGTTTCATCAGCTCTACGGGACAAAGGCTTCCTGCCATAATGCCCGTGCGGAGGCTTGACATGTCGAACATGGAGAACATGGGGTGGTTGAGCTCAGCGATGAACATCGTCGGCACACCATACAGGGCGGTGCAGCGCTCCTTATGGACAGAAGCCAGTACCACGAGGGGGTCGAACTTCTCGACCATCACCTCCGTACAGCCGTGGGTCAGGCAGTTCATCGTTGCCAGCACCACGCCGAAACAGTGGAACAACGGCACGCAGACGCAGAGCTTGTCGTCTTGTGTGAAGCCCATGTTCTCACCGGTGAAGTAGCCGTCGTTGGCAATGTTGTAGTGGGTCAGCATCACGCCCTTGGGGAATCCGGTGGTGCCGCTGGTGTACTGCATGTTGCACACATCGTGGCAGGTCACCTGGCTCTTCATCTCGTTCAGCTTGTCGTCGGCAATGTTCTTGCCTAAGAGCAGCAGCTCGGCAGTGTTATACATGCCGCGATACTTCTCCATACCTATATATACTACATTCTTCATATAGGGGAAGCGCTCACTGTTCAGATGGCCTCGTTCGCAGTTGCGAAGCTCGGGCAGCATCTTGTAGGTCATATCGACATAGTCGCACTCCCATGTGCCATCGGTGATGCACAGCGTGTGCATGTCGGAGTCTTTGCAAAGGTACTCCAGCTCTGCCTGCTTGTAGTTGGTGTTCACCGTCACGAGCACGGCACCAATCTTTGCCGTGGCATAGAGGAACGTCAGCCAGTCGGGTACGTTGGTTGCCCAGATGCCCACGTTGGAGCCTTTCTCTACGCCAATCGAAATCAGACCCTTGGCAAGGTTGTCAACACGTTGGTTGAACTCACTCCAGGTGAATCGCAAGTCACGGTCGGAATAGACGATGTATTCCTTGTCGGGCGTTGTCGTTGCCCAATGTTCCAGCCAGTCGCCCAGCGTTCGCTCAGACAACGTGTAGCCGGCACTGCCAGTTTGTGCAGGATAGGTTCTCTTCTCCATATCTTTTCGCTTAAACTGGGATATACACTACGGCAAGAATCTTTGCAGACTTTCCTGCCAAACCATGCACGTGGTGCTCAACTATTGAGTCGTAGAAGATAGAGTCGCCCTGCTTCAGCACGTATTTCTCCAGACCGTAGGCAATCTCGATCTCGCCTTCCATCACGTAGATGAACTCCTCACCTTCGTGGGCCGACAGCTTGAAGTCCTTTTCCTCAGAGGGCTGTATGTCGATGATGAACGGTTCCATGCTCCGACCTGCCTTCTGGCGGGCCAATGAGTGATAGACCATGTTCTTGCGAGCCTCTGTGGCACCGTTGGAGAAACTGATGCTGCTATTGCGCTCGCGGTCCTGTGCGCGGCAGATGACGGGACCCAGCTCGTCGTTATCGTCAAGGAATGTGCCCAATCTTACGCCCAGTGCTCTGGCAATCTTGATGAGTGGACCCAGTGATGGTAGGTACTGGTCGTTTTCAATGGATGCAATTTGGTCTGCTGACAGACCACTACGTTCGGCAATCTCTTCGATGGAGAGCTTTTTGGATTCTCTAATCCCTTTGATTTTGAATCCGACAATGGTGTGATTGGACATTGTGTTATAAATATTATATCAAAAATACAAATCTGTTTAAATTTGGTCGCAAATATACTAAAAATGTAGAAAAATGGTCTGCTTTTTTAGAAGATTAACACAAAACGGGCCGAAAACGTGACGCTTGTTACATTCAGCGAATCGTTAAACGCATCGGACGGCTCGTTAAACGCATCGGACGGCTCGTTAGATGCATCGGAGTTTTTTGATGAAGTGAGGAAATGAAAAAAATAATCGTGTGTCGTAATAATATTTTGAAGGTTGCTGCGTTTCTAAAAATGAAGCCTCTTCATAGAGGTACAGAAAAGTGAACAATTCTAATCAAAAAAAATGCCTATGCAGATTTTTACACAAGAAGAAACTACACCGAGCGAAAGAGTAATTAAGTTTATTAAGGAACTCGCTTATACCTATCGTGTAGTGAACAATCAGTCTTACTGTCTCAACTAAATCCCAATTAAAGCAACTATGGCAAAGGTTTCTCCTTCGTTGCTCGCTGCCGACTTCCTGCATCTCGACTCCGAGATTGAAATGATCAATCGTAGTGAGGCCGACTGGCTGCATCTTGATGTGATGGATGGGGTGTTTGTACCTAATATATCTTTCGGATTCCCTGTGCTGGAGGCTGTAGCCGAAAAGTGCCGCAAGCCACTGGATGTGCACTACATGATTGTGAAGCCTGAGCGCTACATTCAGCAGACGGCCCGCCTGGGGGCGATGATGATGAACGTGCACTTTGAGGCATGCGACCATCTGCACCGTACCATACAGGAGATTCATGATGCCGGAATGAAAGCTGGCGTGACGCTCAATCCCTCAACACCCGTAGCAATGCTTGAAGATATCATCTGCGATGTGGATATGGTGCTGCTCATGAGTGTCAACCCGGGGTTTGGAGGTCAAAAGTTCATTGAAAACACGCTCAAAAAGGCCCAACAGTTGCGACAGCTCATTCTTGAGAGCGGCAGTAAGGCTCTGATTGAGGTCGATGGCGGCGTTCAGGGCGAAACAGCCCCACGTATAGTGCAGGCGGGAGTCGATGTGCTCGTCAGTGGCAGCTATGTCTTCAAAAGCCCCACACCCGAAGAGACCATCCGTCAATTGCGAATGCTCTAAGTCGGTGTGAGCTGACTAATCAGCCGACGGAAAAGATTGGTGGCGAATTAGAATTGCAGCGCCAGTTCAATCTTGTGCTCCTTTGCCATGCGGCGCAGATTGATGAGCGCATAGCGCATGCGACCCAGTGAGGTATTGATGCTTACACCTGTCACATCGGCAATCTCCTTGAACGACAGTTGCTGGAAGAAACGCATATAGACCACTTCGCGCTGAGGAGCGGGGAGGGCGTTCATCATCTTTTTCACATCGCACAGAATCTGTTCGTTCACAAGCTCAGTCTCGCGATAGGAGTCAAGAATCGATGCACCCTTAATGTTGCTCAGGTCGTTGTCTGCAGTAGGCTCTATGATATGCTCGTTGCGCTGGGCGCGGTAGTAGTCCATAATCACGTTGTGGGCTATGCGCGTAATCCAGAACTGGAACTTGCCGCTGTCAGTGTACTGACCCTGCTGAAGCTTGCTGATTGCTTTGACGAATGTCTCCTGAAAGATGTCGTCGGCAAGGTCATGATCGCGCACCACGAACATGATATAGGTAAACAGTTTCTCTTGCGTACGGGAAAGTAACTCGTCGAACGCTTTATTGTCTCCTCCT
Organism: Prevotella sp.; assembly: GCA_016284895.1. Lineage (GTDB taxonomy): Bacteria > Bacteroidota > Bacteroidia > Bacteroidales > Bacteroidaceae > Prevotella. The sequence goes on along the minus strand of JAEEPT010000003.1, from coordinate 16,643 downwards.
ACGTAAAGTAATGCCAACTGCTCGTCGGTCACTCCTTCAAATTTCTTCATATTATAAGAATGTTTTGTTATGAAGTAAATTTCTGTCGATAGGCAATAAAGTTTAAAGTTTTGAGTTATTAATTGTTTTATCGTTGGCAAAAGTATGTAAAAAATGGATAACTGCCAAACTTTTCGCTAAAAAAATGTTATTTTGTCAATCAAATATGGTAATTTTGCACTCGTTTTAAACTTAAACATATATTGTAGATATGATCAAAATTACCTTTCCCGACGGATCTGTTCGCTCGTATGAACAGGGCGTGACGGGACTTGAAATTGCCGAGAGCATCTCACCGGCTCTGGCACGCAGCGTTCTGGCTTGCGGAGTGAACGGTGAGACCGTGGAGTTGAACCGCCCTATCACGGAGGACGCAAAAATCGAACTTTACAAGTGGGATGACGAGGAAGGAAAGCACACCTTCTGGCACACCAGCGCTCACCTGCTGGCAGAGGCGCTAAAGGAACTCTATCCTGGCATACAGTTCGGATTCGGTCCTGCTGTTGAGAGCGGCTTCTTCTATGATGTGCTGCTGCCTAACGGTGAGAGCATCAAGGAGAGCGACTTCCCCAAGATTGAACAGAAAATGAAGGAACTGGCTTCGAAGAAAGAGCCCGTCGTTCGCAAAGAGGTGGCGAAGGCAGATGCACTGAAAGAGTTTGCTGCCGATGGTCAGACCTATAAGTGCGAACACATTGACCAGGATTTGGAGGACGGTTCTATCACCACCTATACTCAGGGCAACTTTACCGACCTGTGCCGCGGTCCGCACCTCGTGGATACGGGCGAGATCAAGGCAGTAAAGCTGACTTCTGTAGCAGGAGCCTTCTGGCGTGGTGATGCAACGCGCGAACAAATGCAGCGTCTGTATGGTATCACTTTCCCGAAGAAGAAAATGCTCGACGAGTATCTCGTGATGCTGGAAGAGGCAAAGAAACGCGACCACCGCAAGATAGGTAAGGAGATGGAGCTCTTCATGTTCTCTGATAAGGTAGGCAAGGGATTGCCCATCTGGCTGCCGAAGGGTACCGAGCTGCGCCTGCGCTTGCAGGATCACCTGCGCAAAGTGCAGAAGCGTTTCGGCTATCAGGAGGTCATCACCCCGCACATCGGTTCGAAGAACCTCTATATCACCTCTGGTCACTGGGATCACTACGGAAAGGACTCGTTCCAGCCCATCACCACTCCTGAGGAAGGAGAGGTTTACATGCTGAAGCCCATGAACTGCCCTCACCACTGTGAGATCTTTGCATGGAAGCCCCGTTCGTATCGCGACCTGCCCCTGCGTATCGCAGAGTTCGGCACCGTTTATCGCTATGAGCAGAGTGGTGAGTTGCACGGCTTTACCCGCGTGCGTTCATTTACTCAAGACGATGCACACATATTCTGCCGTGCCGATCAGGTGAAGCAGGAGTTCCTGAACGTCATGGACATCATCAATATCGTACTGTCTGCTTTTGGATTCAACTTCGAAGCACAAATCTCACTCCGCGACCCCAACGACCACGATAAATATGTGGGTACCGATGAAGACTGGGCTCTGGCAGAGAAGGCTATTGTTGAGGCTTGTCAGGAGAAGGGACTGCCCGCCAAGGTAGAATATGGTGAGGCTGCCTTCTATGGTCCGAAGCTCGACTTCATGATCAAGGATGCCATCGGACGTCGCTGGCAGTTGGGCACCATACAGGTGGACTATAACCTGCCGAAGCGCTTCCAGTTGGAGTACACCGACGAGGACAATACAAAGAAGACGCCTGTGATGATTCACCGAGCTCCCTTCGGATCAATGGAGCGTTTCACAGCTGTGCTCATTGAGCATACCAGCGGACACTTCCCCTTGTGGCTCACTCCCGATCAGGTGGCCATCCTGCCGCTGTCGGAGAAGTACAACGACTATGCCAAGAAAGTGCTGAAAGAGTTCGACCTCCAAGGAGTTCGCGGCTCTATCGACCTGCGCAACGAGAAACTGGGACGTAAGATTCGTGACAACGAGCTGAAACGAATCCCCTATATGGTTATCGTAGGTGAGAAGGAGGAAGCCGAGGGACTCGTCTCCATGCGTCAGCAGGGTGGTGGCGAACAGGCTATGATGACAATCCAAGAGTTCATTGACAAAGTGAACGCTGAGGTAAAGGAGCAGACGAAGAACTTCTAACCCCTTTGTCATAAAGGAATAGAACTCTTTGTCATAAAGGAATAGAACTCTTTGTCATAAAGGAATAGAAAAGACTTCTAACCCTCTCTTATATATAATAAGGTGGAGCAAACAAATGATTTGCTCCACCTTATTTTTTTGATGATAGAAATCTGACTTTCAGTTAGAAGAACTTCCACCAAGGTTTTTTCTTCGGATGCATCTCCTCGTAGGGCGTGAGCGTGGCGCTCTGCACCTCTTCAATGATCAAGTCGTGCCAAGACTTGTGTCGTGTAATCATCCGATAGATGGTTCCCCAGTCAGGAAGGCCTCCCAGATTGCGGTCATCTATCCATACATCGGCTTTTATCTTCCGACTGAAATGATCATTGTTCTCAGTCGTCTCTTCTGGATAATCACGATTTACAGCATAGAACTCTACGCCTCTCTCACGACACCAGTTCACTGCATCCTCAAGATACTTGCCCTCACGCACAGTCCAAAGTATCAATCTGTGATGAGATTTGATCAGCATCTTTAGTGTGTCTATTGCAAATGGCAACTCTTTGCCAATTTCAGGGTATTTGTCTTCAACGATAGTTCCGTCAAAATCAACTCCAATAATCATTATTTCTTAATTGAATCATCATTTTTGTTTCCGTAGTGACTGTCTGAATAATTACCGTAGCCTCCGTAGCTACCGTATCCTCCATAGCTGCCATAGCCTCCGTAGCGACCATAGCCGTAGCGTCCGTAGCCATAGCCATATCCGTAGCGTCCGTATTTGCCATACTTGCCGTAGCCGTAGTAGTAGCCATACTTCTTCTTCGACATGTCAATACCATTAATCACAATACACATGTTAGGCAGCTTCTTCTCGGCATCGAGAGTGTTAATCAGTCCGAAGCTGGTCTTCGGCGTGTAGTCGGCACGGCAAATGAAGACTGTTACATCAGCGCAACGACCAATCTGCAGCGTGTCGGTCACAAGACCGACAGGAGCCGTATCCATGATGATATAGTCGTATTCCTTGCGGAGCATGTCCACTATATCTTTCAAGGTGTGGCGAGCCAACAACTCAGTGGGGTTGGGAGGAGTAGGTCCTGCCAGCAACAAGTCGAGGTTGGCGTTGACATTTGAAGGCGTAATCTCTGAATAAAGGTCTTCCTTGCTGATTTGGTCTTTCACCAGCAGCGTGGTAATACCCTTTTGGCGGTCAGTAATGTTAAACAGACGTCCGAGAGCAGGCTTACGTATGTCAAGACCCATCAGAATGACCTTCTTGCCCAGCAGAGCAAAGCTGACTGCCAGGTTAGCAGCATTGAACGTCTTACCTTCACCAGACTGTGATGACGTGAAGAGAATCACCTTCTGATGTTCGGTCAACATGAACTGAATATTCGTACGCATCGAGCGGAATATCTCATCAGTCTGGTTGTTCTTGTTCTCATGAACCACGATGCCTGCTGACGACTTGGCTGACTCACTTGCCACAGCCACATCGGCTACAATGGGCAACTTGGTTAGACGCATCACATCCTCGTGTCCCTCAATCTTGTAGCGCAGGAACTGCAGCAGGTAGGTAATAAGTAGAGGCAGTGCGAAGCCGAGCACGATAGATGCAAGCAAGATGATAGAGCTCTTGGGACTTACTTTTCCACCGAATGAAGGATCGTCAATCAAGCGTCCCTTGTCGGCTGTGGCTGCTAATGAGATAGAGTTCTCCTCACGCTTCTGCAACAGCATCAGGTAGAGGCCAGACTTGACTTCCTGCTGACGGCCAATCTGTGTCAGAATGCGCTCCTGCTCAGGAGTGTTGGCCACCTTGTTTTGATACAGGTCGTACTGCTGCTGAATACCTTGTCGCTGAATGTCGGCAGCTTTGCGAGCCTGAACCAAAGCCTCATTGATACTGACCTGAAGCCGGTCGAGCGTGTTGGTCAGCGTCATTACTTGTGGTGAATTCTCAGAAGCAGCTTCGAGCAGTCGGTTGCGGTCTTGCACTTCCTTGTTGTACGAAGCAATGAGCGATGACGAAACAGGGTCAGTGAGTCCCACGTTCGAGGGAATTAACTGATATTGGTTTTCGGGCTCAGCAACGTATTCTCTCAGGTAGTCTAACAACTGAATCTGGGTGTTGGCTTGTGCCAACTGAGAAGTATAGTTGTTCGACTGAGTCAGCAACTGTGAAGCGTCAAGGCGCAGCTGAGTGATATTGTTGCGCTTTTTATAGCTCTCCAACTCGCCCTCAGTGATTCCCAGCTCAGCGTTGATTTTCTCAAGACGGCTATTGATGAACTCCTCTGTCTTGTAAGCAATTTCGTTCTTGTCAGCATTAGCCTGACGGTTGTAGCAGAGTGCCAACTGCTTCAGGTAGTCAATAGCCCTTTCAGCATTGATGTCTGTTATTGTAATCTGGGCAATCGTTGTCAACTTTGAGGTAGGCTCTACTTTTAGAGCACCTGTATATGCAGCAGCCTTAGACATAGGCGGGTAGATGGCGACGGTCATCGATTCTCCGTCTCGCATTCCTTGTGCATATCCTGTGCCTGTCGTGAATATGATGCTGCCAAGAGGCGTTTTCACAGTGGCAGGAAAACTTGTAAACGATGCTTCGAAGGGGCATAACTCATCCTTGCTGGTCACAAGATAATTTTTCCCCTCTTTCTCTAACTTGAAACGAATGACTTTTCTGCTGGAATTCAGCGAATCGAGACTAATGGGGTCTAAGTCAACGTTGACGGGTTGAGTCTTGTATATAAGCTGCTCCTTCAAACGTCCTTTCACATAATATTCTGTGTAGAGCTTCAGGTCTTTTACTGCTTCCAGTGCCAGTCGCTTTGATTTCAGAATCACCATCTCATTGTCAATACCTGCAGAATTGGTCATTATACCAAAGTCCTGCATGTTAGCCAACTGGCTGCCACCTCTTCGGTTGTTTTGCTCATCTTTAATGAGCATTTTCACCGATACCTGATAGGTAGGTGTGGCATAGCGGAGATAAAGGAGAGCTCCACAAACAAAAATAAACATTGACAAAAGGAACCATTGCCAGTTAAGGACAATCAGCGTGAAAATGGTTCTTATATCAAACGAGGATTCCTCTTCTGACATAGCTGCGTTGTCTAATCTTTCTGTCAGTTCTTCATTCTTAATTTCTTCCATGAGTTTTAAAGTCTTCTATTTCGAAGTGATTATTTGTTTATACCTTATTATAAAATATATGTCTTGATTATTCGCTTTCTGCCAACTGCATGAGATATTGACCGTAGCCATTCTTGATCATGGGCTTTGCCAGTTCTTTCAATCGCTCACTGTCAATCCATCCTTTCTTGAAGGCAATCTCTTCCAAGCAGGCCACCTTCTGTCCCTGACGTTTCTCAATGACCTCAATGAAGGTGCTGGCTTCGGCCAGTGAGTCGTGAGTGCCGGTGTCCAGCCAGGCAAAGCCGCGCTGTAAGGTCTGCACTTTCAGTAAGTGCTGCTGAAGATATTCCTGATTGACGGTAGTGATTTCCAGCTCTCCACGAGCGCTGGGCTTTATGTTCTTTGCAATTTCAACCACGCTGTTGGGGTAGAAGTACAGTCCCACTACAGCATAGTTTGACTTTGGATGCTCGGGCTTCTCTTCAATACTCAGACAATTGCCTTCCTTGTCGAATTCAGCTACTCCGTAACGCTCCGGGTCGTTCACGTAATAGCCGAATACTGTGGCCAATCCGTCTTTTTCAGCATTCTGCACGCTTTGGCGAAGCAGTGCGCTGAATCCCGAACCATAGAAAATATTATCACCTAAGACCAAACAAACGTTGTCTTTTCCGATGAATTTTTCACCAATAATAAAAGCTTGCGCAAGTCCATCGGGCGATGGCTGCTCTGCGTATTCAAATTTTACTCCAATCTCGCTGCCGTCACCAAGCAAGCGCTTGAATCCGGGTAAGTCATGTGGCGTAGAGATAATAAGAATCTCGCGAATACCAGCCAACATGAGCACAGAGATGGGGTAAAATATCATAGGCTTATCGAAAATGGGTATCAGCTGCTTGCTGATACCTTTCGTTATGGGGTAAAGGCGAGTGCCGCTCCCACCTGCTAATACTATTCCTTTCATGACTCTAATATCTATATTAGACTGCAAAGTTAAGGAAAAGTTAGCAGTTTGCTGATATGAATATGCTGTTAAATGTCTTATTTAACTTTTTTTTACCGTATTTGTTTTAAAAACTACTAACACTCAATTCTAATATCCTAACTTTTATCTACCTTTGCACAAATTTTTTATAGACATGGGATTTTTATCAAGACTGTTCGGTCGCAACAAAAACGAAGACGAGGAGATGAAGGTTGGTGGCACGAAGGATTTCATGACCCTCATCAGTGTTTACTTTCAGGCGGTGATGGCTTCAGAGCTAAACATCACAAATCTGGCTGCTTTGCCTGAGCTGCGAGTTTTCAAAACCAAATTGCGTGTGCCTACCCAGGGTGGAAAACTTGGTGTGGCTGAGCGTGCTCGTTGTAAGAACATGCTGAAGGATATGTACGATATGGACGACCAATTCTTCAAGGAAATTGATCAGAGCATTCGTCGACGTTGCAAGAAACTGCAAGATGCCCAGCCTTATCTGGCTCAGTTCCAAGCCTACGTCCAGGGAGTCATGATGCTTACAGGCAATTTGATGAAGTTCAAGCTTCGTCTTCCCAGTTTCTTGAAAAAGGCTCTTTATCAGATGACCGAGAAGACTGTTAATGACATCTTTAACAAAAACGACTTCTCTGATGCCAGTGTGATGAAGACTGTGCTGTCCGTTCGTGAGTACAACAAGCGACTGGGCTTCTCTCAAAAGTGGACTACTGATTTTGTCTATCGCGTAGTCATGATGAGCAAGAAAGAAAAACAGCCTCAAGAAGATAAATAGTTGATAGATAGGGCGAAGGGGATAACGTGAAATGGTAATTGTTGAATGAAATCTGATAGTTAAGATTTAATAATTACTTAGGCGAAAGGGTTAAAACCCGTTAAGCTTCAGAAGGTTTCATTCTTCAGTTTGCTGTTATTAGCTAAAAATATTTACTTTTGTGTCATAAAAAATAGAATAATCATGACCGAAAGCCAGCAAGCCTTGGCAACATTCCAGACCCGCGTACGGCAGATGCTCCTCCGTTTTCAAGAACTGAAAAAGGAAAATGAAGCATTGGCAGCAGTTGTGGCAGCGAATGAAGAAAATGTCAAGAAGCTTCAAGATCAACTGGCACAGCGGGATCGTGACTATCAGTCGCTGAAGATGTCTAAGATGCTGGAAATTACCGATGGAGACCTACAGGGTGCCAAGGACCGGTTGGCAAAGCTGATTCGCGACGTAAATAAGTGCATTGCAATCCTCAGTGATGAAAAGTAAGGAGAATAAGCGATGGCAGAGTTGAAGAGTAAGGAGAAATTAAATATTAGGCTGCATGTCTATGACGAGGATATCATGGTTGTGCTTCACAATCGTGATGACGAGGAGTATTTCCGTAGTGCAGCCAAGCTCATTTCAGAGCGCTATGGTGCCTATGCCCAGGTCTATAAGGGGCGTAAGAGCGACCATAGCATTGCACTGATGACGCTTATCGAGATTGCATCTCGCTATGAACGTGAAAGGGCTAAAAACGATACTGCTCCCTATGATAATATTCTCTCTCAGCTGACTTCTGAAATTGAGGATGCTTTGAAGTAAGCTACCAAAGCGTTGGCCTCCATTCGTTTGTGAGGTGAAAAGTTTTTTTGTATGAGTAAGAAAGAGAATATTATTTAACTATTATATATATTATTTTTATGGAGATTAATGTCTTATTGTTTATCGGCATTCTTATTGCTGCCCTCGTCTTGGGAGGTGTGGCAGGGTATCTTATATACCAGTATGTGCTGACGGGAAAATACAAGGAACGAATGGCTGCCGCTGAGAAGGAAGCCGAAGTCATCAAGGAAAAGAAACTGCTCGAAGTGAAGGAAAAGTTTCTGAACAAAAAGAGCGAGCTGGAGAAGGAAGTGCAGCAGCGCAACCAGCACATCCAGCAGAGCGAGAACCGCCTGAAGCAGCGCGAGATTTCGCTCAATCAGCGCCAGGAAGAGCTGGGTCGTAGAAAGAACGAGCTCGACAACCAGCAGACTCGCATTGACAACGAGAAGAAGGCACTTGTCCTGAAGCAGGAAGAATTGGGCAAGATGCAGCAGAAAGAGCGTGAGAAACTGGAAGAACTGTCTGGCCTGAGTGCTGAGGAGGCTCGCAATCGTTTAGTTGAGTCACTCAAGGATGAGGCTAAGACTCAGGCTGCCAGCTACATCAACGAGATTATGGACGAGGCTAAGCTCAATGCCAATGCCCAAGCTAAGAAGATTGTCATTCAGACCATTCAGCGTGTTGCTACTGAGACGGCTGTCGAGAACAGTGTTAGCGTGTTCCATATCGACAACGATGAGGTGAAAGGCCGCATCATTGGTCGTGAGGGCCGTAATATCCGTGCTCTTGAAGCCGCCTGCGGTGTTGAGATCGTGGTCGATGATACGCCTGAGGCTATCGTCATTTCCGCTTTCGATCCTGTGCGTCGTGAGGTGTGCCGTCTGGCGCTCCACCAGTTGGTGAGCGACGGTCGTATCCATCCGGCTCGCATTGAGGAGGTCGTATCAAAGGTGAAGAAACAGCTTGACAACGAGATTATCGAGACTGGTAAGCGCACTACGATTGACCTGGGCATTCACGGCTTGCATCCCGAACTCGTTCGCATCATTGGTAAAATGAAGTATCGCTCCAGCTATGGTCAGAACCTTTTGCAGCATGCCCGCGAGACTGCTAATCTCTGTGCTGTGATGGCCTCTGAGCTGGGTCTGAATCCTAAGAAAGCTAAGCGTGCCGGCCTGTTGCACGACATCGGCAAAGTGCCCGATGAGGAGAGCGAACTGCCACACGCACTCTATGGCGCTAAGATAGCTGAGAAATATAAGGAGAAGCCCGACATCTGCAATGCTATTGGTGCCCACCACGATGAAATGGAGATGCAGACCCTTTTGGCTCCCATCGTTCAGGTGTGCGATGCCATCAGTGGTGCCCGTCCTGGTGCCCGTCGTGAGATTGTCGAGGCTTATATTAAGCGCCTGAATGATCTCGAGGCCATTGCCATGAGCTATCCTGGTGTCACCAAGACCTATGCTATTCAGGCAGGTCGTGAACTGCGTGTCATTGTCGGTGCCGACAAGATGGACGATGCTGAGACTGAAGCACTTAGCGGCGAGATTGCAACGAAGATTCAGAATGAAATGACTTATCCTGGTCAGGTGAAAATCACCGTCATTCGTGAGACTCGTTCCGTTGCCTATGCTAAGTAAGTCATCACACCTTAAAAAGGGGTTGCAGTAGCGCTGCATCCCTTTTTTTATTGATTTATGTTTATAAATTTGCACAATGGGTGTTGAATACTCTTGTATTTTTTTAAAGATTCATGATAATTTGTTACTTTTGCAGTCCATTTTTTTAAGTAGAGATAACATATCGTTTTTCTAATTATTTTTTTATGAAAAAGTTTTTACTTACTTTGGCTGTAGCTGCTATGTCGGCTCAGTTCGTTTCAGCTCAACACACTCTTGTTGAGTCGAAGACTACCGATAACTGGTATATCGGTATCGAGGCAGGTGTTAGTTCTAAGACTACTCAGTCTGCTGTGTTCAAGAACCTCAATCCCACTGCAGGTCTGCGCATTGGTCGCTACTTCACTCCTGTATTTGGATTTGCTGTTGAAGGACAGGTTTATTTCCGTGACAAGCAGTTCAACGAGTTCCGTGACCACAAGACCGTAGTACGTGCCTTGAACACCAATCTGTTGGCTACTGTCAATCTGAGCAGCTGGTTTGGCGGATACAATGGCAAGCCCCGTGTTTGCGAGGTTGTTGCAGTGGCTGGTCCGGGCTGGAACCACGTATTCGGACAGAGCGAGGGCGCTTACAAGAACGACCTTACTGCTAAGGCCGGTCTCGATGTGAACTTCAACCTGGGTGCTTCTCGCGCTTGGCAGCTTTTTGTTGAGCCCGCCATCCTCTACAACCTTACCAGCTACGATCGCACTGCTTTCAACGTGAATAACTCAGCTCTGCAGCTGCTGGTTGGTCTGAACTATAAGTTCGGCAACTCTAACGGTACTCACAACTTCGCTATTGCTCAGCTGCGCGACCAGAACGAGATTGATCAGCTCAATGCCCGCATCAACGAGCTGCGCGATGCCAACACCAACAAGGACCGTCAGATTTCCGACGATGCCAAGACCATCGACCAGCTGAAAGCCGACCTCGAGGCTGCCAAGAATGTGAAGCCTGTACAGCAGGTTGTGAAGCAGGTTGTCAACAACAATGTATTGCAGCCCACCGTTATCTTCGGTCTTGGTAAGAGCAATGTCGATGCTGCTCAGATGGCCAGCGTTGCTATGATTGCTAAGTACATGAAGAATCACCCCAATTCTCGTCTGGAGATCAAGGGTTATGCTTCACCCGAGGGCAAACCCGAGCTGAACCAGAAGCTGTCAGAGAAGCGTGCTCAGTCTGTGAAGGACGTGCTCGTTAAGCGTTATGGCGTAGCTGCCGATCGTCTTGTAGTGAAGGGCATGGGTGCTACCGATGAGTTGTTCGATGAGATTGACTTCAACCGTGTTGCTACGTTCACTGACCTGACGAAGTAATTCGATTCACATCTTATAAAAAAAAGAATCACACGAACTTTCTCGTGTGATTCTTTTTTTATCTCTCACCTCTCACCTCTCACCTCTCACCTCTCACCTCTCACCTCTCACCTCTACTCGTGTCTGATTGCCTCGATGGGATCCATTCGTGCGGCTTTCAGTGCTGGTATATAGCCGAAGAGCACGCCGATGATCACGCACACGAGGAACGACACGATGATGCTCCAGGCAGGTACGCTCGACGGCATGCCCACCATTGGGGCCAGCGCACTCAGTCCGCAGCCGAACAGAATGCCCAGTATGCCGCCCGTGATACTGATGAGCACCGACTCTATGAGAAACTGCAGTGAGATGACGGCTCCCGTAGCGCCTACGGCCATACGCAGTCCAATCTCCTTCGTGCGTTCCGTCACACTCACCAGCATGATGTTCATGATGCCTATGCCTGCCACAAGCAGCGAGAAGGCAGCGGCTACCACCAGAATGATGGTCACTGTGTCCATCGTGCTCGACATTGTCTGCATCATCTCTGCCTGTGAGCGGATGGTGAAGTCGTCGGCAGCCTCGCCTTTCAGTTTGTGGTTGTCGCGCAGAATCTGTGTCAGTTCTTCTATGGCAGCATCGCTCAGTTCCTCTGTGACGGCAGAGCACACGATGCTCGAGAACCACGTCTGTGCAGCAATACGTTTCATTACGGTGGTGTAGGGGGCTATCATCACGTTGTCCTGGTCCATGCCCCACGAGTTGTAGCCCTTCGACTTCAGTACACCCACGATGGTCATTGGGATGGATTTGAAGCGGATGGTCTTTCCGATGGGGTCAACGTTCTCTCCGAACAGTTCCTTGACGATGGTTCTGCCCACCACCACTTTCTTGGCGGCCTTCTTGATGTCCTCTTCGGTGAAGCACTCGCCCTCCTCAATGTTCCAGAGCTTGATGTCCAGATACTCGGGGCTCTCGCCGTAGAGCGAGGTTGTCGTGTTGTTGTTGCCGTAGATCACTTGTCCGCTGGCCGTCACCTCGGGCGACACCTTTGTCACAAACTTCTTCTCGTGCATGATGCGCTCATAGTCGGCCATCTTCAGTGTCTGCATCGCTGAGGGATCTTGCCTCACACCGCCCCTCATGTCGGCTCCCGGACGTATGGTGAGCAGGTTCGTGCCCATCGTTGAGAGCTCCTTGCGAATGCTTTCTTTCGAACCCTGTCCGATGGACATCATCACAATCACTGCACCCACGCCGATGATGATGCCGAGCATCGACAGGAACGACCTCATTTTATTGTTAGCTACAGCCCGAAGGCTCACTTTGAAAAGATTGAGAATATTCATTTACTTCACACATTAATCTTTCTAATCTCCCCTCCCCTCGGGAGGGGTAGGGGGTGGGTTATTCCCCTCGGGAGGGGTAGGGGGTGGGTTAGTCATCCACTGGTTTGGGCAGTGCTGCAAGTGCCTCTGCAGCCGACTTGATGTTTGTATTGATGGTGTCCTCCCTGATCTTTCCGTCTCTCAGGTTGATGTTACGGCTGGAGTATTCGGCAATCTCGGGGTTGTGGGTCACGAAGATGATGGTATGTCCCTGACGGTGCAGCTCCTGGAAGAGCACCAGCATCTCAAAGCTCGTTCGCGTGTCCAGGTTACCCGTTGCCTCGTCTGCCAGCAGCACGGCAGGGTCGTTCACCAGTGCGCGGGCTATGGCCACGCGCTGCATCTGTCCGCCCGACATCTGATTGCTCTTGTGGTCCAGTCGGTCGCCCAGCCCCACGGCCTGCAGTGCCTTGATAGCTGCCTCGCGCCGTTGGGCCGCGTTGTATTTCGAGTTATACATCAGTGGCAGCTCCACGTTCTCCACGGCAGTGGTCTTTGCCAGCAGGTTATAGTTCTGGAACACGAAGCCTATCTTCTGGTTCCTGAGGTGAGCACGTTGTGTTTTCGACATTGTGCGCACGCTGATGCCGTCGAGGAAGTATTCGCCGCTGGTGGGGGTGTCCAGACAGCCCAGTTGGTTGAGCAGGGTCGATTTGCCCGATCCCGATGTGCCTTGTATGGTGACGAACTCCCCCTCGTATATCTTGAACGAAACGCCGCGCAGTGCCTTCACCGTCTCTGAGCCCACCTGGAAGTAGCGCTTCACGTTCTGTAGTTCAATGACGACTTTGGAACCCACCCCATTCCCCTCCTGCTTTGAAGGGCTTTGATTATTATTGCTATTATTCATTTTTCTATCTCTCTGTCTGTCTAAACTCCCCTCCCCTTGGGAGGGGCAGGTGGTGGGTTTACTTCTTCTTGTTGTTGTTACCTCTTGGCTTCGGCATGAAGGGGTTGCTGGCCTGCTGTTCATTTTCCTCTTCGCCTCCGCTGATGCTGAAGTCGGTGAGTACCTCTGTGCCTTCGCTGATGCCGCTCACAATCTCGGTGAGCATGCCGTTGGTGGTGCCTGTCTCCACCTTGTGCGCCTTAAACGTGTTGCCGTCGAGTGTCCACACCTTCTGTGGAGCCTCCACGTCCTCTATCTTCTGTCCCTCACTCAGCAGGGCCTCGTTGGGCATGAAGCGCAGCGCCTTCGAGGGTGCCACCAGCACGTCGTTCTTCTCTAAAGTATAGATGGTCACATTAGCCGTCAGCCCCGGCTTCAGTTTCAGGTCGTTGTTCGGAGCCGAGATCACCACCTCGTAGGTCACCACATTACTCTCCGTAGTGGGCTGTTGGCGCACCTGCGTCACCTTTCCCTCAAACGAGTCGTCGGGGAAGGCATCCACGGTGAAAGCCACGCGCTGTCCCTCCTTCACGCCGCCTATGTCGGCCTCGTCAATGTCGGCTATCACGCGCATGTCCGTGAGGTCCTGTGCGATGGTGAACAGCTCCGGTGTGTTGAACGATGCTGCCACCGTCTGTCCCTCCTCCACGCTTTTCGACAGCACCACGCCGTCTATGGGGCTTGTGATAGTGGCATAGCCCAGATTGGTCTGTGCTTTCTGCAAGCTCTGGGTGGCGGTGGTCACCTGGTCCTTCGCCTTCAGGTAGGTCAGTCGGGCGTTCTCGAAGTCGTCGGCACTCACCAGTCCCTTGTCGTAGAGTGTCTGGTAGCGGTTGAAGTTGGCCTGCTGGTAGTTCAGCGTGCTCTGTGCGCTCGACAGATTGGCGCGAGCCGTGTTCAGTTCGCTGGTCAGGTTCGTCTTGTCCAGTTCGGCAATCACCTGTCCCTTCTTCACCACCGAGTTGTAATCTACGTACAGGTGGGCCACGATGCCGCTCACCTGCGTACCCACGGTGACACTTGTCACCGGTTCGATTGTGCCAGTAGCTGTGATTGAGGTCTGAATGTTGCCTGTCACAACCTTCGAGGTCGAAAATTCCGTTTCTTGTTTCTTCTCGCAGCTGCTCAGCAGAGCCAGTGCGGTCAGGGCTGTTATCCCTGCTTTCATGATTCCTGTCATATTATTGTTTTTTTTATGAGGCTTATGAGGCTTATAGGGCTTATTATCTCTTATAGAACTGCAGCATCTGCTGCGCCAGCAGTGTCTGGTATTTGCTCTCCAGCTTGTTCTGTTGTGCCTTGAGCAGTTTGTCTTTGCCCGTCATCAGTTCCACGATGTTCTTCAGTCCCAGGTTGAACTGCTCCTGCAGCAGGTTATAGCTCTCCTGCTCGCTCTTCTCCGTGGCGATGGCCGAGCGCAGCTTCTGCTGGTTGGTCTCAGCATCCAGCCAGTAGTTCTCTATGGTCTGGTAGAGCTGCTTCTGCTGGTCCTGCAGGTTCAGCTTTGCCGTCTCCATCTGCAGTCGGGCTTTGCGCACGGCAGTCTTTGCCTGTCGCTTGTCGTAGATGGGGATGTTCAGAGTCACTCCGGCTGAGGCGTTGAAGTTTGTCTTCATCTGATTGCCCCAGTTGATTCTCGACTGCGAGTTGGTGCTGGTGCCCACGCCGCCCGTCATGTTCAGGGTGGGGGAGTAGCCAGCCTTCGCTATCTTGATGGCCAGTTCGCCCGACTTCAGTCCCAGTTCCTTGCTGGCTATCTCGGGTCGCGAGAGCAGCGCCTGTTCATACACCTCCTGCGTGCCGGGGAAGCTCACCAGTGCCGTCTCGTCGCTCACGGGAGTCGTGGCCACGTCGAACTCGGTCGTGCCGTCCAGCTCCAACAGCTGCTTGAGCTGTGTTTTATATTTTATGATGTTTGCGCGCGCCTGTACTATATTGTATTCGTCGGAGGCGCGTTGAGCCGTGAGCTGAGCCACGTCGGCCTTCGACATCTTGCCCACCTCCATCATCTGCTGTCCGCGTTCCTCGTTCTTCTTGCTCGTCTCCAGCGTCTGCTCGTTCACCTTCACTGCCTCCGAGAGATACAGAATCTGAATGTACAGCTGAGCTATCTTCTCCTCTATCGAGTTGGCCGACACCTGTGTTTCCAGTTCAGCCTGCTCCGCCTTCACCTTGTTCTGTTTCAGCACGTTGCGCAGCCTGTTGCCGTCCCACACGTTCCACTGTGCGTTGATGCCGTAGGATCCGTTATAGTACGATTTCTTCACGTTTGTATCCACCACGCCGTTTGTCACCGTTGTCGTGCTGTTGTCCTGCCAGGGGCGGTAGCCCACGCTCTGGTTGGTTGAGCCCGACACCGAGGGCAGCAGCGCAGCGCGCGATTCCTTCACGTCCTCCTTTGCCGACTCGCTTGTCACGCGGGCCTTCTTCAGTGTGATGTTATGCTCCAGTGCGTAGTTCACGCAGTCCTCCAGCGTCCACTCTTTCTGGGCCTTAGCGCCAGTGACCATCATCAGTATGGCGGCCAGCAAAATCGTAGTCTTCTTCATATACGTTGATAGTTTTTGTTCCTGATTTAGTGCTGCAAAAATACGGAAAAGTAGTGACATCCGAAAAATCTTCTCCGTTTTTATCCCATATATTTGATGTTTTTTTGTTCAATCATCGTTGTTTCCGTCTTCCTGTTAACAATAATTTTCAAAATTGCATTTGCATAGAAACGACTCCCATGAATAGAGTCGCTTATGGTGAGCGATCGGTTCGTCAACCCCCGCAAAGACGGCAAAATCCTAAATAAGCTTTCGAAAAGTTTGACTTAAACTCGTAGCGTGTATGACTGAAACTCCGGGTGCGTTTATCATCAACGCTGGCGAGGTGCGCGCGGGGGTCATCTGCTCTCCCTTTTTCTGACAATGCAAAGGTACGAAGGGGGGATTGCGGTTCACGAATTCTTTACTGAATTTTTTTGTTTTGCGTGATTTTTGAAGAAGGGGGCAACAAAACAGATGAAGAGAAAGCATATCCGTATGAGGCAGCCAAAAGAGGGCTCGTTGTTGCAGTGTTGCAGTTGTTGCAGTTCTCGAGAGGTATTCCCCATACCCTAAAAATACTTCTATATTTATATATATATTATATATATAATATATATATAAATATAGAGCTAATTTTTGACTTTGGTAGAACCTATTTTGGAACTGCAACAACTGCAACACTGCAACAGTAAGACAGAAAAGGACATTTTGACTTTACTTCCTTTCCAAATACCAGATATACGATTTGACAGTACGATTACCCTTCCTTTGTGCCTCCTTAAAACATCGCAGAGCCTCATCGTAATTCTCTTCGTTCACTTCCAGCATAGCCAGATGCTCCTCGGGCTTCCCATGCCCTTTCTCTGATTTTCCTGCCTGCTTGAACATGGCTCTTGCTTTATCCAAGTCCACTTCCGTCCCAAGACCATACTCATATCAGAAAGCCAACATCACCTGCGCCCTATAAAAGCCTTGATTAG
>JAEEPT010000101.1 GCA_016284895.1 Prevotella sp. | reverse complement strand
TTTTACCCACGGAATCAAACAGTTCAATGTACATCTGGACTGGCTCTTATTCGCATAGAGAGTATTATAGCTCTTGGTCGGCAGACTACTATTACTGTATTCATAGTTATTTAAATAGTAACCGAGAAATCATAAAAACAGTAGATGACAGAGATACTGGTTCCTCAACACCAGTACGTCCCGTCTTAGATAAATAGCAAATTATATTGACATCTTTATTTTTAGTATTAATTATGAAAACGATTCGATATTTGATATTCTTATGCATGTTGGTTCTACCGCATATGGCAGTAGCACAACTACCTCATGGTACACCTAAAACTAAAGCCGAATTGTCGGCTTTGGAGTATAAGGCAAACAATGGTAATACGCATGCACAATATGTGCTCGCTTGCTGTTATATGAACGGTGTGCAGGGTGTGGTATCAGCCAAGCCGTCGAAAGGAAAGAGTCTGCTGAAGAAAGCGGCTGATGGAGGTGATGCAGATGCATGCCGACTGATGTATAAGTTAGACCCTTTAAAGAACATGGTCTACCACGAAAAAGCACTCAATTCATATCGAAAACTAGCTACACCAGAGGCTTGCTACAAAATAGCAGATCTCTACTCCAATGACCGTAAAATATGTTTGCGTTGGTTAAAAACGGCAATGCAACTAGGGTGCGCTAAAGCTGAAAATGATCTACGCTCAATGTATCAGTATGGCGGAAGCATATCAACAGATTTCGAAACTTGGTGTAACGAAATTGAACCTTACGAACTGACCGAACCTAAGACCGTTGTTCCAACTATACTGCCCACACTCGACGTAGCTAATGACGAAGAAGATAATGATGACGTGGATACCAATATTCCCCTGACGAAACAAAAGAATAAGCATACGTTGGCCCTCATCATTGGCAATGAGAAATATTCGGCTCCTGATGTGGGCAATGTGCCGTTTGCAGAACGCGACGCAGCCGTCTTTGCCAGTTATTGTCAGAAGACATTAGGCATACCCGTAGCACAGATTCGCAGCTATTCCAACCTGACAGCAGCCCAGATGCGGCGACAGGTGCAACTGCTGCAAGAGAAGGTAAAGGCTTTCAATGGTGACATGAATGTCATTTTCTACTATTCCGGTCATGGTGTACCCAACGGTGAGGGAAACGACACCTATTTATTGCCAGTAGATGCCGACGGATTGGATGTGGAGATATGCTATTCGCTTAAACGACTCTATTCAGAGCTGGAGCAGATGAATGCCAAGAACGTGCTGGTTCTAACCGATGCTTGCTTCTCAGGAAAGGGTCGTGGAATGGATTTCATCGGCAAGGAGCGTGGTGAAAGAGGCATTGCCCGCATGGCAAAAAGTCCAACTCCACAAGGCAAAATGGTGGTATTCTCAGCTGCACAAGGCGATGAAACTGCGTGGCCATACAAGAAGAAGTCTCACGGTCTGTTCACCTATTTTCTACTAAAGAAATTACAAGAGAGCCAAGGCGAATGCACATTGGGTGAACTGAATGACTATCTCAAGGAGAATGTGGTCAGATCGTCACTCTTGCAGAATGATAAAAAACAGACTCCTAAAGCAGAACCTTCAGCTGGATTGCAAGGTGTATGGAGAGACATGAAAATAACTGGTGAATGATGATGAGGTTAGTGAAGCATTGGGGATTGATCAGTACAGCTCTACTATGTGGACAGCTGACGATGGCACAGGATGACCCATTCCGTGCTAAGTATGATAACTTCAGCAAGCAAGCCAAGGAGCAGTACGATGGCTTTCGCGAGCGTGCCAACCGCGAATATGCCGACTTTGTGCGCAACGCATGGCAAGAGTATCAAGCCAAGCCTGCCATACCGAAGCCAAAGGAGAAGGAGGTACCACCACTTGTAAAGCCAAAGGACGACAGCAAAATAGCACCCCTTAAAAGCAATCCCGTAAAGATAGATCAGCAAATAATTGAGATGCCGGAAACGGTACCTCAGCCAGTTCCTGTGAGCCCGATAAAAGAGCAACAGGGACAGAATACGAGATTTGCTGACTTCGATTACTACGGTACGCCCATGCAGGTGCGGCTCCCAGAAGACGGTCTCTTCGCTCTGAATGCCATCACTCCCGAGACGACAGCTGATGCTTGGCGTCAGTTGGCAAGTTCCGACTACGACAACACGATTCGAGACTGTCTGGCTCTGCGCATGAAGCACCGATTAGGCGATTGGGCTTACCTGAAAATGTTGGATAAGTTTGCAAAGTCATGCATGAGCGACGAGAACAAGGCGACCCTGCTCATGGCTTACATCTATCAGCAATCGGGCTATGCCATGCGACTGGCTTCTGCGTCAGGTCAACTGCGCATGCTGTTTGCCACCAAACATCAGATTTTCGGCAAGTCCTACTTCATGATTTCTGGTGAACGGTACTATACATACGGTAAAGATGACAGTCAGCTCGTGGTCTGCAATGTCAACTTTCCACAGGAAAAGATGCTTTCCTTACTGATTACAGAACCGATGGACTTTGAACCAAGGATGTCGGAAAAACGAGTCTTGACTTCAGAAGGTTATGCTGACCTAACAGTAGAAGTTTGCGTGAATCAGAATCTTACTGATTTCTTTACCGACTATCCTGCATCCATGCTTAACAACAACCAGATGACGCGTTGGGCCATGTATGCCAATACTCCCTTTCATCCAGAACAGAAAGAGAAGTTGGAAGGATCCTTGAAAGGAAAACTGACAGGCCTTTCCGAGAAAGACGCCGTTGAGAGACTGCTGAACTGGGTGCAGACAGCCTTCCAGTATGATTACGACGAAAACGTGTGGGGGCATGACCGAGCCTTCTTTGCCGAAGAAACGCTCTTCTATCCCTATTGCGACTGTGAAGACCGCAGTATCCTGCTGTCCCGACTGGTGCGTGACCTGCTTGGGCTGAAGGTGATTCTGGTCTATTACCCAGGACACTTGGCGATGGCCGTTGGCTTCAACGAAGATGTGACAGGCGACTATATCCTGTTAGACGGAAAACGCTATGTAGTGTGTGACCCCACCTATATCAATGCTCCTGTAGGTATGACGATGCCCAACATGGACAATCAGACGGCGAAGATTATCCTGTTGGAATAAGATTGTTCCCATGAAAAGAGTGTGCTATCCGAAAAACTTGAAAACAGTTTTCCGGATAGCACACTTGATGGTTTCACCAGACAAGTGCAGATGTCTTACCTGATGAAGTTGGTCCAAGCGCGCTGCTCCTGCTGTGGATGACCGTCCTCACGGGCATTTAGCTTCTTGATCATCCACGCCATGTTGCGAGCCATCGTGCGCATGGTCTGCATGCCTTCCTCGTCTTGCAGCACTTGTCCTGGTGTCTGACCGTAAGCCATGTTCCAATACTGAGAGGAGACAAGCGGCATGTTCATCATCGTGAAATACTTGTTCAAACGGTCGAAGGCGGCAGAGGCACCGCCACGACGACAGACCACAACGCTGGCACCGGGCTTGAACTGAAGGTCGGGGCCAAGCGAATAGAACACGCGGTCGAGCAGAGCACAAAGCGAACCGTTGGGGCCACCATAATAGACGGGTGACCCAATGACCAGACCATCGATGCCATCCTTGACGATGCTCCAAATCTTGGTATATAGGTCATCGCGGAAGGTACACTTCCCCAGTCTGCCACACATACCGCAGGCAATACATCCCTGCACCGCCTTCTTGCCAATGCTGACAATCTCGGTGTCAATGCCTTCTTCGTTCAGGGTCTTGGCCACTTCACTCAGTGAGAGGAAAGTGTTGCCGTTCTCTTTCGGGCTTCCATTAATCAATAATACTTTCATAATCGACATTGTTTAGTTATTGGTGATTTTTATCATTCGAGTTTTATCGGAAGAATTGAGCTACCGACTGCATGTAGGGAGTCAGTTGCTTAGGATACCATCGTCCCCAGCTGCTCAAGCTGTTATGGCAATAAGTGACGATGAGCCGGCGACGTGCTCGCGATATGGCTACATAGAACTTGCGGGCCTCCTCATCGTTTTTCTCCGTGGTATCGGCAAAGGCGCTGGGATATTTTCCTTCGACGGCATCGAACACAATGACATTGTCGAACTCCAGTCCCTTCGCCTTGTGGACGGTGGAGATAAACACGCGGTCCTGCATGCTCACAGCTCCGCAGAGGTCGGCCTCCTTCAGCGTAGTGAGGTCTTGCAGGTGACGCCCCAGTTGTTCGGCCAACGAGTGTCCGCTCTCAGGCGTAAGCATATCCATTTCTATATAGCTCTTGATATATCTGAACTTTGGTATGTCGCCCATTCGGTGCACCTCACGCAGACTGTTATAAGCATTATTCAGCGCCACGACAAGGGCTGGCTCGGCAGTAGGTTCATAGAGCTGTTCCACGGCTTGGGTGTACAGGTCGGCATATAGGCTGCGGAACTTCTCGATGGTGGTGCGATGATGTGCTATAAAGGTGCGCTGCTCGTCAAGCCGCTGACTGCCCAGCCGATAACAGTAATCTACCAGACTCAGCGTAGCCATGATATCGTCGTTGGCCAAGTGTGAGTTCTGTCCCTCCAGCTTCAGTTCGTCCAACAGGAACTTCAGCTTATAGCTACGCAAACGAGGCCGCAACAGTCGGATGAGCTTCAGCGAGTCGTAATAGACAGGCCACAACGTCTTCATAGATAGTTGGGGCGCATAGCGAAGCATGTTGTGCTCCATGATCTGATAGTCGTAGGTGGCGTTGTGGCCCAATATATCGCAATCGCGCGCAAAATCGACAAATCGCTGCATTGCCTCAGCATGAGTGAAATGAGGCTGGCGGGCATACTCCTCAATGAGCGGATTCGGCACATCGCCCAGCATGGCAGGAATCTCGCGGTCGGTCTCGATGAAGAGGTTGAGCTCATCAACCACCTTTCCATTGCGAACGCGAATGGCTGCTATCTGTACCACATCATCCTCGAACACATTGAGCCCCGTGGTCTCGGTATCGAAGATGACAAAATCGCGCTGCGTATATGCCGTCGCGAACTCAGCCAGATAGGTGGAGTTCTCGTAACAGAGGAAATCGACAGGCGAGATGGAGCGCTGCATGAGCTGGCGCACGAACTGACGGGCCGATGACTGTGAGCTATACACACGCAACCCAACAAACAACTGCGACCAGGCTATGAAGTTGTGCTCCATTGCCACAACAGAGAGGTGAGCCAGCAACAGGCGCACATCAGGCGTAGCGAAGAGGTCGGTGCCCGACACCTTGAAGTGAGGCACGTCGGTCAGAGCGTTACTCAGCTCATCGGCATCGCTATTGAATGCTACGACAACGGCAACCGACTCGTCAGGATAGCCTTCGTAGAGGCGGCGCACCATGCGTGCCACAAGATTCAGTTCATCAACACTGCTATGACTGTCGGACAGAAGCAGGTCGCCTGCTCGTTTCTCAGTAAAATTCTGTGTTGATGGCAACAACTCAGGTGCTATGCCAAGCTGGCGCTCGGCATAGACATTGAACACATCAAGCAAGTATTTGGGGGAACGATAGTTGTGATAGAAGTTATGGAAGCCCTGCGCACCGGCCCGCTGGCGAAGCAGCTCCAGAGTGTCGGTCTTGGCTCCCATGAAGGAGAAGATGGCCTGCTGAGGGTCGCCAAGATAGACAACGGTGGCTCCAGGGGCTGTGAAGAGGTCGATAATAGCTAACTGCAAGGGGTTGAGGTCCTGCACCTCATCGACCTGAATCCAGGAGTATTGGGGATGCGACAATGTCGCATCGTACAGGGAAGGAGACGAAGAGGGGGAGGGGACTGATGAGGAAAGAGCGTCGTAGGTGAGGAGGAGCAGGTCCTCGAAATCGAGCAGGTCGTTGCGCTGCTTGTAAGCCTCGTACTGAGAGGCGGCATAGAGGGAGGTAAGCAGGCGGAAGGCTTCGGGACTCAAGAGGGATGCCTCCTCGCTCGTTTGGGGAGACACGGAGCGATAGTGGTCAGCATGTCGATAGAGCTCGATGGCAGCTTCCTGTGAATAGTCCAATCTGAATGCCAGACAGAGTTCCTTCAACAGGCGCGGTGGCAGAGCATCACGATGCACGATGAGCTCATGCGGATGATGGTGCTCGCACTGGTACATGAGGTGCTGAAGATTGATCATCTGCGAATAGCGTTGCCGCTGCTTGTTGTCGCCCAGAACGGTGAGTTCATCCTCGCCCAAATAATCGGCCAAGATGCTGATGCTGGTATCAGTGTCTATGACGGCTGACTGCTCTGGCACAATGTTCTGCTGAAACAGGAATTGTGAACAGAAACGATGCACATTGCCCACGAAGAGCTCACCAAGTGATTCGGTAAGCAATCCGCTGTCAGCCTCGTCCGTTCCAAATTGAGCCATCCGCTCGATGATGCGGTCGCGCATGCCACGCGCTGCACGGTTGGTAAACGTAAGACAGGCCATGTCGTGAAAGGCAACACCCTGCCTGCGTGCCCACACAATTCGCTCAGCCAGTACTGCCGTCTTGCCACATCCAGGAGGAGCCAGCACCAGATGTACCCCACCCGATGCCTGAATCACTTCCTGCTGTTCTCTGTTGAACTCCATGATAGTTTTCGGTTTTCAGATGCAAAAATACACAAAATCTTTAACAAATCGATAAGTAATTGCTATCTTTGCATACAAAAATCAGTATTAAAGAAAAGATGAACCATCCCACCATCACTCTTGAACAGCTGAGCATAGGCTATTTGCAGAAAGGCAACACCAAGGTTGTGGCCAGCCAGCTGAATGCCGAAATCCGAGAGGGCGAGCTGACCTGCCTGCTGGGTTCTAACGGCGTGGGCAAATCGACCCTGCTACGCACTCTGGCCGCCTTTCAGCCGAAACTGGAGGGTGAAGTATGGATAGACAACGACGGAAAGCGCCTCTCCCTCAGCTCCTATACCGACAAGCAACTGAGCCGACTCATAGGCGTAGTGCTCACAGAAAAGCCCGACGTAAAGAACATGACCGTGCGCGAGCTCGTGGGACTGGGCCGCTCACCCTACACAGGATTCTGGGGCATGCTCTCGGAGAACGACCTGAAAATAGTGGATGAGAGCATTGCACTGGTAGGCGTGAGTGAACTCAGTGAGCGACTGATTGACACGCTAAGCGATGGTGAACGTCAAAAAGTGATGATAGCCAAGGCCCTGGCTCAGCAAACGCCCGTCATCTTTCTTGACGAACCGACGGCCTTTCTTGATTTCCCGTCGAAGGTGGAGGTCATGCAACTGTTGCGCCGACTGGCCCGAAGCATGCAGAAGACCATCTTCATGTCAACCCACGACCTGGAACTGGCCCTGCAAGTGGCCGACACGCTGTGGCTCATGGAAAAAGGCCAGCTCAGCGTGGGAACCCCGCGCCAGCTGGCCGATGCCGGAACTCTGTCACGTTTTGTTGAGCGTGAAGGCATCACGTTTGATGCGCAATCACTCAGTGTCCGTGTGACCGAGTAGTCAAATCATCATTTTCAATATTCATCGAGCTTCTCTCTCAGTTCAGCCTTCTTTTGCTGCTTGCTCTTCTTGCGCCACTTCCGTGGAGTCACATAGTTGAGCAGTTTCAGCAAATCTGTTCCCTTACTGGGATCAGCCGTCATCAGCTGGCGCTCCGTCTTGTCGATACTCAGACGTTTCTTCAGTTCTTTCAACTTGTCAGCTTGTTTGCCGTGTCCGAACACCACAACGCCTTCCACACTCAGCAGCTTAGAGATGAGATAGACGGTATCGCGCACTTCAGAGAGATTAACAATGCGGCTTTCATAATTCACATGCGAGAGCACCATTGTCTTCGTACTGTCCGACACTGCGAACCATCCGAGTGAATCGGCCACTACAGAACTGTCCTTGCACACCACATTAGCGCCGCCAATAGGAAGAAGTGTCTCCACATCGGCCACCACGAGCCGTCGCTGTGCCGAAACCGATGTTGCAATAGCGGCAAAAACCATTATAAAAAATATTCGAAAAGCTTTCATAGGGTGCAAAAGTAAACATTCCATGCGGTCCTGCCAAATTTCAAAAGTCAATTTAACATAAATTGAAAGGGACTTCGCCCACCTTTTCGCACTTTTTTTATGGCAAAGAGATAATAATTCGCGGGATTTTGTATAACTTTGTCACCGAAGAAAAGAGAATGAATGATGAAAACAAAACAAATCCTTTACTGTGCTATGCTCATGCTTTCATTATCGGGCTTTGCACAGGTCTCTACAGGTCTGCACGAGTCTTTTCTCAATCCCCCCGACAGCATACGCGTGGGCTGCTACTATTACTGGGTGAACGAACAGGTGGATCCAAAAGGCGTAGTGGCCGACCTCAAATGGATGAAGGACAACGGCATCACGCTGGCCTTCCTGGCAACAGACATACGCAATCGCACAAACTGGGAGAATCCCTGGGAAGGGCAGACATTCGGCAAAAACAAGTTCCAAAGCAAACTGTGGTGGAAGAACCTGCGCACTGCCTTAAAGACTGCCGGAGAACTGGGCATTGAAATGGGCATCTTCAACTGTCCGGGCTGGAGCCAGTCAGGAGGTCCGTGGGTGAAGCCTGAAGAGGCCATGCGCAACTGGACACCCAATGGCATTGAGGTGTGCAAGACCAATCGGGGTACTGATGTCGTATGCAGCCCCTGTTCGCCAGAAGCAGAAGGCCTGGAAGTTGACAAACTGTCGAAGCGCCACGTCCAGAAGCACTTCGAAGCATTTATCGGTGAGATATTGCGCCGCATCCCTGCTGAAGAGCGCAAGACTCTAACCACCGTTGTGGTAGATAGCTGGGAACGAGGCAAGCAAAACTATACTGACTCCATCTTTGAAAAATTCCAGCAACGCTTCGGCTATCCGCTCGATTATCAGAATGAAGCCTGCAAGAAAGACCTCAACCGTCTCATTGCTGAGTTGGTGGCTTCTGAGTATATGGGCGGACTGACGGAGAAAGCTCATGAATACGGTTTGCGCACCTGGTGCGAGCCTTATGCCCACAGCCCCTTCCCCGGCAACAGCATCACCTACGGCAGTGCTGCTGACGAGGTGGCTGCTGAGTTCTGGGTGGGCGACAGAAAATTCCGCCAGAAGGAGATGGATGCTGCTCTTGGTGCCGCCCGACGTAGCGGTAAGAATCGTGTGTGGGCCGAGAGTTTCACCGACGGGTGGCCAGAGCTGGCCAAAGACGACTGGAGCTTTGAGAAGCTGAAACCCATTGCCGACCGCTACTTCCATGCCGGCATCAACGCCACCATCCTCCATGTCATCATCTCACAGCCAGGCGACGACCGTCAACCGGCCGTGCGCCCCTGGTTCGGCACCTACTTCGACCGACGCAGCCGTCATGCCGCCGACCTGAAGCCACTGGTTAAATACCTGCGCCGCTGCAACTTCATGTTGCAATTAGGCAAGCCCTACGAGGGAGCCAAAGACTGCCGCATCATGGACGACGGAACTGTCATACGCTTCACTGAAGAGTCGCTCTTTGAGGTAACCTTCCCCAACGGGCATAAGGAGAAGTGGGATCCCGCTGCCAACGATTAATATTCTCCGTGTGGTGATAAATGAATTCTTCAAAAAAAGACTGCAACGCGGTCGTCAAGCGACAAAGCACTGGTCAGGGGATGACTTAGTATCGGTCATGTGATGACCAAGTATCGGTCATGCGATGACCAAGCATCGGTCATAGCGTGACAAAAGCGCGGTCACGAAAAACGTATGGAAGCAAGAGAACTATTCGACATCTGCAAGGAACTGGCTCATGAAGAGCCGTCGGCCAAAGGACTGCAACGCATGCACGAACTACTCATGCTGTGCTGTAGTGAGGGTACGCGCCATCATGGAGGTGCCTTTGGCAATCTGTTCTCACAGGTGGATTTTCTGTGCAAGCAGTACGGGCTGAGCACGGCTGAGCGCGTGGCTATACAGACAGCCCGACGGCACACCCGACAGGCAGGCAACGAGCCGCTGCCCAGCACAGAAGACTGGCACTACGACCTGCGCGCACTCACCAACTTCGTCTCGGCCACGTTCAAAGCCGATGTTCCCCACGAACTGCGGAAGCTCCTTCCCTCCATCGACCGACCGCTGAAGAAGGACTTCCACGTGGACAGGAAATACCTGCGCTGCATTGTGCGCAGCTGGAACGACGAGGTGATCAGCGTGAGCACCGAAGAGGGCGAGCTCAGCGTGGACTACGGTTCGACCGACAGCGGGCGCGACCTGAGTTATCTGCGGCGCATGCTGCGCGAAGACATGCAGGTGAACCTGCTCGACAGTCACGTGAGAGAGAGCGACGGCACGCTGGTGCCCAGGTTCATCATCGTGGAGCCCGACTTCCTGCTCGACATCTCATCCGTAGCAGCTTGTTTCACTAACTACGGCCACCATCCACTCATCTACACCGTCAACCGACTGAAGGAACGCCCCAACACGCAGGCCATCCTGCTGGGTAACTTTGCCGGAACAGCACTCGACGACCTCATCAACGACCCGAAAGGGGCCACCACCGCCAAGTCGCTGAAACGCTCGTTCCGCGAACAGGCACTGCGCTTCAGCACTTGTCAGGGATTCAAGGCCCAGCAGTTCAAGGCCGATGCCGAGATGCAGGTGAGGAACCTGCGCGAGACGGTGAGCGAACTGTTCGAGAAGGAAGGATTCGACCGCAGGAAGGCACTGCTCGAACCTTCGTTCGTGTGCGAGCAACTGGGACTACAGGGACGAGTGGACTTGATGACGAGCGACCTGCGACTGCTGGTGGAGCAGAAGTCGGGGCGCAACATGAAGATAGAGCGACAGAGCCACGACCCACACGGCATGCAGCGCGAAGACCACTACGTGCAGCTGTTGCTCTACTACGGTATCCTGCGCTACAACTTCGGACGAACCGACCAATCGGTCGATATCCGACTGCTCTACTCCCGCTATCCCGTCAGTCAGGGGCTGCTCTCCGTGAACTACTACCGCCAGCTCTTTGCCGAGGCACTGAAGGTGCGCAATCAGATTGTGGCCACCGAACTGCTCACGGCCCGCGAAGGGTTCGGACGAATCATCCCCCTGCTCAGCCCCTCTATTATATATAAAGATGTGAAGCCCGACGGCTATTTCAATCAATACGTGCTGCCCGACATGCTGACAATGCAAAAGGAACTGGCGGCACTGAGCCCTGTGGAGCGCGCCTACTATGAACGCATGATGACGTTTGTGTATCGCGAACAGGTGTGCCAGAAACTGGGCACGCCCGACCAGTGGCTGCAGCACAACAGCGGCTCGTCAGCCGACCTCTGGCAACAGCCCATCACACTGAAGCAGGAGACAGGCAACATCTATGCAAGACTGAGCATCGTGAAGCAGGAGCGCAGCGTGAGCAACGGCGGCTACGACCGCATCACACTATCGACTGAGCCCTCCGACAACGACGTGAAGAACTTCAGACGGGGCGACATGATCTATCTCTATGCATATCATGAGAGGAAAGGTGCGCCCGATGTGAGGACCAGCATACTCTACAAGGGAACACTCGATGAAATCAGCAACCGACAGCTGGTGGTACGGCTGAACGACGGACAGCAGAACGACGACATATTCCAGCCACGCGACGGGCGCTTCTGGGCAGTGGAGCACGGAGGCAGCGACCTCACCACATCGTCATGCCTGCGCAGTCTGCACAAGTTCATCACCGCTCCTGCCCCACTCCACGGCCAGCGCGACAAGAAAGCCCTGCTCTTAGGACAGCGGCAGCCTGAGG
>JAEEPT010000100.1 GCA_016284895.1 Prevotella sp. | reverse complement strand
AGGCATCTGGGTTCTTCGGATCGAAGTAGATAGCCTGATCGTAGTAGCGGGCTGCGCCACCACCATCGTCTGACAGAGCGGTAATGTCACCTAGCAGGATGTAGGCGGGACCATAGTTCATCTTCGTGGCCAGCTCGGCATAGACACGGGCATTGGCGGTGTCCTTAGCCTCATAGTAGGCACGTCCGATGCCCACCACCACAGCGGCATCTTTCTTGTTTTTCTTGTAGATGCCCTTAATTTGCTTCTCGGCATCGGGTGCATTACTCTGGATGATGGCCTTCACAGCCTCCACAGGCGATTCTTCCTGTGCTGCAACAGGAGCGCTGAAGCTGAGCGTCAGGGCTCCGAGGAATAGATATTTCAATGTTTTCATAACCGTAAATATTTTTCTTTGGAAATCATTAATTATTTCGAGGTACGATGTACGAGATTAGACGATATATGATATGAAACGAATATTCTGATTGAATGTTGTGCGGAATGGTTCCGAATATTATCTGAAGTTATGATGATACAACTACAGAAAAGTCAATGCTATTTAACAATATTTACCTGTCGCACATTGAGGTTGGCGGTCACAGGCAGCAATGCTGCACGGAAAATGACGGCCTGACCCTGTGGCAGACGGCAGAAATTGGCAAAGCGTGTCGGAGCACCGGTGCGTGGCTCGTTGACCAGTGCATAGATGGTACGCACAAGGGGGTAGTTGCCGTTGTAGAGGTAGCCTTGATAAGGCTGATAGGCATTGTGCACGTTGGCAGAATCGAGCCTTGACACATACATAACCTGTATGTTGCGACGGAAAGTGACGTTGGTACTGTCGCGCTTGTCGTTGAGCCAGTTTGAACCGATGATGCCAATGGCATTAGGGGTGTGCTCCACGTAATCGACCACCTCGCTGCTCTTCAGCACGGCACCGATGTTGGAATGGCTGCTGATCTGTTCGCCATCCAGAATGGAATCGACACAGAAGCGGACGGTGCTGGACAGTGGATTATCAAACACCACATCAATGTCGCCCATCTTCGAGCCAGGATAGATGTCGCTCCACTTGGTGACTTCGCCACGCAGTATGCGCTTGAAGTCCTTGATGGTGATGCAGGAATCGGGATTCTGCTGATTGGTGATGAGGGCCAGCCCATCGTAAGCAATGGCCATCTCACGGGGGATGAACGAGCGGTCTTGCAAGTTCTTGCGTTCCTTATCGGTCAAGCGGCGCGTAGTGAATGCCAGCCAAGTCTCGTTCTTCATGAGCATCTCAACTGCATCCTGTTCGCTCATGTAACGCGCCCGAAGCGTGTCCTTCTTGGGCAGGTTGCGATTGAACACATTGATAAAGACTTCGAGCTCTTCGTCAAGGATGGGATGGAAGCTCTCGTCGGCAGCAAAGAATGATGCTGCGGCCTCATAATCGTAGTTAACGGTTTTAGGCTTGTTCCCGCAAGAAGCGAGAAACAAGCCTAAAGAGAGTGTTAATCCAACTATGATGTTGAATTGAGTTCTATTCATACTTTGAGATTACTGTAGTCTGAAGGTTACAGGCACGGTGTACTTCACACGTACAGCCGAACCGTTCTGCTTACCAGGAATCCACTTCGGCATCTTCTTCAGCACGCGTACAGCTTCCTTGTCAAGTGAGGGGTCGATGGAACGAGCCACCTGCACGTCGGTCACAGAACCGTCGCGCTCTACGACGAAGGTACATACTACACGACCCTGAATGCCGTTCTCCTCTGCAATGGCGGGATACTTGATGTTATCGCTGATCCACTTCAGCAGGGCAGCCTGGCCACCGGGGAATTCAGGCATCTGCTCCACGACGTCGAACACCTTGGTCTCTTCTTCCTTCGGCTTCTCATCGGCAATGACTTCCTTAGCCTTCAGCACCTCACCTGCCTCTTCATCGTTACCCTTCACATCGAAGGTACCGATAGCGGTGTTGGTCTTGGCCAGATCGTCCTGCGACTTGATTTCGTCCTCAGGCTTCACCTCGTCGTCTTTCTTAATCTCAGGAGCAGTGAACTTCACAGAGCTCTTCACCTTTTCAACAACTTTCTGCTCTAATTCAACCTTAACAGGTTCTTTACGCTCAACCTTAGCTTCCTTCTTCTGAGCCAGCTTCGACAGCTCCACATCGGTCTCAATAGCCACATCTTGTTTCATGGCGTTCTCAACAACGCCCTTAATGGCTACAATCAATGCGATGGCAATGCCGATGGCCAGCATCATCAGTATAGAGTAAACGTTTCGCTTGCCTGTCTCTTTACGCAGTTGATAAGCGCCATAGGACTGATTCTTGCTTTCAAATACAAGATCAACCCATCCGTCATTTATAAGATCTATTTTTGACATAGTTCTATACCTTTCTATTATTTGTCAATCGAGAACTTAATGCCTTTGAGTGTGAGCAACTTCTCGTCGTCCTCATTGACCTTATCGATGACATACTTACCAATACTGCAAATCAACATTTCGTCAAGAGCTTGAACCATGTTGTTATAGGTTGACACATCCATGGGCTTGATGATGACGGTCAGCGTCTGCATACCCTGCTCACCATACTCAGCAAGGAACTCCTGTGCCTTACCGTTACGGATGTCAGAGAGTTCTTTCTCATACGCCTCTGTGGTCATCTTGTCACCCATCTGTGCTTTCTTCTCATCAAGCTTTTTCTTGGCCATCATCACCTTTGCAACAGGCGAGAAGCCGTCCTCGGTGATGTGCTCAATGAGCAGCTTGCGAATGCCGTCCTTACCCCAGGTAGTCTCTTTGACGCACTCAGGATTCTCATAGTCGGGCAGACCTTCAACATAGTATAACTTATCCTCAGAACCAAGGTACAGAGTGATGGTGTACGAAGCTTTCGTCACCGACTTGTCTTCCTTGGTCATATTCTCATCATTGCTCGGCATCGTCAGCTGCATTGCCTGCGGCTTGCTCAGCGTGGTACAGAGCATGAAGAACGTAATCAGAAGCATCATCATGTCCACCATAGGCGTGAAGTTCACGCGGGTGTCCATCTTTTTCTGCTTGGAACCACCTTTTTTTGCCATACTCTTAGTTCTCCGCTAATTTTTTAGTGTCAAGATTTGTGATGAGCTGATAACGGTTCTCGTTCATGTCCTGAAGCTCCGACATCATCTTCTTCACCACGGCATACGATGTGGTAGCATCGCACTTGATGGCCAGACGAATATCGGGGTTAGACTCACGAGCAGCCTTCACCCATTCCTGGAACTCACTCATTCCACCATCGATACTATCGAGGGGGATGCTCAACTTCTGGATCTCCTCACCCATCTTCTCCTTTTCAAGGCTCAGATAAGAAGGCAGAACACTCAGGGGAGCACCAATCATGGGGTCTTCCTTGAAGTTCTTGAGCTGAGCAGCAGTAAGGCTCACGCCAAACTTGCCAGTCACCTCATCGAGCATGTCGTTCATCGTGTTGCGGTTCTCAGAGCCCACGTAGATGTTGCCCTCTGGTGACACCAGAATATTGAGCACATCATTCTCGGGCACCTTGACCTGCGACACAGAGCTCGGCGTGTTGACAGATACTGGTTCCGGCGTCAAGAATGTTGAAGTCAACATGAAGAAGCACAGAAGCAGTGTCATCACGTCCGACATAGGCGTCATGTCGATCCAGATGTCTTTTTTCTGAATTTTAATTTTACCCATTGATTAACTCTTTAAGCAATTAATTAATTAGGTAAAACGATTAAGCCTCGTTGTGGTTAGAATCGTATGTGGCAGCGATGGTGAATCCAATCTCATCGAGAGCGTAGGTGAGCTTATCGATTTTGTTTGAGAAGAAGTTGTAAACAACGGTAGCTACCCAAGAGGTCAAAATACCAGATGCTGTGTTCACAAGGGCCTCAGAAATACCGGCAGACAGAGCCATAGAGTCAGCACCACCACCTGCAGACAGAGCCTGGAACGATCCGATCATACCGAGCACAGTACCGAACAGAGCGGTCAGGGTACCCAGAGATACGATGGTTGCAACCATAGGCATGTTCATCTGAAGGGTAGGCATCTCCAACTGGATGGCCTCTTCGTGAGCCTGCTGAATCTTAGCAATCTTAGCAGCCTTCTTCAGAGTATCGTCCTTCTCAACAGTCTGATACATATTGATAGAAGCCAGCACCACGTTAGCTACAGAACCCTGCATCTTGTCGCAAAGAGAACGAGCCTCATCAAACTTCTGATTCTTGATGGCAGCCTTCACCTGGGCAGTGAACTTAGCCAGATTCATTTTACCAGAAGCATTCTTGATAGCGAGGAAACGCTCGAAGCCAAGGCAGATAACGGTGAACAGAAGGGTGAGGATCAGACCTACCACGAAACCGCCCTTATAAACGGTACCAAGCAGGTTAGCAGGATGTCCGCTACGGTCGCCACCAACGAAGTTGTCGGGGTTACCCATCACGAAATACCATACACTATAACCAGCAATTGCGCAGATGACGAGGATAATCCAAGCATCCTTCATTCCTGTAAAGCCCGAATTCTTTTTAGCTGGGGCTGCAGCCTTTGTTGTTGTTGCCATAATTTTTAATTGTTTTGTTTTTGTTATAAAAAATTTAAAGTTATAAAATCAGTTATTAATTAGTTAGTCTTGATGAGTTAATAGATAGAGCCATTTCCCTAAATCGGTCAGAATCACGCGCAAAGATAGTAAAATAATGCGGACTTACGTTTTAATTAACCGATTTTAACTCGTGTTACAACTTATTTTTTCAGTTTAGCCAGTGCTTCGCCAATCCGTCGCATAGCCTCACGAATGTTGTCATCACTCGTGGCATAGCTCATACGGAAGCAGTCTGGATCGCCAAAGGCATCGCCTCCTACAGTAGCCACATGGGCCTCGTCAAGCAGGTACATCGCCAAGTCGGTGCTACCCGTGATGGTACGTCCGGTGCTACCTACCTTGCTACCATAAAATGATGAGCATTTGGGGAAGAGGTAGAAGGCGCCTTCAGGCACATTCACCTCCAGTCCTGGAATTTGACGAGCCAATGCCACAATCAGGTCGCGTCGGCGCTCAAAGGCCTTACGCATCTCTTCAACACACTCCTGACTCTGTGTATAGGCAAACTCAGCAGCCTTCTGGCTCACCGAGCAGGGACCGCTGGTGTACTGACCCTGCAACTTGTTGCATCCTTTCACTATCCACTCCGGTGCGGCAATATAACCGATGCGCCAACCCGTCATGGCATAAGCCTTCGACACGCCATTGACAATGATGGCACGCTCCTTCATACCAGGGAACTGAGCGATGGACTCATGATGGCCCACGTAGTTGATATGCTCGTATATCTCATCGGCCAGCACGAACAGGTCGTCATGTTTTAAAACAATGTCCGCGAGTGCGCGCAATTCCTCTTTATTATAGACAGAACCCGTAGGATTACTGGGAGAACAAAGGATAATCATGCGGGTCTTGGGCGTAATGGCAGCCTCAAGCTGCTCGGGTGTCATCTTGAAGTTCTGCTCGAATGTAGCCTCTACGATAACAGGCTCGCCACCGGCCAACTTCACCATCTGCGGATAGCTCACCCAGTAAGGAGCAGGGATAATGACTTCCTCTCCAGGGTTAACCAATGCAAGCACAGTGTTGCACACACTCTGTTTGGCACCATTCGAGACCAGAATCTCAGCAGGTGTATATGACAGATGGTTCTCACGCTCCAGCTTGCGAGCAATGGCCTGCCGTAAATCGGGATAGCCTGGTACAGGTGAATAGCGCGAATAGTTTTCCTCGATAGCCAGCTTGGCAGCCTGCTTGATGTGCTCCGGTGTGTTGAAGTCGGGTTCGCCTACACTCATGTTAATCACGTCAATGCCTTGAGCTTTCATCTCAGAGCTTTTCTGCGACATTGCCAGCGTGGCCGAGGGGGCCAGGCGTTGCAAACGGTTGGATAGTTGTGCCATGTCTTTTTCTTTTTGTTATTTCGAACGTACAAAAGTAGTCATTTATTTCATTTAATAATTAGGATTCTGTCATTTTTTAATGTTTTTTCCTAATTTTGCTACATATTTCTACAGATGTAGCGTATGCCCCATGCGTTCCTGTTTGGTCTTCAGATAGCGCAGGTTGTACTCGTTGGGAGCGACCTCAATGGGTACGTTTTCCACAATCTCAAGTCCGTATGCCTCAAGTCCTACGCGTTTCACGGGATTATTGGTCATGAGCCGCATCTTATGGACCTCGAGATAGCGCAGCATCTGTGCTCCGCAACCATAGTCGCGCTCATCGGCCTTGAACCCCAGACAGAGGTTGGCATCGACGGTGTCATAGCCTTCCTCCTGTAGTTTGTAGGCAGCCAGTTTGTTCATCAAGCCAATGCCCCTACCCTCTTGCTGCATATAGACGATGACTCCCTTGCCCTCCTGCTCTATCATCTCCATCGCACGATGAAGCTGTTCTCCACAGTCGCAGCGGCGGGAACCGAGTATGTCGCCAGTCATACAAGATGAGTGTACACGTACAAGGATTGGCTCATCTTCCTTCCACTCACCCTTGATGAGGGCAAAGTGCTCCTGCCCGTTGCTCTTCTGGCGGAAGGGTATGATGCGGAAATGACCGTGCTCAGTAGGCATATCTACTTCCTCGCCCACCTCAATGAGCGACTCCTGCTGCAACCGATAGGCAATGAGGTCCTTGATAGTGATGACTTTCAGTCCATGCTGCTCAGCAAAGATTTGCAGTTCTGGCATGCGTGCCATCGTGCCGTCGTCGTTCATGATTTCCATCAAAGCTCCAGCGGGATAGAGGCCGGCCAACTTGCACAAATCAATAGCAGCCTCAGTATGCCCCGAACGGCGCAACACGCCATTATCCTGTGCGTATAGCGGGTTGATGTGTCCTGGACGCCCGAAAGTTTGCGGAGTAGATGAAGGATCAGCCAGTGCCTGGATAGTAGCGGCGCGATCGTGAGCCGACACGCCTGTAGTGCAGCCTTCGAGCTTGTCAACAGTGATAGTAAAGGGAGTGCCTAATACTGAGGTATTCTCACTCACCTGACGGGGCAGGTCGAGTTCCTCGCTTCGGCTGATGGTGATGGGAGCGCAAAGTACGCCACGAGCATACTTCAGCATGAAGTTGACCATCTCAGGTGTGATCATCTCGGCGGCACAGATAAGGTCGCCCTCGTTCTCTCGGTCCTCGTCATCAACCACAATAACGAACTTGCCTTCACGGAAATCGGCTACAGCTTCGTCAATGGTATTGAGTCTAAATTCTTTCATATCGCGTTGTTCTTTAAGTTTCTAATGATATATTATCTCACACTTCCGATGAAGACTCCTCCTTCGCCTTCTGCCGCTCGCCCAGTTCAGTTGCGCGGGGAATGATATTGTCGGAAGTGCGCCTGATTTCGCGTAGGTCACGATAGAGACGTATTCTGAAACGAATCATTCGGAAGTAGAAGAAGATGCCCAATGGCAGGAACAGTCCTGTGATAATGTTCAGCAGGCGGCTCCGGAACGGACGAGTATGGGCATGGGTGGCAAGGATGGGATAGTTGTTCAGCTCATTCAGGATGACGGCATCTTTCGTATAGCCCAAATCCTCAATAGCCACTTCAAGCACCTCGCTGATGTGTTCTATCTCATGATCGTCGCCCGGACGGAAGAATACTGCGATAGGCGAAGGCCAGCGTAACAGTTTATGCTCCTCGGAGTAAGCTTCTATATCGCGGTTGATGCCTTCCAGCATCTTCACATCCAACAGATAGTCTGGATCGGAGATAATCACCTCCTTGCGCACAATGTTTCGCTTCATG
The DNA here is from genome assembly GCA_016284895.1 of Prevotella sp. Classification (GTDB taxonomy): domain Bacteria; phylum Bacteroidota; class Bacteroidia; order Bacteroidales; family Bacteroidaceae; genus Prevotella. The sequence continues at coordinate 4,058 of JAEEPT010000100.1, read as the reverse complement.
CGGAGACCAAGCACACGCATGAAGAACAGTCTGTAGGCATCCATGCTAAACACGGTGGAGTCCTTATTTGCCTTATAGGTAAAGAATACTGCCAAGGGTGCCAAGACCATGGTGGAGATCCACTTGCCAAACCATATCGTCCACTCGCCTTCCCTCGCCATTCGCATGCCGGAATTCTCGAACACGTAGTAAACAATAAACACAAGCACCGACACAATGACTGGCACGCCCAGTCCACCCTTCCGGATAATGGCGCCCAACGGTGCACCGATGAAGAAGAAAATGACGCACGACAGGGCCAGTGTAAACTTGGTGAGCACTTCAATCTTATGCGTACGCAATTCTCGGTTCTCCCAGTAAGCATAGTCTGATTTCATGGACACATCGTTCAGCATCTGCTCGGACTGCTGAACAGCAGTTCTCATGGCCCGTAGCCGTTCGTCGCCACTGAGCTGATGACAGAGCGAATCGAAGTCGAAGCCTGCAGCCAACTGTTCCTGCATTCGAGTAGAGTCCTCGTGCGAAGGAACGGGCATAGCCATCACATATTCACGAGCTCCCTGATAGAACTGCACGCCAATACTGTCGCAACGATTCCTGATGGAGTCGAGGTCTTTCATTATCTTGCTATTGCTCTTCACCTTAGCGCTGTGGCTCAAGTCAGCCACCTCGTCCATATTGAACCCTCCGTCATAGTCGAGCAAAATCTGTTTCTGCCCGAACGTTTCACGACGATAGGGCACTTCAGCCGAGCCACCGATATCCTGAGAGCGCATGTTCTCGAACCATTCTCCACTCCAGAGCGTCAGTAACAGGTGTTTCTTTTCCTCAGTCGACTGCAACATGCCGGAATCGGCCAGGATGATGGCTTGGTCCTCATAGCTGCCTGTGCGACGATAGATCATGATGCCATAGAGGTGGCCCGACTCAAGATCCTTTTGCTGTACATACAGGTTAGTATCAGGCAGTCCGTCGTAGAATATGCCTTCCGGTATCTCCAGTTCGGGACTCGTCTGCTTCATGGCCAGCAACAGTCTGCCAAAAGAGCGGTTAGCATCCGGTCCTATCACGTCTTGGAAATAATAGGAGATGCCGGTGATACAAATGACGATGAAGATGAGTGAACGGAGGGCCTGCATCAATGAGATGCCGGCAGCCTTGATAGCAGTCAGCTCAGAACTTTCGCCCAGATTGCCAAAAGCGATGAGTGAAGAAAGAAGAATAGCAAGCGGAAGCGCCTGAGGCACCAGCATCAACCCCATATACCAGAAGAACTGAGCAAGTACGTCGAGTGTCAGTCCCTTTCCGATAAGTTCATCGACATAACGCCACAAGAACTGCATCATCAGCACAAACTGGCAGATGAAAAAGGTTCCCACAAACAGCAGACCGAACTGTTTGGAAATGAAGATGTCGAGTTTCTTGATTCGAAACATTCGCGTTCCTCTTTCTTAATAACGGCCTGCAAAATTACGAATAAATTATCAGAACACGCCACGTTTTTTAGTTTTTTAAGGTTGTCATCCTTTGCGGGTCAGAGAATTTTGTCTATTTTTGCATGCAGTAACCAAGCATTTCAATCAAATATCAACAAATCAAAACTTCACTTTATGAGAAAACTTTTTACTTTAGCACTGCTGATGCTGGGGCTGAACGTAGGAACAGCTGACGCACAAGACAGGAAAACCTGGGACTTCACTCAGGGCGTTAGCGATGAAACGATCGCCGACCTGAAGGCTGATGCGAACTGGACTGTCCAGACCAATGAAGACGGTTCGTTCAAGCAGGCCAACGAGGCTACGAAGCTCTCAGGCCCGTTCATGGCCAACGGCAATCCCATCAAGGAACTGGAAGGGCTGAGCCTTGGTACCGCTGGACTGAGCAAGAACAACAACGTCATCATCTTCCCGAACAAGTTCCGTGTCAACCGCGACAAATCGGAAATCATTTTCCCACAGTTGAAGAACGGACAAACCATCACCATCGTGGGCCGCTCGGCCAACTCTACAGCTGAGAATCGTGGTATCAAGGCCGCCTACGACTACATGCAGCTCATCGAAGGTCCTGAGGACTGCCTCGTTAAATCTTCATTGGGCGAAGTTACTTTGAAGTGGCAAGTCGTGACCAGCGAGACGGAACCCGTTGACATTAAGTTCACGATGATTACGGGTGGTGTTGACTTTTCGCTGTTCATGATTGACGAGGGCGATGCTCCCCAAAGTACAAAGATTGCTTATCTGTATGACGGACAGGCTGAAGATCAGCTGCTCACTTACCTGCAAGCTAACGAGCACTATGTGACAAATCCCATTGACGTGACCACTTCTACCATTACCGCCGAGCAACTGCAAGGCTACGATGTCACCATCGTTGGTGCTGGCGTACCTGCCGACAACGCTGCCGCTCAGGCCGTCAAGGAGGCTATGCCTTGGACGCCTGTGCTCAACATGAATGCCAGTCTTTATACCACTTGGGGCTACGGTGAATCCGTCAATATGACATCGGTCATCGCCGTCAAGAACGCTAAGGACAAGATTTTTGCAAACATCGAATTCAACGAGACAATGGGCTTCAACGCTATCGTGCTCAACGACGACATGGCTGAAACCAAGGGTGTCACCTTGGGCGAATATTTTGCAGGCGACCCCACTCCGGCAGCAGCGCTCAATGAAATGGGCGATGGCCCTGACAACTCTATTGTGGCCATTCACACACATAACATCAACCACAATGGCTACATCTATCTGCCTTATATTGAGAACTACACCGCCGATGGATTCGCACTTTTTGACAACGCTATCGGCCTGCTCAAGAACTCTAAGAATGACATTACCCCCGCAACTGCGCCCACTATCAGCCGTGAATATAAGGACAAACTGACACTGGTGACGATTAAGGCTCCGGCTCAGCCAAAGGCTCGCGTATTCTACACCCTTGACGGTTCTGAACCTACTATTGAGAGCACACTTTACACCGATGTCATCGAACTGACTGAGCCCTGCACCTTAAAGGCAGCTGCCATTGCCGAGGGTTACACACTGAGCAAACCTGCACAATTAGACGTGCTCATCAAGGAACAGCCTAAGACACCCGTCATCACTACTGAGATGAAAGGCGCAGAGACCACTATCAAGATCACTTGCGAAAGCGAAGATGCAGACATCTGGTACAACTTCACTAGTGAAGTAGATACATTGAAATCAACAAAATATGCCGATTCCATCGCAGTGGTTATCACTATGCCGCAGAACGTAACTGCTTTCGCAGTGGCTGGCGGTGAGGTATTCTCTGAAGTAGCTCAGTTGCGTGCTTTGGTTGAGCAGCCTCGCGTAGTGATTGACGTTGCAGCTCATTTCAACGCAACTCAATGGACAGCCGACAACAACCCTGCAGGTCTGGCAGTAGCTAACGGTAAGGGTATGTTCTCGTGGGGTGCATCTGCTGCCACGATGTACACTGGCGAAGGAACTCCCGGTACTGATCCTGAAACGGGCGATGAAATCATCATATATACTGACGAAGACCTGCGTCCCTATGAGGTTGTAAACGAACCGGGCGAGACTCCCGAATGGAAGTTAATCTCTCGCGGCACATGCCTCATCTGGCAGAACCTGGGTGCTCAGACCACTAACTTTGGCGACAATAGCAATTACAATCCTCTCTACTCTACCGACGTTGATTCGCTGTTCCCCGTCACCAAGAACGACATTCAGTTCTATAAGTTCTATGAGAACGAGCCAGGCAACGGTTCTATCGCTACCATCAACAAGTATCAAGCTCCGCTCGACGTGGTGGTTCTGGCCAACATGGCAGGTGGTCCGCTGCTCGTACAGGTATCAGCCGATGAACAAGTTTGGGAGACCATCGGCACCATCGAGAAGACCGGTCACAGCCGTATGTGGAGCAAATATGTCTCAAGCTACAACGGAACTGGTGAAGTATTCGTTCGCGTCACTGAGGAAGTGACCTCTGCCGGCCCGAAGGTGTTCGATATCTACATTGCCAACCAAGGTGAGAAGTCAAGGAATCTGCTTGAAGAGCTGCAGAACGAGCTGACA
>JAEEPT010000099.1 GCA_016284895.1 Prevotella sp. | reverse complement strand
TCCTCGACGAGCGCACGCTGAAGGTGGACAACCCGTCCATCAGCCTCGACAAGCAGAGCGTGAGCGGTGTATCGGTGAACGACCCGGCGCGCTTTACCATCTTTATAGCCAACGAGAGCGAGAAGCCCGAGGCTACCGGCGGACTGAGCGTCTTCACGCTGTTCTCCGTGGACCAGGCTAACCCCAACGGTGCCAAGCTGAGCGTGAACGGACAGACGCTGACCAGCGGCGGCATGAGCGTGACGCTCGTGCCGGGCGTGACCACCCAGCTGGAGCTGGAGGTGCGCGCTGGACAGGGCTTCGACTACGAGGGGCTGACCATCGGCCTGATGTCGCCCACCGACCCCGAACACGCCAAGGCTACGGCCAAGTTCGACGTGCACTTCCTGCGCGAGGCCGGAGCGGTGACCATCTCGGCACCGGTCGACAAGTGGGTGCTGAACACCAACGCCCAGAAGGACGATGAGCGCGGCTGGTACATACCGGTCACCATCGGAGGCTTCGACCGCCACCAGCTGAACTTCGACCACATCGAGTTCCAGTATAAGGAGTCGCAGCGCGGCGACGACACCTGGACCAACATCTGCTCGTACTATGCCGACTCAACACTGATGGCCAAGGCCAACGGTGTGTGCGAGCTGATGAAGCCCAACGCCAACATCGTCACCGAGTTCTACGGCGACGGCTGGGAGATGGAGCGCAGCTACGACCTGCGGGCCGTGCTCTTCTGCCGCAACGGCGGAACATTCCTCACCACGCCGTCGAAGGTCGTCAGCGGTATCAAGGACACGCGTCGCCCGCAGCTGTTCGGCACACCCGAACCGAAGAGCGGACTGCTCTTGCTGAACGACGACATCGTGTTCAACTTCTCTGAGGACATCGACTACAACAACCTGGGCGCCTCCAGCCACTTCGAGGTAAGGGGCGAGGTGAACAACAATGACATCTCTGAGAATGTGAGCCTGCAGTTCACCGGACAGGCCAGCGTGGAGACGGAGGCCAAGCGCAACTTCACCGGCAAGGACCTGACCATCGAAATGAGGGTGAACCCCGCCGCTACGGACCGCGACATGCCGCTCTTCTCGCACGGCACCAACGGCCAGAAACTGCAACTCTGGCTGACCAAGGACCAGAAGCTGAGAGCCGTGGTCAACGAGGAGACCTTCGAGTCGCAGTCGCCCATCCAGGAGGGCAGCTTCCGCCAGGTGGCTGTCAGCATCAGCCAGAAGGACAGCACGCTGTGGCTCTACAGCAACGGTGAGACCATCGGCAAGGGCTACAAGCTGAACACCCTGTACAACGGTACCGGCCCGCTCATCTTCGGCCGCACCAACGAGACTGACCGTACGGCCATCCAGTACTACGAGGGCCGCATGATGGAGGCTCGCCTGTGGTATCGCACCATGAACGCCGGACTCGTGGGCTCCTACGGCCTGCACCGGCTGACGGGCTACGAGAAGGACCTGGTAGACTACTACCCGATGAACGAAGGCTCGGGCGACTATGCCATCGACCATACCCAGGGGGCCAACGCCAAGCTGGTGGGTGCCAACTGGGCCATGCCGCACGGCATGTCGCTGCACCTGAACAAGGAGGACAACGGCCTGCAGCTGACGGACAAAGCCATCAACCGCTCGGCCGAGCAGGACTACACGCTGATGTTCTGGTTCAAGACCGACGCCGAGGGCCGCGGTACGCTGCTGAGCAACGGCAAGGGCCTGAAGGAAATCAGCGACGACCGCAACCGCTTTAACATCGGATTCGAAGCCGACTCGCTGACGTTCCGCTCGAACGGCTTTGCCACTAAGCTGGCTGGCAACTGGAGCGACAACCAGTGGCACCACTATGCCATGACGGTGAACCGCGCCCACAACGTGGCCAACATCTACATGGACACGGAGCTGAGCACGACCTTCGCTGCCGACAGCCTGGGCGGCATCAGCGGCGGAAAGCCCTGCATCGGCGCTACCGTCGACGGCAACACGCCGCTGAAGGGTAATGTGGACGAGCTGATTGTCTTCGGACAGGCTCTGCCGCAGACGCTCATCAAGACCTACTCGACGAAGGGTCCGAACGGCGACGAGGCCGGTCTGCTGACCTATCTGAGCTTCGACCACCAGGAGCGCAATGCGAATAACGAAATCGTCATGACGCCTTATGCATACAGCAGGAGGCTGCATCTGGACGACAAAGGCCAGGTGAGATACCAGCAAGACCCCGTGACGGGCAAGCCTACAGGCACACCGGTCCGCGACTACCTGTTCAAGGATAGCCCGGAGACGGTCATGACCCGCATCGATGCCGAAGTGGCTGCTCCCGTGGTGCCTAACGAGAACGTGACGAACCTGAACTTCAGCTTCATCGGCAAGGGCAACCAGATCATGGTTGAACTCGACGAGCCGGCTGCCAAGCTGAACCACTGCAACATATATGTGACGGTGCGCGACGTAGAGGACAGGAACGGCAACATGATGGCTTCGCCGAAGACGGCAAGTTATCTTGTTACCAACAGCAGTCTGGAGTGGCTGGTGAACAGAATGAATACCACCATCAAGTATGGCGATGGACAGGCAATAGACCTGCCGTTCTATAACTGGAGTGCGAAGAACCATACCTACAAGATAGAGAACTGCCCAAGATGGCTCACACTCAACAAGTACACCGATGCGATGGCACCGCAGAATGCAGACTATGTCACAGCAACAATCAGCAAAGACCTGAACGTCGGAACGTATAATGAGATTATCTATCTGACCGACGAGGAGGGTATAGCAGAACCGTTCTACCTCAACCTGACCGTAGAAGGCGAGCAGCCTGAATGGTCGAAGAAGGTGGACAGCGACCTCCTCAGGTACTCGATGAATGTTATCGGACAGGTTTATCTGTATGATCAGATTGACAGTGATTCACGCGACATCGTCGGCGTCTTCGACAAGGAGAATGTATGTCACGGTTTTGCTAACATCACTCACGATGAGCAGTCTGGTGATAACGCCCTCTACCTGACAGTCTATGACAATCAGGTGAGCGGTCGCGAACTGAACTTCCGCCTGTGGCAATACAGCACTGGACGCGAACTGGTACTGACACCGAAGCAGAACATTACATTCGAGAATTCGGTTGTAGTGGGCAGCGGTACACCGGTACGCTTCGACGGAGGTGAGAGCTTCGTACAGAACTTCAGCCTGAAGAAGGGCTGGAACTGGGTATCGTTCAACGTGAACAGTCCGCAGCTGGCTGATTTTAACTCATTGCTCAACAACATACCTTGGAAGGAAGGTGACGTGCTGACTGACATGGGCAGCGATACACTGCTTGTATATAAGAATAAGCAGTGGCTGACATCAGGAAGCACGCAGAATATGACCATTTCACCTAAGAAGTCGTATGCTATCAAGGTTCAGGAAGACTGCCTCTTCCCAATCGGCGGCACTGTCATCAAGGAAGAGAGTGCCCGCACCATCGAAGTGAAGAAGGGCTGGAACGCTATCGGCTACACACCGATGACGAACCTCTCTGTTGAGATAGCCCTGAGCGACTACTACGACAATGCCCAGGAAGGCGACGTGATAAAGAGTCACACCGAGTTTGCATACTTCAGCAAGTCCGGCAACGTAGGACGCTGGCGCGGCAGCCTGCAGTACATGAAGCCTGGCGAGGGATACATGATGCTGCGCAAGGGCAACGACGATGTATCGTTCACCTATCCGTATTACGAGATGGGCACCAGCTCCAGCGAGAATGGTGCTAAAGCCGCAAGGCTCACCTCTTCTAATGAGGCACGCAGCGCAGTCCTGAAGACACGCAGCACGATGACCCTCTCGGCAACGGTAGAAAACTTCGAGATGGAGGATGGCGACCGTCTGGTAGCATACTCCGACGGCGAGGTGGTAGGATGTGAAGAGCTCATAACAGCAGCGACTGCAACAGACCAGCCGGTGTTCTTCATGAGCATTTCCGGTGAGGCTAAGCAGCCTATCAGATTCACTATCGAACGTGACGGTAAGACAGTAGCTTATACACGTGACATCATGACATTCCAGACTAATGCTGTCATCGGCAGTCCTGAAGAACCGGCTGTTATCAACTTCTCCGACACTCAAACCTACGAGGAGGGCAAGTGGTACACCATCGATGGACTCCTGTTGCAGCACAAGCCTACACAGAAGGGCGTCTATATCTTCGGTGGTAAAAAGGTCGTGATTAAGTGATAACGTAACCATAACATTAAGTGTTCAATAAATGAAAACTATGAATAAGATAAAATTAGCATTCGTACTGCTTGCAGGCCTCGTTTTCGGGGCTTGCGGCAGCGACGATGACGGCGGCAATAACAATAACAATAATAATAATGTCAAATACACAGAGACCGCAGTCAGTGAGACCCCTTCGTGGCAGATAGACTGGAGTTTTAATCAGGAGCGTCCGGTATGGACAAAGCCTGACGCAGGCAGTTATGGCAACTGGACCATCATGATGGTGCAGTTAGAAGAGACACTGCGTCCCTTTGCCTCTGACGATGACATGATGGCAATCTTCGTAAACGGAGAAATACGTGGATTGGCTACTCCTGCTGAGGGAACCGTCAAGAACGGCAATGCTGCGTTCCTGATGAAGGTATATGGCAACGAAACAGGCACGGAAACGGTGAACGTCTCGCTGCAGTACTACAGCAAGAGATTGAATCAAATCTTTAACCTGTCTGAAAACATCAGCCTTAACTCAGACGAGAGTACAGGCATAGACGAAGACTACATACCACTGTTCACTCTCGGCTCACCAAAGTATCCTATTGTGAAGACGGTAGGGGTGGAGAGTCATCTGACAAAGGTCGGCATTCCGTTTGCCAACGACAATATCGTCGGTGCTTTCGTAGGCAATGAATGTCGTGGCTTGGCAAAGCTCTCTACATCAGGCAACACATCGCTCGTCATCTACGGCCGTACAGCAGGAGAAACGGTAACACTGAAGTGTTACGATGCAGAAAATGGCATCCTGTACACCATACCCGATGCGTTGAAGATGTGAGACTTGCTCAATTTCATTAACTAAAAAATATTTCCTCACTTATGATGTGTAAGTGAGGATTTTTTCGTACCTTTGTAAACCGTTTTCGCCATAAAAAAACGGGAAAAATATTAACATAAAAATAAGGTTGGACACCTTAACCTGAATTATTCATGGAAATAATCTATGCCGTAGGCAAAGAAGATATACCATGAATGTTATAATGTTCATGAATAATTTAGGTTAAGTCATTTGTCTTCTCTGAAAATGGCCGTTTTTTTGAAATAATGTAAAATGGAGAGGCAAAACGATGCTTTTTGCAAATTTTTTATTAATTTTGCAAGGTGAGTAATAAAAGCCTAAACAACCCGATAGAAACATGGACGAGGAGATAAAAGACAACGAAACACTTGATACAAATGATAACGGACAGAACGGTGCTGCTCTGCCTACCGATGATGAGGTAGGGGAGAGCCACTCTGACTATAAGCCTGTGAATCGATTTGATGCAGCTGCCGTTCACCACCTGAGCGGCATGTATCAGAATTGGTTCCTCGACTATGCCAGCTATGTGATTCTGGAACGTGCCGTGCCACACATCGAGGACGGACTGAAGCCTGTGCAACGACGCATCCTGCACTCTATGAAACGCATGGACGATGGGCGCTACAACAAGGTGGCCAACATCGTGGGCCACACCATGCAGTTCCACCCCCACGGCGATGCCTCTATCGGCGACGCACTGGTGCAGCTGGGACAGAAAGACCTGCTCGTTGACACGCAGGGCAACTGGGGCAACATCCTTACCGGCGACCGTGCCGCTGCCCCCCGATATATTGAGGCCCGTTTGTCCAAGTTTGCCTTGGACACCGTCTTCAATCCCAAGACCACCGAGTGGCAGCTGAGCTATGATGGCCGCAACAAAGAACCCATCACACTGCCAGTGAAATATCCCCTGCTGCTTTCGCAAGGTGCCGAAGGCATTGCCGTGGGACTTTCGTCGAAAATACTCCCCCATAACTTTTGCGAGATATGCGATGCCGCCATCAGCTACCTGCATGGCGAGGAGTTCCATTTGTTCCCCGACTTCCAGACGGGAGGCAGCATCGACGTGTCGAAATATAACGATGGTCAGCGCGGTGGCGTGCTGAAGGTGCGTGCCAAGATTGAGAAGGTGGATCAGAAAACACTCGTCATTCGCGAACTGCCTTTCACCAAGACAGTGGGCACCCTTATCGAGAGCATCACCAAAGCCATTGAGAAGGGCAAGATCAAGGCCCGTCGCGTTGACGACCTCACCTCGGCCCAGGTTGAGATTCAGATACATCTGGCACCGGGCGTGTCATCGGACAAGACCCTCGATGCCCTTTATGCCTTCACCGATTGCGAGATCAATATCTCTCCCAACTGTTGCGTGATAGCTGATAACAAGCCGCAGTTCCTCACCGTGAGCGATGTATTGCGCCACTCGGTAGAGCGCACGAAGGACCTCATCCGACAGGAACTGGAGATACGCAAGAACGAGTTGCTGGAGCAGTTGCACTTCCAGTCGCTTGAGAAGATTTTCATAGAGGAACGCATCTATAAGGACAAGAAGTTTGAGGAAGCGCCTAACGTGGATAAGGTGTGCGAGCATATTGACGAGCGACTCACACCCTATTATCCGCAACTGGTGCGCGAGGTGACGAAGGACGACATTCTTCGCCTGCTCGAAATCAAGATGCAGCGCATACTGAAGTTCAATAAAGACAAGGCCGACGAGCTCATGGCCCGCATCAAGGCCGAGATAGAACAGATAGACCGCGACCTGGCCAACCTCACTGAGGTGACTGCCGAATGGTTCCAGTTCCTCAAGGACAAGTACGGCAAAGACCATCCGCGACTCACCGAGATTCGTAACTTCGACACCATCGAGGCTACGAAGGTGGCTGAGGCCAACCAGAAGCTATACATCAACCGGGCAGAGGGATTCATAGGCACCGGACTGAAGAAGGACGAGTTCGTGCAGAACTGCTCCGACATCGACGACATCATCCTGTTCTATAGGGATGGTAAGTACAAGATTGTGCGTGTGGCTGAGAAACTGTTCGTGGGCAAGAACGTGATGTGGCTGGGCGTGTTCAAGAAGAGCGACAAGCGCACCATATACAACGTGGTCTATCGCGACGGCAAGAAAGGTCCCTGCTACATCAAGCGATTCAATATTACCGGCAGTACCCGCGATCGTGAATATGACATCACACAGGGCACACCAGGGTCGAAGATCATGTACTTCACTGCCAATCCTAATGGTGAGGCTGAGGTGATTAAGGTGACCCTCGACGCATCGGTTCAGGCACAGAACCCGCGTGCAAGCATCTTCCTGGAACGCTCGTTTGCCGAAGTGCTCATCAAGGGGCGCACATCAAAAGGCAACCTACTCACCAAGAAACCTGTCCACAAAATCGGACTCAAGAGTCATGGACACTCTACGTTGGGCGGTCGCATGGTGTGGTACGATTCCGACGTGAACCGCCTGAACTACGATGAGCACGGACGACTGTTGGGCGAGTTCTTCGACGACGACCAGATTCTGGTAGTGCTGCAGAACGGTGATTTCTATCTGACCAACTTCGACGTGAACAACCACTACGAGGAGAATATTCTGCGCATAGAGAAGTTCCAGCCCGACAAGGTGTGGACCTGCGTGCTCTTCGATGCCGACAATCAGGGCTATCCTTATATGAAGCGATTCCTGATGGAGGCCAATAAGCGCAAGCAGAACTTCATAGGCGAGAATGCTGCCTCGCGCATGGTGTTGCTCACCGATGTGGCGTTCCCCCTGGTGAAGGTGACCTATGGTGGTGCCGATGAGTTCCGAGGCTCCGAAGAGATCGATGCCGAGCAGTTCATCGGCGTGAAAGGCTTCAAGGCTAAGGGCAAGCGTCTCTCCACCTGGCAGATTGAGAGTATTGAAGAACTGGAACCCACCCGTTTCCCCGAAGAGCCTGAAGTCGAAGAAAGTGAAACCGAAGAGGAAGATCTGGATCCCGATGCAGGCAAGAGCCAGCAGCAGGTCATCGACGAAATGACCGGACAGCTGAGGCTGTTCCCTGATGAAGATTAATCATTATTGTATCTGTTCATACCCCTGTCTATGACGAACCGACATAGCATTTACAATACCATCCTCGTTTGGGGGGTACTCCTGTGCAGTCTGCTCTGCCAGCTCTCAGCTGTTGCTCAGTCTGACACGCTGGTTGGCCAACATATTAAAACAAGGCACTACCAGATAGGTCTGGGTGCAAGCGATGTCTTGGATACCTATCTCTCACGGCAGAAAGGCACAGGCATCGCGCTGACAGGTCTCATCATCTCTGAACAACAGAAGATTGGCTCGCGTTGGTCTTCTGTCATCCAGAACCAGCTACACTTCTCTTTCAATACCGATCACAACAAAAACAGCACAATCACCGAGGCTACCTATCATTTCATCTTCGGGCGATATTTCGGCTGGCAATTGCTGGGTGGCAGTCTGCACTTGCAGGCCGGACCAGCTGCCGTGGTGGGGCTGGGCGTGCTCAACAACAGCCGCAGCAATGCCAATAACCCCACACAGGCACGTGTGTCGCTCAATATCATGCCGTCGGGCATTGTCACATGGCGATTCCCACTGTTCAAAAGGAGGTGGGCATTGCGATATGAGGTGGAGCTGCCCCTCGTAGGCATCATGTTCAGTCCTAACTACGGGCAGTCTTACTACGAGCTCTTCGTACGCGGCAATTATGACCACAACGTGGTTCCCACGACGTTTGTCAGCTCGCCCACCTTCCGTCAGCAACTGACGCTGAACTACAACATAGGACGCACCACGACCATCTCGCTTGGCTATCTGGGCGACTATCAGCAGGCTAAGGTCAACAACCTGAAGCAGCATGTCATCTCTCATAACATTATGATTGGCATTGTTAGGCGTTTCCAGACCATTCACTACAGACCATGACAAGAAAACAGGACATGAAGATGAATCAGAAGACCTCCTTTTCCAGCAGCATCCTGTACCGTGCAGTCACCATGCTTGTGCTGGCTTGCGGTATGCTGCTCATGCCGCTATTCACCGCATGTGTCAACGAAGAGCAATACGAAGATACACCCATTGGCAACTTTGAGACGCTTTGGCGCATCATTGACGAGCGCTACTGCTTCTTGGACTATAAACAGCACGAAATAGGACTCGACTGGCAACAGGTGTACAACAAGTACCGAGTACGCGTCAGCAATGACATGAAGCGCGACCAGCTCTTTGAGGTGTTGGCTGAGATGCTGGGCGAACTGCGCGATGGCCACGTGAATCTCTCAGCCGCTCACGACGTGGCTCGCAACTGGTCGTGGTACGAGAACTATCCCACCAACTTCAGCGACTCATTGCTACGGAGATATATGGGTACCACCTACAAAATCGCTGCCGGACTGAAATATCGCATCCTTGACGATAATATTGGTTACATACGCTACGATAGTTTTACCAATGGCATAGGCGATGGTAACTTGGATGAGGCACTCATGCACATGATGCTCTGCCAGGGCATCATCATCGACATCCGAAGCAATGGTGGCGGCAATCTGACCAATGCCGAATTGCTGGCATCACGCTTCTGCAACGAGAAGGCCCTCGTGGGGTATATCCAGCATAAAACCGGTTCGGGACATAGCGATTTCTCGCCCATGGAACCTGTCTATATTGAGCCGTCGGCTGGCCTCAGGTGGAACAAACCCGTATGCGTGCTCACCAATCGACACGTCTATAGTGCAGCCAATGAGTTTACTGCCTACATGAGGGCCATGCCCAACGTGAAGATTGTGGGCGATCATACCGGTGGCGGTGCAGGCATGCCTTACTCTGACCTGTTGCCCAATGGGTGGGTGGTGCGCTTTTCGGCAGTTCCCACTTACGATGCCGACAAACATTCGATAGAGTTTGGCATGGATCCCGACTACAATGTGCAGCTTACCGATGAGGGCTTTAAGCGCGGTGAGGACGACATCATAGAGTTTGCACGCAAACTGCTGAAACAGTAAGCGATAATAACGACGATTCACAACCATTCCTAAAACTAACTACAATGAAGTTACCAAGACTACCTAAAATCAGTATTCCTGGGCTATCCCGAATACACATGCCCAATCTCTACAAACTGCGGCTGCCTGACCTTCCCGTTATCCTGGGCATCGTCACGCTCACGGGTATCTTCATCACCCATCGTATCCTCATGAGCAGCGGTCTGCCCGAGAATCCCCAGCAGTTAGTACTCGACCGCGACATCACCATGTACTCAAACAAAGGCATTGACAGCACGATTGTCAGGCTGCACAAGGGCGACACTGTAAGCTATCTTGGTGTTGACGCTGGTAGTGTCAATATACCTGTGAGTTTCTTTGTGCAGACACGCGACGGGTTGCGCGGCATGATATCAACCTATGACCTGGGCTATCCCATGCTGCGTAAGAACAATGAAGACACCATGCAAGTGACCGTACTGGGCCTGAAGAAAGAAGAAAAGGGATACATACGGTATCACTACAATATTCGATGTGGCGACGGCACAGAGCATACCACCCTCCTGGACCAAATACGCCCCATTCTGCCCGACAGTCTCAGAAAGTTGCAGTTAAGAAGTAAAAGCGATTACTACATGACTCGCGAGAAGTTTGAGCGGCTCTATATCGGTCAGACGCTGGGAGCCAACGACTCGCTCTACCGCCCCGCCGTAAACATCTACAAGACAAAAACAGGATGGGAAGCCTACTTTCCGAATCTGTGTCTGGTTGACACGAAGAAGGGTGAGACCTTATGGCCTATCGTCGTTTACAACAGCGATAAGGTGGCCATCGGCTATCGCCCGTTTGGCAAAAACAGCAACAACCGCTACATCGTAAAGTACATGCCGCTGTTGGGCAAAATTGTCGATATCGACCTGTTGGCCATGCTGATTGAGGGACCATTCTATCAGAACCGCCTTTACGGTCTGGACTACTATATTCCCAAGCAGCATTCCACTTTCAAGCAAATACCCCTGTGGGAATGGCTACAGCTGGGAGTCTATATTGTCTTCGGACTCATTTGGGTTTTTCTCTTCCACACGTTCATCATGCTGCTGCTGGAGGCCGGTCTCTACATTCGTCATCTCTACTATCCCTTGCCCGACAAGGTGCTCATTCTCCTCTTTGCCGTTGTAGCCTTTGTCTCAACCTATGCGTGGTTTGCTCTAATCACGGTCTGGGGAGCCCTTTGGTTCTTTAGCCCCATCGTCTTAGTGGCAGGCTATAGAAGCTTCAACCGGTCCGTTCAATATTTGGACACCGAACCTCATGCGCGTTGTATGAAGTGTCGGCGTATGTTCACCAACAAGTTCCTCAAGCGCGAGTTCATTCGTGAGTATGAGGAGTGGGATGACGAGTCGGTGGCAATTGATTCACATACAGAAAGATGGCAGACGTGGACTGAGGTGACCACAAAGTATGGAGATGGTCGCACCACAACTGGCAAGGAAAACGTACGGAATCATTCACGTACCACCACCACTTATGATGACTATAAGGTGCTCTATAAAGTCAAGGAATACGAAATCAGTTTCCGATGCTCAGAGTGTGGTAACATAGAGAAAATCGTGGATCATGATTATCAAGAGCTTAGGCGAGAATATGTCGGTCGGTCAACCAGTACTCATGAGACCTGACAAACGAAAAGTTGCGCAGATGTTGTCTGCGCAACTTTTCGTTCAATAATTTGCATATTCCGCAAAAACCATGTACCTTTGCAGCCGCAAAAGCGCCTGTGGCGGAATTGGTAGACGCGCTAGACTTAGGATCTAGTGTCTCGCGATGTGCAGGTTCGAGTCCTGTCAGGCGCACACAAAAAGAATCTTCGGAAACCCTATCCCTTTGGATAAGACT
>JAEEPT010000319.1 GCA_016284895.1 Prevotella sp. | reverse complement strand
GACTCAGCTATGCCCGTAATATCAATCGTCCTGCTTTCAGTCAGTTGACGAGTGATCTGAAATACATCAACCGATATCTCTACGAGAGTGGAAATCCCTACTTGCGTCCAACCTATCGTGATAACCTTTCACTGGCCCTTAACTGGAAGTGGATGATGGCGATGATAGACTATGCCCATGTGCACGACTATATCATCAGTTCCTATTCCAGCTACAACGGCGACCCGACAATCGCCCTGCTTCAGAAAAACAACACCAGTGGTTTCAATAATCTGCAGGCCATGCTCCATCTTGCGCCGACATTCGGCTGTTATCATCCCCAACTCATGCTCGCCATGATGTGGCAGGACTTGGAGGTGAAATACCTGGGTGAGACCAAGAAGATGAACGAGCCGATGCGCATCATCCGCTTCAACAATGCCGTCAACCTGCCCCTGAATGTCTGGCTGAATGCAGACCTGTCGTGGCGCTCGGCCGGTGATTCGGAGAACATTCACCTCGGCCAGTCTTGGCAGTTCGACCTGAGTCTTTACAAGGCATTCTTCCACGACCGCCTGAGTGTGAAACTGGCCCTCAATGACGTCTTTGCCACCATGCGGCAGAAAATCACCATCTTCAGCGACATCCACCAGTTCTACCTGGACAAGCGGACAGACAACCGCAGTCTGAAACTCACTATCCGCTATAACTTCAACCCTGCCCGCTCGAAGTACAAGGGAACAGGTGCTGGTAATGACGTCAAGAGCCGACTATAATAATATGCAACAGTTAGATCTATCTTCTTATCAGAAGGTCAATGGTTCTTTCGGCAAGCGGCTCATCTATCATGCAGGTATCGACTGTGGTTTCTGCGTAGAATTGAACTATATGATCAATGCCATGCTCTATTGCTTGGAAAAGGGGTATCGGTTCCAACTCTATTCCGAAGACGCGAACTTCGGAACAGGTAAGGGCTGGACTGAATACTTCGAGCCTTTCTGTGAGGAAGTCCACGAGGCGTTTCATCACAAGTACAACTTGCATCGTCCGCCGCAGTGGCATCGTATCATCAATAACACCATTAAAACGAGATCACTGTCCTTTGTCTTCTGGGAACTGAAATTCATGTTGAAATCACTTGTGGGGCATTGGCTCGCTTTCAGAGCGTATGGCGAATATGTAAAGTTGAGTCAGGATGTGGCTTCTGATCCCGATATGCACTATCATATCCCAGCCCTTGGTTTCGATGGTTCCTATTATGAGGCATACACGATGTCGGCAAAAATGGTCTGGCAGCCTCGGTCGGAGGTGAAACAGCAGATAACGGAGACCATTCGCAGCCTTTCACTTCCCTGTATTTATTTTGGTGTTCAGATTCGGGGTGGTGACAAGGCACAGGAAGCACGACTGATTACTGGCAAACAAATAATAGAAGCTCTGCATCCTGCCGATGGTGATTGTATCTTTGCCCTTGCTGATAACTACGCCCAGTTAG
The DNA here is from genome assembly GCA_016284895.1 of Prevotella sp. Classification (GTDB taxonomy): domain Bacteria; phylum Bacteroidota; class Bacteroidia; order Bacteroidales; family Bacteroidaceae; genus Prevotella. The sequence continues at coordinate 726 of JAEEPT010000319.1, read as the reverse complement.
AAATCGTCAGAAGTGAGTTTCCCCAACTGCGTATCGTTTCCCTTTGCCAACCGGAAGACCAAGGGTACAGTCATCAGGCATTCTGTATAGCAGCCCCACAATCCAAAAGGGCTGCTATCATCAGGCTTATAGTATCCATAGATCTATTGCTTCATGCCAAGAAGTTTGCGGGCAGCATCACGACAGGTCCTAGCGTATTTATTTTGAAGCAACGATACACAGAACCATCAGTCATTGCCGTCGATTGTGCAAAAGAAATGTTAGAGTCGGTCCTTACCCTTCCCATAGATCAACGAGCTGCCCTTTCCGCAAATAAGATGTCAAACCCTTTAACAAAGAAAAATAATGAGTACTTATTATAAATAGCAAAACATTTGGGTGATTCAAAGAATTGGAGTAACTTTGCAGCCAAACAACCACTGACGATGGAACAGAAATTCGAAGCAGCGAGAGCAGAGTCAAGCTTATAATCGAATAAAACAAAGAGTAATATGGCACAGATAGAAGATTTCTTTATGTACGAGAACCGTGTGGAGGGCATCACCGATGCCGACTACCAGCGGGCGCAGCTTTACGTGGAGGCGGCGCAGGCTTTCGCGCAGACCACCTACCAGAGCATCTACATCATCGACTACTACCGCAAGAACTTCCTCTACGTGTCGGACAATCCGCTCTTCCTCTGCGGACACACTGCCGACGAGGTACGCCAGATGGGCTACGGTTTCT
>JAEEPT010000098.1 GCA_016284895.1 Prevotella sp. | reverse complement strand
TTGCGCGACTCAGAATAATGTGGATGTGCATTCCTGGCTGAAGGTTCACCATGAGTGGCCCAACGGGTATGGGCTATACCTACCGTCCCTGACGTGTCTTTATCAGAACAATATTCCACAAGGCTATCTACCTTGCCTTTCGCCTTAAAGACATTGAGTTCACCTTTGGCATTGAGCAACGCAACACCTGCACTGTCATAACCACGATACTCCAACCTACGCAATCCCTTAATCAGTATCGGGAAAGCCTCACGATAACCCAGGTAACCTACGATTCCGCACATAACGATTCTCTAAAAGTGATTTTAATTTGTGATTGTATTGATAAAAAAAAGAGATTGAACAGCCAGAACCATTCAATCTCCATGCGTATTTGATTCTTATTTCAGAATGTTGTACAACAGCGAAGTCAGCGAAATCAGAATCGACGTTGCTGAGAACCACAGTGTGGTCATACTACCTACACTCGAGTTCTGGGCCTTCACCTTGTTAGGTGTCACATACAGCACGTCGTTCTGTTGCAAATAGTAATAGGGCGAATTAATCAGATTGGCATCATTCAAATTCAGGAAATAGATAGCCTTTTGGCCATTCGCATCTTCACGAATGAGCTGCACATTGTTACGAACACCGTAGATAGTCAAATCGCCTGCCTGAGCCAAAGCCTCCAGCACAGTAATCTTCTCACGGCTCACAGTAAACGTACCTGGACGAGCCACCTCACCAATGACAGAAATCTGATAACCAGTCATACGGACGGTAACAATGGGATTCTCCAGTTCCGACATGTATGGCTGAATCTTGTTGCGAATCAAGTTTTCTGCCTCAGATTTCGTCAGGCCACCAACCTTAAGCTCTCCAATAATAGGGAAATTGATCTTACCCTCATTATCAACAAGATAGGTCTGCAACATTGGCTGAGAAGCGGTAGAAGTAGTGCGACCTGCCGTATAGGGAGTAGGAACCGTCAGATTGAAAGGCACTGCAGCGGCATCGTTTGTGGTTGAAACTGTAATTGACAGTTGGTCCTTAGGCATAATATGCGCATCATACAGCATTCTCGACGTTGACAAGTCAACCGTGTCGCTATTCTTAAAATAGGCAACGTTTTTAGAACTACCACAACCTGTAAAAAATGCAACAGTTACGAGCACTACGAGATAAAAGCAATAATACTTTATTTTATTCATTTTTCTCTAAATTATTCAAAATTCCCTGCAAAAATACTGTAATTTTTTCAATTAAACAAGTTTTCTATCTGAAAAGAAAGAAAAAAGTAACAATTGGCATGAAAACAAAAAATAAAAAAGACTTGCCAAAAGCCTGACAAGTCTTTTATCTTGAGAAAATGTCTCCGGTGATAACTCAAATTAATAGAATTTGAAGTAGCGACGGGCATTATTGTAAGAAATGTCCTCTACCATACGAGCCAGTGTCTCGCGATCATCGGGCAGTAAGCCTTTCTCCACGTCATTGCCAAGAATGTTGCAAAGAATGCGACGGAAGTACTCATGGCGCGGATAGCTGAGGAACGAACGACTGTCAGTCAGCATGCCTACGAAGCGGCTCAGCAGACCGAGCACTGAGAGGGCATTCATCTGACGAATCATACCATCCATCTGATCGTTGAACCACCAGCCTGAACCGAACTGAATCTTACCGGGCTCACCACCCTGGAAGTTGCCCAGCATAGTGGCAATCACCTCATTGGCACAAGGATTCAGCGTGTAAAGAATGGTACGTGTGAGCTTGCCCTCCATATTCAGTTTGTTCAAGAACTTCGACATAGCCTTGGCTGTGTTGAACTCACCGATAGAATCGAAGCCAGTGTCAGGACCTAACTGATTATACATCTTCGTGTTATTGTCACGAATAGCACCGTAGTGGAACTGCTGTGTCCAACCGGCATCGGCATCCATCTCAGCCATCACGGTGAGGAAGCAGTGTTTGAACTGACGAATCTCGAAATTGCTGAGCTGCTGTCCACGCATAGCCTTCTCAAAGATGGTCTCAATCTGCGAATCGGTGTAGTCCTCGTCGTAGAACTCCTCAATACCGTGGTCAGAGAGCTTCGAGCCCTGCTCGGCAAAGAAGTCATGACGCTTCTGCAGAGCATCGACCATATCAGCAAACTTCACGATGTTCACACCGCTCACCTCTGCCAGTTGCTCTACGTATTTTGCAAACTCAGGCTTTTCAATGTTCATGGCTTTGTCAGGACGCCATGCTGGAATCATGAGAGGATCCTTCTCGGTGCGAATCTTGGCATACTCAATATGGTTGTGAAGGTCATCGACAGGATCGTCAGTGGTACAAACGCACTCCACATTGTAATGGCGCATCAGACCGCGAGCTGTGAAGTTGGGGTCGTTGGCAAGCTTGTCATTGCACTCATCGAAAATCTCACGAGCCGTCTTGGGTGAAAGCAGTTTTTCTATGCCGAAAGCAGTCTTCAACTCCAGATGGGTCCAATGATAAAGCGGGTTACGGAAAGTATAAGGTACGGTCTCTGCCCACTTCTCGAACTTCTCCCAGTCAGAGGTGTCCTTACCTGTGCAGTAGCGCTCGTCAACACCGTTGGTGCGCATAGCACGCCATTTATAGTGATCGCCACCCAGCCACAGTTCGGTAATGCTCTTGAACTTATGGTCCTTGGCTACCATCTCAGGAATCAAATGACAGTGATAGTCAATGATGGGCATCTTAGCCGCATGATTGTGATACAGGTCCTGAGCCACTTCGGTCTCAAGAACAAAATTCTTGTCGTTGAATTGTTTCATTTTTAAAGATTTATGTTTTAAGTTGTTTATCGTAATTGCAAAGATAATAAATCGTGCAGGAAGACGAATGAGTAATACTTCGTTTTTTTATTTTTTTAATAATCACATTTCCTCGCCAAGCCTCAATCAACGTAATCAACTTTGATTACAATGACTCTGATTCGCTGATTATTGCCACTGTTATTGATTTTAGCGATGTGCCAATCACAAGGGAAGAAGATGAAGAACCGATCGGGTGAAGAATCATAGAATCGGGCTAGTTTCTTGTCGTAACGATAGTGAATGACGTCGGGCTTCCACTTGGTGTTCGGTACGCTCGTCACGTGATCAATGATGCCAAAGCGTTCCACTCCACTTACTACATATTGAAAGTCAATGTGATGATAGTGACTCTCGGATGCTCGTTTTTCCAAAGGCCCGTTTTCAGAATCTTCCACACTTGCCACGAGTGTAGTACCCTCAATGGGATGACGGCCAGCAGGAATGTTGAGCAGGTCGGTCTCTGCAATCCAGCGGAAGAGTGCCTGCCACTGTTCCGGATTCTTCTGATACTGAAGATAAAACTCAGTGGCATTGAGCGAGTAGTGAGGATCGGCCTTCGTGAAGCCTTGTCGCCAATCGCCCTTCTTCAACCACTTCCGAGCTTCTTTCACTAACTTTTTGTCTTGAAACTCACGTGTGTAATAACCTTGCTGTGCCCACGTAAAGAGTGACAGCATGAACAGGCATAATGTGATAACAGATCGTTTAGTAGTCATAATTATGATAGTTTTTATTAGAAATGCAGTCATCATCGGTTCTTATGCTGAATGAACCATCGGTGTATGAATAGGACGTAGGCCATCATACCTAATGCAACAAGGAAAAGCGCTGTGAAAAGCAATAAACCGCGATTACCATCAAAAAAGCCGATTCCAAGGCCAATACCTAATGCCATTCCACTCTCCCACCCTAAGATAAAGGTGCTTTGAGCAGTTCCTCGCTGACAGTGACGACTCAACTTGATGAGAAGAAGCACAAATCGGGCTCCGAAGATGCCGAGTCCAAGTCCGAGTAAAGGAAAGTGAAGCAAAGAACTCGGGACATAAATCAGAATCAGTATGGCAGCAATGATCAGCAGCAAGCCCGTAACGGCTTCACTTTTCAGCTCAGCATCGGCAAATACGAATCGCTGTGCCAACAAAGCCAAAAGGAACCCAATCATCATCAAAGCGAAATCGAAAGGCTCGAAACGGAGAGAAAGAATGAGTCCCACACCCACCATTACAACAAAAAGGTTAAGGAACAGAGGCCATCCGGATCCCAAGAAGAAACGGTCAAGACTGATGGAATGTACATCCTCACTGGGAACACGGAAGGGGAAATGGACAAACAAAATAAGCAATGCTGCAGCCATACTACAGCCAGCAGCAGCATAGAACACAGACGACATGCCGAACTGCCTAAAAAGCAGCAATCCTGCCATCGGACCTATTGACAAGGCGAATCGGCTAAACCATGTGGCTGAATGATTCGCCTCAGTACGCTGAAAAGACTCACACGTGTCAATCACCAACGTTGAAGCAATCACCATCTGAGCCAATCCGAAGGCTGTGCCTTGAAAAAGTCTGAGAAGCAGTATCTGCCAGAAGTCGATATGGCTCACATAGACGGGCAACAACAGGGTGAGCGTCAAAGCAGATATAGCCCAAATGCACACCTGATTACGACGATACTGCTGCACCAGCTTGGAGCAGAAAGGTCCCATCAGAAATAACCCCAAAGCAAATATGCCCATTACCCAACCTGTCTCTTCAACAGAAAGTCCCTCGGTATAGAGCGACCATTGAGGGAAGGTTGGAATGAGCAATGTCACCGACATTGACAGCAAGAGATTTGCAATAACAAGAAGCCAAAACTCCTTGTGCCACAATCTGACATGAACTATTGTGCTCTGTGTATTCACAAGAATCTCTGTTGGGTATTAATACGACTCCGACTCGTTGGGGAAGTCACCACTTTTCACATCAGCCACATAGTTGCCGATAGCATCTGTCATCACAGAGTTCAAATCAGCATAACGGCGCAAGAATCGAGGTGAGAATCCCTGACTCATGCCCAGCATGTCGGCAATCACCAGAATCTGTCCGTCACATTGTCCACCAGCTCCGATACCAATAGTGGGAACTGGAATTTCAGCAGTCACCTGCGCTGCAAGTTTGGCTGGCACTTTCTCCAGCGTAACAGCAAAGCAGCCAATCTCTGCCAAGGCACGTGCATCGCTCAACAACTTTTCAGCCTCTTTTTCTTCCTTTGCCCTGACGGCGTATGTTCCGAACTTGTTGATGCTCTGAGGAGTAAGTCCCAGATGTCCCATGACTGGAATGCCTGCATCGAGAATGGCTTTCACGGTGTCAAGAATCTCCACACCACCTTCCATCTTCAGCGCATCGCAACCACTTTCTTTCATGATGCGGATTGCATTGCACACACCATCGTGCACACCAGTCTGATAGCTGCCAAAGGGCATATCGCACACAACAAGTGCACGCTTTACACCCTTCACCACCGAACGAGCGTGATAAATCATCTGATCTACCGTCATAGGGAGTGTTGTTGAATTACCCACCATCACGTTCGAGGCTGAATCGCCAATCAATATTCCGTCAACACCTGCACGGTCAACAATGCTTGCAGTTGTATAGTCATAAGATGTCAACATAGAAATCTTCTCTCCCTTTTGTTTCATCTCAATGAAACGGTGTGTGGTCACCTTGCGAGCATCGCTCACTAAATATCCTGCCATAATCCAATCAGTTTATTAAAATCAAATTCTTTATAATCGTCTATCTGAACATCAGACAGCTCCTTTATTCTTTCTTTTTGATTGCTCGTAGTGAGTCCCACCACAAACATACCTGCAGCACGTCCTGAGCGAAGACCGTTGAAACTATCCTCGAACACCACGCACTCGTCGGGCGTTGCCCCAAAGCGTGCAGCGCCACGCAGATAGCAATCGGGCGAAGGCTTGCTCTCAGCAAAGTCCTCACTCGTCAGAATCTCATCAAAGAATGTGGTAAATTCAGGTCTATACTGGTAAACGCTCTGCATCTTCGGCTTATTCGAACTGGTCACCACGGCGGTCTTCACGCCCTGTGCCTTCAGTTCCATTACGAATCGCTCAAAGCCCGCCACATAGACATAATCCATCTGAGCTTCATAGGCATCCAGTCGTTTCGTGATGATGGGTTGGGTATAAGCCAGTTCTCCACTGAACCAACGATCGAAGATTTGCGTCAACGTCTGACCTTTTATCTCAATCTCCAACCCCGGATGTTCAGGATGGAACTCACGGCATTGTTCCCCCCAAAAAATCGTGTATTGCGGCTCTGTGTCGAACACAACACCGTCAAGGTCGAAGAGTGCCGCTTTCAGTTTTTTCATGCTTTGTTTTTAAAATTGGCTGCAAAGTTACGAAAAGTCGAGAGCAGAACAAAAGAATTCATTCTTTTTTTATGCCGAGACGCTGTAACTTCGCGATTTTTATCGCAAAGTTACGAAAAAAACGAGTAAAAAGCCAAATTTATTTGAGCTCTTTCGAGTGCTAAGTAAGTTAGCCTGAATTATTCATGGAAATAATCTATGCCTACGGCGTAACATGAATGTTATAATGTTCATGAATAGGGCGATTCGGGGGTAACAAAGGTCAATTATCGAGCTTTATGGAGACAATCTGTCACGACTCTCGACTGCATGAGTTAAACGCATCGGACAGCCCGTCCGATGCATTTAACAAGCCGTCAGATGCATCGGACACAAGCCCCAAAAAGTCGTTCAGTCCTGTAGTCCGATGCAAAAAAAAGAGACCTAAAGGTCGCTAATTCTTCCATCGTTACGAAAAAAGTGGTGAATGAGGGCGATTAATGATGAATTATTTGTACCTTTGCCTTTCAAAACAACAAATATACACCTATAAACTATATGACAAGCCAATATATTCTTAGCATTTTCATTGCAGCTATGCTGGGTGGAGCTATCGGCCTGGAGCGTGAATACAGATCGAAAGAGGCTGGCTTCCGCACACATTTCCTTGTAGGACTGGGCAGCGCCCTTTTCATGGTGCTTTCCATGTATGGATTCGACGACTACGTGGCTCAGCCTGGGGTAATCATCCAGCGCGACCCTGCCCGTATGGCAGCCCAAGTGGTGAGCGGCATCGGCTTTATAGGTGCCGGTACGATTATCTTTCAGAAAAACGTGGTGAAAGGACTCACCACGGCAGCAGGCTTATGGGTTACGTCGGCCATCGGAATGACTGCCAGCGCCGGTATGTATGCTGTAGCTACCGCTGCCACTATCATGGTTTTAGTTTGTCTGGAGGGAATGAACTTCATTCACCATCATGTTTTCCATCACCCCCATCACGACTTTGACGTTGATGCTGATGCTGATGAGGAACAGCAGAACTAAGTAGTTGTCGGGCATTCTCGATAGCTGCTTCACTCACATTACTTCCGCTCAGCATCTGGGCAATCTCTTTTACGCGCTCTTCAACTGTCAGCATGGTCATGTGACTCGTGGTTCCCTGTTTGGTCTCCTCTTTATATACTTTATAGTGAGTTGTGCCCAATGCTGCAATCTGCGGTAAATGAGTAATACTGATGACCTGACGGTTCTGAAGCCCCATTTCGTGCATGATCTGCGCCATTTGCTCAGCTATCTTTCCGCTCACGCCCGTATCTATCTCATCGAAGATAATCGTAGGAAGCTTAACCGCCCCGCTAATCATCGCCTTCAAAGCCAACATCACACGAGCAATCTCACCTCCAGAGGCAACCTGAGAAACGGGTTGCAGGGGGGTAGAGGTATTGGCGCTGAAGAGAAAAGCGATTTTGTCTTGTCCCATCCGTCCGATTTCCTCCTGCTCAACCGCTACTTCAAAGCGCACGTTCGGCATTCCCAGCGGAACGAGCCGTTCACACAACTGTCGTTCAATGGTCTTAGCCGTCTTACGTCTCTTTTCAGACAGGGTCTGAGCCTTTGCAAGGCATTCGTTACGGAGCTTTTCCAACTTTTGCTGCAGGTCGGCCAGTTCGTCATCCGAATTCTCAATACTCAACAGTTTCTGCTGCAGGCTCTTCTGCTGAGCCAGCAACTCTTCTACGCTCTCAGCACGATATTTCTTCTGCAAGTCGTAGATGCGGTCGAGCCTTGCATTCACACTATCCAACTCTGAAGGATCGAAATCCACATCGGCGAGCAATCCTTCTGCTTCATTGGCTATATCCTTAATCTCTATCAGACTGATGTCTAAGCGATCGGCCAACTGCGAAGCCTGCGCCATCACTTTTTCAATGCCTCGCAAGGCAGATACAGAACGTTTGAGGGATGCCAACACCCCACCCTGTTCGTCGCCATCAAGAGCCGACACCGTGGTATAGAGTCCTTGCTTGATGTCTTCAGCATGGGTCATGGTGTCGCTTCGTGCTTCAAGCTCTTGCTGCTCACCTTCTACAAGTTTGGCATTCGACAGCTCATCATACTGGAACTGAAGCATATCGGCCTCACGCCTGTTACGCTCAGTCTCCTCACGTAGTTCTTCAAGTTCATGTTCCGTCTGACGAAAGACTGCGTAAGTCTTTTGATAAGCCTCTAACTCCTTAGTGTCCTTGGCCAGGATATCGATGACCTCTAACTGAAAGTTCTGCTTGCTCAGCAACAGGTTCTGATGCTGTGAATGTACATCGACGAGTTGTTCGCCCAGTTCTTTCATCAATGCCAGCGAGACGGGTGTGTCGTTGATGAAGGCACGACTCTTGCCAGCTGCCGTCAGCTCGCGTCTCACGATGGTATCGGAAGCATCAAGCTCAATGTCGTTTTCTTCAAAAAAAGGTTGCATGTCGTAACGCGACAAATCGAAATGAGCCTCAACAACACACTTGTCGGCCCCCGTCTTTATCGCCTTCGAGTCAGCACGCTGTCCTAACAGCAGTCCGATGGCTCCCAAGATGATGCTCTTACCAGCACCTGTCTCACCCGTTATGACAGAAAAGCCTTCACGGAAGTCAATGTCCAACTCATCAATGAGTGTATAGTTCTTGATATAAAGATGTCGAAGCATGATTTACTGTTTGATTTTGTCCCACGTATTGCTCTGCGAAGCATTCATACCGAGCAGAATTTCATATACGCTCTGTTTCTCCTTTTGCGTACCTTTACCTTTATATATATTGGCCAGTTCGTCTTTCTTATAGTCAGTCCAGATCTGAGGCAGCAAACTCAGCGGCTTGTCTTCGTGAGCTTTCTTCAGACAGGTCTCTATAGCTGTAGTCACGTTGGTACGTCCACGTTCTACATTTTGTGCCATCTCGTCGAGTCCTTTCCGATAGTAGTCGTACTGCAACTGACGGAAAGGCTTCATTGCCTCATCCAGATAGTCGTTGATAATAGCGAAACGATTGCGCGAGTCTTCAAACGACTTCCACCCTGGGTAATCCAGGTTCTGAGCGTTATTCACCAGATTCATGCAACGCTGCAACACATCTGTGCCGCCCATCGGGGCAAAGCTATCCAAATTGATTCCGATGATGAAATAGGCATAATAAGCCACAAGTGCCACCAGCTGATTGTCCAGATATTCCTCATTGAAATTCAGTTGGTCAAACTGGGCAAAGTCAAATTCGAAAGACTTGTCGCGATTGTTGTAGAGTGTCGTTGTATAAGCGGAGTTATAAACGGGACGATTGGCTTGAATCAATGCCGTACAGGTGAAATGATTCGTAGCTGCATCGTACTTGGACACCGTTATATTAAAGGTACACGAGATACGCTCGTTCTGCTGAAACTGAAGAGGGGTCCATTGGCGCTCATTGATGAACTGTTCCAACGTCTGCTGCAGATTGTTGAAAATGCTGACATCGGTACCCTGCACCTGCTGGTGATTGATATTCACTTTGGCTTGCAATTCTTGAGCGGATGCAGGGGTAGGAGTCATGGTCCAACCACCCAACAGAACCGCCAACACCACAACCAGCCTTCGCAACATAGCGCTCAGTTCATCTACGATATCCGCAGCCACCTGCTTCTTCGGCTTCCGTTCATAGTCCTTGCGCCCCTCACGCGAAAGGATGGTGATCTGATTGTCATCGCTCTTGAAACAGGTTCCCTTATTGCGAAGTGAGTTCAACACGATGAAGTCAAGGTTCTTCTTCTCCAACTTGTGCGAGGCATTCTGCTCCTCGTTGTTTGTCTCAAGTGCAAAGCCCACAAGCACCTGCTTATCCGTCTTCATGCGTCCCAGTTCAGCTGCGATGTCGGGATTAGGTACGAGTCGGATGTTCAGTTCATCTCCCTTCCGCTTGATTTTCTCCTCGGCAACACTTTCGGGGCGGAAGTCGGCAACAGCCGCACAAAGTATAGCTGCATCGCACGACGTGAAAGCCTCGCGTGCGGCTTGCTCCATTTGCAGGCAACTTTCCACGTCAATGCGTCTGACGTTCTGACTCGTAGTGAGAACGTCAACCGGTCCTGCTATCAACGTCACTCGCGCTCCGCGTTTAGCACACTCTTCGGCAAGGGCGAAGCCCATCTTGCCACTTGAGTAGTTTCCGATAAAACGTACAGGGTCTATTTTCTCATAGGTAGGGCCTGCCGTAATCATGACATGCTTGCCAGCCAAATCTTTCTGCTCTTCCTGTTCGAAAAACTCATTGAGGTATTCCACGATTCGTTCAGGCTCTTCCATGCGTCCCTTACCCTCCAGTCCGCTGGCCAAGAAGCCCGACTGAGGTTCAATGATATGGTTGCCGTAGGAACGCAGATGCTCCAAGTTCTTCTGTGTTGACGGATGAGCATACATGTCAAGGTCCATTGCCGGAGCGATGAATACAGGCGCTTTCATTGACAGATAGGTGGTAATCAGCATGTTGTCGGCCACTCCGCTGACCATCTTGCCTAACGTGGATGCCGTACAAGGAGCAATGAGCATGGCATCAGCCCAAAGTCCCAGCGCCACATGACTGTTCCATGTGCCATCGCGCTGCGAAAAGAACTCGCTCACCACTGGCTTCTGCGTGAGCGCCGATAGCGTGATGGGGGTGATAAACTCCTTGCCTGCAGGTGTGATGACCACCTGCACCTCAGCTCCTGCTTTCACCAATCCACGAATTATGTAGCAAGCCTTGTAGGCAGCTATCGAGCCTGTGATGCCCAGCACAATCTTCTTTCCTTTCAGCATAGGTTCTGCACTTTTCTGTTTTCAATCGTGCAAAAGTACGAAAGAAAAGCGAGTTGCCCAAACTTTTGAATAGAAATCGTTTATCCTCAACAAAAGAGGAGCCTGAAACGACTTGGTTCCAGACTCCCTCTTGGGTATTTTGAGAATCTCTTTTCTCTTGATGAATACACCCCTTACTCCTTATCGAGCAAGAGCTTCATCATGGTTACGGCAGAGTAAGGCACGGGAGTGCCAGGACCGAAGATGGCAGCTACGCCAGCCTTATAGAGGAAGTCGTAGTCCTGTGCGGGGATCACACCTCCGGCAATGACCATGATGTCCTCACGTCCCAGTTTCTTCAGTTCCTCAATGAGCTGAGGAATGAGGGTCTTATGACCAGCAGCCAGCGACGAGGCACCCACGATGTGGACATCGTTTTCAACAGCCTCACGAGCTGCCTCTTCTGGAGTCTGGAACAACGGTCCCATATCCACGTCGAAGCCACAATCGGCGTAGCCTGTTGCCACCACCTTTGCACCACGGTCGTGACCGTCCTGTCCCATCTTCGCTACGAAGATGCGCGGACGACGACCTTCCTTCTTCGCAAACTCATCGGTCAGTCTGCAAGCTTCGGCAAACTGATCATCGTTCTTACTTTCTGAACTATACACACCTGAAATGGTTCTGATTACTGCTTTATAACGACCTACGATTTCTTCGCAGGCATCTGAAATTTCACCAAGCGTACAACGCAACTGGGCTGCCTTCACAGCCAGATCCAGCAGGTTGTTTTCGCTCTTGCGACCTTCCTTGAAGTCACGCACGCACTCGGTAATCGCTTTCAAGGCTGCCTGACATGCTGCCTCGTCGCGAGTAGCACGCACCTGCTTCAAGCTATCCTCCTGCTGCTTACGCACAGCGGTATTGTCAACCTCAAGGATGTCGATGGGATCCTCGTGCTCCAAACGATACTTGTTGATACCAACGATGGTCTGAGCGCCCGAGTCGATACGAGCCTGAGTGCGGGCTGCTGCTTCCTCAATACGCATCTTGGGCAGACCAGTCTCAATAGCCTTTGCCATACCACCCAGCTTCTCAATCTCCTGAATGTGCTCCCAAGCCTTATGCACC
>JAEEPT010000097.1 GCA_016284895.1 Prevotella sp. | reverse complement strand
AGACAAGTAGCAAATCAATGCTATACATCTCAGGAACAGCCAGAAAATAGAAGGCATCGGCAATGGAGTGAGCAAAGCCGCAGAGAATGAAGACGGGAACGCCAAAGAGTAGGGGAAGGAATTTACCTTCACGGCCAAACTGGACGGCAGTTGTCATGATAAAGCCGCAACCAATGGCGAGCAGGAAACAGGCAAGAGGCCCTTTCGTCAGACGCGACTGGACGATGGCAAGGTCAGGAGGCAGAATGTCTGGCTGGGCATAGGTACAGACAAGGGCCGTAAGCGAACAGCCAATGATGTTTCCAAGAAGGACGGTCGCAAGCATAGACCAGTCGCCCTTGGCACGGATAAAACCTGCGGTACCCGTATAGAGCTTGAGTTTGTAATGGACAACGGCCAGAAGACCGAAAGCGAATAATACTGCACCGGCTACACCACCAACACGGAGGTTGACAACACAGCCGATAGAGATACAGATGCCAGCGATAATGGCTGAACGGAGAATGTTGATTTGCTGTTTCATGGGTGCAAATTAACGGAAAAAAACTGTAAAACTGCTACATTGCCACCAAAATTTAGCATTGTTTATGAGTAAACTGAAAAACGCCAAGCGAAAGCCTGACGTTTTTTGCGGAGAGAGAGGGATTCGCGCTCGGCCCGAAGGGACGCTTTTACAAAGCGGAGCGACTAAAAGAACGTGAGAACCCGGTTCGCATACGAAAAAAGCAGCAACCTAAGTTGCTGCCTTTTTGCGGAGAGAGAGGGATTCGAACCCCCGGTGCCTCTCAGCACGGCGGTTTTCAAGACCGCTGTAATCGACCACTCTACCATCTCTCCATAGTCGAATTGCTTAAAAGCGGATGCAAAGGTACAAAGCAAAATCGAAAATAAAGAGAAGAAAGGAAGAAAACGTTGGATGTTTAACCTAAATTAACAAGACGAATATAGCTTAGTCGTCAAAATTGTAGGTGGTGACGTAGTGATCGAACTGCAAACCCTCGGTATAGCCCTTCGCCCTGAAAAGGCCAATGATGTGGGCCTGCTGCTCAGGCGTGAGCAGTCGGCGGCCCAGCTTGTAGCGCGAATATGTGCCGTTGCCGCCAAGATAGCGCTTCATGGCATCGCGCAGGGGTGTCTCGTGCTTGCTCTTCACATCGTCGAAGAGTTTGCTGAAGCCCCATGCCATCGTCACTTGTTCAGCACTTCGGTACTCGGGGCACTGCTTCAGTTTCAGCACTGTGGGCAGCACCACCGTACTGATGGTTCCGTTCGCTTGATTGCTCTGTCCCACCATCCAGCGCAAGCACTGATGGCATCGCGGACACTGATCGTTGAAACAGCTGACGTAGCTGGCGGGTACATTACGCATGTCGATTTTTGTAGTGTTGTTTGTTTCCATGGTTTTAATAAAATTAGATAATGAAATGTGTGTTTCGAGTGCAAAGGTACAAAAAGTTTCTGACTCTGCCAAAACGCTCCTGCAAAAAAGTCTTTTTTGACCTGTTCGGTTGAAGTCTTTTTGAAAGAAATGTACTTTCAGAATTGAAAGAAATTGGAATAATAAGAATAATTTCAGCTACAAGAAAAAGACCTTCCACTTTATTTATGTTGAAGATGAAAAATTATTCTTATTATTCCAATTTCTTTCAACTTATTATACGTATTTCTTTCAACCATATAGAGGTCGGTGGAAGACTCTTGAGGGGTCGGCAGAAGACCGATGCGCGGTCACAGACTGACCCATCATCGGTCAGGGGCTGACCTATATGTGGTCACCGCATGACCAAAGCTCGGTCATCGTATGATCTATACTAAATTGCACGTTTTTATTAGTTTTTCACATGGGGCATGGAGCATATTCGTTTTTTTTGAGTAATTTTGCACCCATGATATATCCTAATAACTACGAACAAAAGATTGGATTCGGTGAAATTCGCTCGCTATTGAAAGAACGCTGTCTGAGTTCGCTTGGAACGGAGAAGGTGGATGAGATTGCTTTCTCGACCGATGCGGAAGCCATCAGGGAGCAACTGGAGCAGGTGCGCGAATACCGACGACTGATGCAAGCCACAGACAAGCCCGAGCTGAATTTCTTCTTCGACGTGAGAGAGTCAGTGTCCCGCATTCGTCTGGAACATACGCACTTAGAGGAAGACGAGCTGTGGGATTTGCGGCGGTCGCTGGAGACGATTTCCAATATCGCAAAATACCTGAACGATGCTGAAGAGTTTGTGGGCGATTCGGTGGCCCACATAGCCGTGACGGAGTACAAATATCCTGCCCTCCAGAGGCTGACGCAGGGGGTGACCACATTCCCAGCTATGATTCGCCGCATTGACTCCATACTCGACAAGTTCGGCCACATCAAGGACTCTGCCTCGATGGTGCTGGCTGGCATCCGTCACGAAATGGAACAGACGGCCGGGTCTATCTCACGAACGCTATACACCATACTTCATGCCGCCCAGCGCGACGGACTGGTGGACAAGGATGCAGCCCCGACGATACGCGACGGACGACTGATGATACCTGTCGCCCCCAGCGTGAAGCGCCGCATCAAGGGCATCGTGCACGATGAATCGACCACTGGCAAGACGGTGTTCATTGAGCCTACGGAGGTGGTGGAAGCCAACAACCGGGTGCGCGAGCTTGAGGCAGCAGAGCGCCGCGAGATTGTGCGCATACTCACGGTGTTCAGTGACGAGATTCGCCCTCAGGTGCCGGAAATACTGGGTTCCTACCAGTTCTTAGCCAAGATTGACCTCATTCAGGCCAAGGCTGCTTTTGCCGAGGAGCAGGAAGCCATAGAGCCAACGCAGGCTTTGCTGTCAAAGCCGCATATAGACTGGATCCGCGCCATTCACCCCCTACTCCAGCGTTCGCTCAAGAAGCAAGAGAGACAAGTGGTGCCCTTAGACATCATGCTAAGAGGTGAGAAGCCGGAGGCTGAAGGTGAGAAGAAAACTTCAGGTGGCCGACTCCTCATTATCTCCGGACCAAATGCCGGTGGAAAGTCTGTATGTCTGAAGACGGTAGGACTGCTGCAATACATGCTACAATGCGGCCTCAGCATCCCCATCGGCGACCGTTCTACCTGCGGCATCTTCCACGACATCATGATCGACATTGGCGACGAGCAGTCGATAGCCGACGACCTGAGCACCTACTCGAGTCACCTGCTGAACATGAAGAACATGATGAAGCAGGCCAACGAGCACACCTTATTATTAATAGACGAGTTTGGAGGCGGCACCGAGCCGACCATAGGAGGCGCCATAGCCGAGGCTGTGCTGAAGCAGTTCTGGAAGAAGAAGGCGTTTGGCGTGATTACCACCCACTATCAGAACCTGAAGCACTTTGCCGAGGACCACGAGGGCGTGGTGAACGGTGCGATGCTCTACGACCGCCATCAGATGCAGGCCCTGTTCCAGCTCAGCATAGGTCAGCCGGGCAGCAGTTTTGCCATCGAGATAGCCCGCAAGACGGGACTGCCCGAAGAGGTGATCAGCGATGCCAGCGACATCGTGGGCCGCGACTATATTCAGAGCGACAAGTATCTGCAGGACATAGTGCGCGACAAGCGCTACTGGGAGGGTAAGCGACAGACCATTCACCAACATGAGAAACGGCTCGAGGTGAGAGGCGAGAAACTGGAAGCCGACATCGAGGAGATAGAACGTCAGCGCAAGGACATTCTGCGTAAAGCCAAGGAACAGGCCGAGGAGCTGCTGCGCGAGAGCAACAAGAAGATAGAGAATGCCATTCGCGAGATTCGCGAGAGTCAGGCAGAGAAGGAGGAAGCACGCCGCATACGCGAGGAGTTAAACGCATTTAAGCAGGAGCTAAACGAGATTGACACCAAGGCCAACGACGAGGTGATAGAACGCAAAATGCGCCAGATCATGGAGCGCAAGAAACGGAAGGAAGAGAAAAGGAAGACCCACCCCCAGCCCCTCCCGAGGGAAGGGGAGTCTGGACAGACTTCTTCAAATGCCAAACTAACAGAATCCCCCTCCTCTGGAGAGGGGTTAAGGGTGGGTTCCACCGTACGTATCAAGGGACTTACCTCTGTAGGCGAGATAGAGAGCATCGAAGGAAAGATGGCAACAGTCATCTTCGGCGGCATGCGCACCAAGATGCGGACCGACCGACTGGAGCCTGCCTCCAGACCTAAGAAAGAGCAGTCGAAAGAGGAGGAGCGCAAGGCATCGATCGCGGGCTCCTACGCCAATGTATCGACTTCTACGCGCTCTGCCATCGACACACGTAAACTGAACTTCCGTCAGGACCTTGATGTGCGTGGCATGCGTGGCGACGAGGCCATCAATGCTGTCACCTACTTCATCGACGATGCCATCCTTGTGGGCATGAGCCGGGTGCGCATCCTGCACGGCACAGGCTCGGGCATTCTGCGACAGCTCATCAGGCAATACCTGAACACGGTGCCCAACGTCACCTCGTATAGAGATGAGCACGTACAGTTTGGAGGGGCCGGCATCACAGTAGTAGATATTGGCTGACAGGTAGTAATAGCAAGAAAAAAAAAGAATATGAAAAGAATCATCGAGTGTGTGCCCAACTTCAGTGAGGGACGCGACATGACTGTCATCAAGCAAATAACCGATGCTATCAGTAGTGTAGAAGGTGTGAGCGTGCTCAACGTAGATCCCGGTGAGGCCACCAACCGCACGGTGGTGACCTTCGTGGGCGAGCCTGAGGCCGTGTGCGAGGCTGCTTTCCGAGGAGCCAAGCGGGCTGCTGAGGTGATTGACATGCGCCAGCATCACGGCACTCATCCCCGCATAGGCGCCACCGATGTGCTACCCATCATCCCTGTGGCTGGCATCAGTCTGGAAGAATGTGCTCTGCTGGCCCGACAACTGGCCGCCCGCATGGCTCGCGAAGCAGGCATTCCCTGCTATGCCTATGAGGCCTCTGCTCTCAAGCCCGAGCGCAGAAACCTGGCCGTATGCCGCACTGGAGAGTATGAAGCGCTGGAAGAAAAGCTGACAAAGGAAGAATTGAGGCCGGACTACTGTCCCAACAGCCTCACCCCCGACCCTTCTCCGACTGGAGAGGGGAGTAATTACAATATACCGGAAGAGGTGAGGCGATGCGGCATCTCGGTGGTTGGCGCTCGCGATTTCCTGATAGCGGTGAACTTCAACCTGAACACCACCGACCGCCACGTGGCCCACGCTATTGCCTGCGATGTGAGAGAGAAGGGGCGCCCCGGGAAGCCCGGTACGCTGAAATGTGCAAAGGCCATAGGATGGTACATCGAAGAATACGGCATAGCACAAGTGTCGATGAACTTGACCAACATGCACGTCACTCCCCTACACTCCGCCTTCGAAGAGGTGAGTCGCTGTGCAAGCATCAGAGGGGTGAGCGTCACGGGCACCGAAATCATCGGTCTCGTACCGAAACAAGCCCTCATCAGTGCCGGCATACATTTCCTGGAGCAACAGCAGTTGCCCATTGACTGCACGGAAGCCGACATCATCGCCACAGCTGTAAAAACGATGCGACTTGACGACCTTCGTCCATTCGATGTAAGGAAAAAAGTGATAGAATATCTGCTCGAAGAAACGAGCACCGCAGAAACGCCTACTGAGCTATAACAACTTATAACCCAAGGTCATCTGGAACACATTGTTGCGCAACGGAGTATCTAAATTGATGTAGCTGGTCACTCCGAAATGATAGCGCAGGTCCAACACGAAATGATGAAACTCATACGAGATACCCACCGGCACTGAGAACACCGCTCGCCGGAAACTCGTAGCCACACCCGTCTCGCGGTAGTACAAAGCCATAAACTCGTCCATATTCATCTTCACACCGTCCATGCGGAACGAGCTTCTCAGACGGACTCCCACTTGCACACCCACACGCAGAGCCAATCCACCCACTACATAGCAGTTAGCCATCAGTGGCACGTTCAGATAGTCCAGATCCAACGTTGATTTCACCCCATTGCTATTGTCATTGCCCCCCTGATCGGAATAAAGGGCCGAAAGCGCCAAGCTGAACCCATCAGTCAACCTGTACTCCAGCTCAGCACCGAAACAATAGCCCGCTTTCACCCTGTTCCAGTCCATCAGCGACGAGATAATCAGTCCGCCCTTAGGCTGAACCGAGAAAGCGCCAGCTTCTTCTTGCGCAGCGACACCAATAGCCCATACACACATCAGGGCAAAAAACAAGATCCGTTTCATATTCTTTTCCTTCGTCTTCTTGAGGTGTGAAAATAATCTTTACTTACAATCCTCCACCCTGCCAATTAATCTGGTGGGCATGCAAAGATAGTAAAAAGTTGCAGACCAACCAATATAAGTAGAGAAAGAATGCATATTTTTCAGCTAAAAAAATTTGAGTTTAATTTTTTTTATGTAATTTTGCAAACAGAAAAGTGACAAAACCAAAAAAAACATAGCTACAAACATGAAACAAATCAAAGTCTTAGCTACCCTGCTACTTATGGCAGTGAGCACAACCGCGTTCGGACAGTCGCTCAAGGAGAGAGAAAACTACCACAAAGTCTTCGTAGAGTATAGCCCCATGAGCATCAAGTCGAATCTTAACGACGACAAGTACAACTTCAACGGCATTGGATTGGGCTACAACTACAACATTGCAATGAAAGACATGCCCCTCCACTTCGGTGTTGGCCTCAAACTCGACTACTATTTCCGTCGCGACACCAACAATTCCGACGAGAAGAACCCCGTCAAGATTTCCGACAATATGATGTGCGCCGTGCCTGCCATCAACGTTGGTGTTGACATTTTCATCAAGAAAAAGATAATGCTGGCACCATACGTAGCAATAGGTATGCGCGTAGGCCTCTTCGGCAATGAGAAACTCACACCCGCTGTAGGTGAAGCAACCAGTCTGAACCTCTTCAAGAAAGCTGACATGGATGCCAACAACGTGTGGAACCGCACCCTCGCCTCTTGGGAAGTGGGTCTCAACGTGGCATACGAGTCCTATTTCCTCGGCTTTAGTTTCAACCGCGACTTCGAGAAAATCTCAGTCAACATGAAGCAGGTGCAAGCCTTCGGCATCAAGGCTGGCTACATATTCTAACCGCCGATCACCCTTATTATCCTTAAATAAAATTACCGTGCCAATCACGACAATGCTTCGTGATTGGCACGAAAAATGAAAAACAAATCATGAAACAAAGAAAAACAATCATGACCATGCTCATGGCTTTCATGCTCATGGCGGGTCTTACTGCGTGCGAGAAAGTTGTTCTGGACGAAGAAGAAACGACTCCCCAACAGACACAGAACACCAACAATACTTCCGGAAAGACCGAACAGGACAAGGGTAAGTACAACGTTGTGCTGCGAGTATCCAACTTCAACTTGGTGCCCATCACCAGAGATATGGTTGACCTGACCACCTACTGCACACGACTAAACTTCGTGGTGTATAAAGACGGTGAAAAGGTAAAAGGCAAGAGCCAACTTAAAGAAGACGGGAACTTCGGCGAAGTAAAGTTCTTGCTGGATCCAGACAACACTTACAAACTCATGGTGCTGGCCCACAGCAGCATTGGCGGCAACCCTACGGTTTCTGATCCTGAGAACATTCAGTTCACCAACCAGCTTGGCTATTCAGACACGTTCTGCTACTATGGCGACCTGGAGGTGAAGAGTGAAGAAACCATCCACGAGGTGACACTAACCAGAGTTAGCTCACAGCTCTGCTTCACCATTACCGACGAAATACCAGCAGAAGTCACTCACATGATTTTCAACTATACAGGCGGCTCAGGTGTGCTGAACGCGGTAACAGGGTATGGCGGCAACGTCAACTCCAAACAGGAGAAGAATGTGAGAATTCAAGGTAGTTCCGTTCCCCTACCCCTTCGCATTTACACTTTCCTCCGCGAAGATGAAGGTTCACTCGATGTAAAAGCCGAGGCAATAGATTCCAATAAGAACGTCGTCATGAGCAGAACCTTCACCGACATCCCCATGAAGCGCAATACAGTTACAGTATATGAAGGATCGTTCTTCTCTCATGAACAGGGATTCAGTATAAAAGGAGAAACAGAGTGGAGCGATACCATCCGTTTAACTTTCTAACCCGAAAACTCCTAACAGACATTCATACAATAAGAAACGTGCCACTCACAAACATTCGATTGTGAGTGGCACGTTCTTTTATTCACCCTCAGCAGCAGCGGCTGCTTTCTGAGCTTTCTTCTCAGCCAGACGATTACGCACATCCTGATGCGAAAGGTGTATCTGATAACGGTAAACGGCACAAGCCAGACAGAAGTAAATACCGGTCTGTAACCACAGAATACGGTACTCAGTAAGAACATCACCCAGCGAGGCACCCATCGAGTTCAGCCTCACGTATGCCTTCACGCCGAAGGTGGAGGGGAAGAGCCAAGAAACGCCCTGCCATACGCCAGGGATGTTAGACTGCGGCCAGCTGACACCCGTCATGAACAGCAAGGGGACAGAGATGAACACCATAAGTAACATCACATTCTCACGATACTTCACCATACACGACACAGCCATACCAAAGAAGATGCAGGCCAGGATATAGGGCAGCATGATGACAAGCAACGTCTGCCATGATGCCAGTTGCGGGAAGCTGAACAAATAAGGCACGCCTGCTACGAGCCATGCACCCATCACGGCATAGATCATGAAGTAGCACATGGCCTTGCCCAGCACGATACGGAACATACCGTGATAGTGGCGGCTCACGGGGATGAGCAGTCCGTAGCGATTCTCCTCTCGAGCCGTACCCGCCGACAGGCCGATGCCCAGCACCAGTGTCTGTTGCAGAATCAGCATGAGCACGGCAGGCAGGATGAACGAGCCATAACCGCCAGAAGGATTGAAAATGGGTACCTCGGCAAAGTCGAGCGGCTTGGCCGCTATCACCTCTTCCTGATGCGTATATCGTCCGCCCAGTTTTGTCTTGATCTCCGATCCCATCTGCATGCTCACCATCTGTGCCGTTTGGAAAATGGCTTTATAGGCAAGCATCAGACTCATGTCGCAATAGACACTAATCACGCCCTGCTGCAAACGATTTACCTCATTGTCGAACTCACTCGGTATGTAGTAGATACCCTTCGCGATTTGTCGGCTCACCAGCGATTTCGCCTCTTCCATGTCCTGTGCATAGAAGGCCACTTTTACGTCGGGCGAGGCATCGCACATGCGGATGAACTTACGCGAAAGCGACGAGTGCGAATCATCGACCACTACAACGGGTACTTCGCGTACCGTCTCATTATTATATATCCAGGAATAAAGGATGGGATAGACGATAGGCACAATGATGAAGAAGATGAGCACACCTTCATCCTTGACCACCTGTCTCATCTCCTGTCTCCAGATGTAGCAGGCATCCTGCAGAGCCTCGTATGCGTTATGGAATATAGACATAAGTAAGCATTGCATTCTTTATTTTACTCACCACGAACCAGGGCAACAGCGTGAAAGCCACCAGCGCGGCGAAGTGGAACCATGCCTCTAACAGCGGGAAGCCGTTGAAGACACAGATCTGATAGATCATGTAGTAGTGACGAAGGGGGAAGAGCCACGTGAGTGACTGTAGCGGAGCGTCCATGCCCATTGCAGGGAAGGCAGATCCAGCCATTGAGAAGCTGAGCACGGCCCACAACGAGCACACGCTCATCGACATGCGCAGCGAAGGCATCAGGCCGAAAGCGAATATGCCGAAGCCCTGACTGGCCAGCACCTGTATCAGTCCCAAAAGCACCAACATGCCCGGACTGCCCAGATGCGGGAATCCCAGCACATAGAACACATAGTATTCGTAGCCATAGACGATGGCGAGCCAGATGATGGTCTGCGGCAGGAACTTGCCCAGCAAGGCCAACATGATATTGTTGTTTGACAAGCGCATCCACAGCTTGCCCGTATCAAACTTCAATTCGGTACCTAACGAGTAGGCAGAGATGAGGAAGATAAAGAGCATGATGGAGCCAGGCACAATCATAGTGGTGAGATAGACATTGTAACTGGTCCAGGGGTTAGCAATCTGGTGCAGGTCGATCCTGATGGGCTGCAAGAGCGTTTGTATCTGCGCATCGGTGAATCCACGTGCCTGCAACGTGGCTTGTCCAACGGCAGCCGATCCCAATGTCGTGATGGTCTTCAAGTCCTTGAACAGCAGCGATCCGGCAGCAAGCGAGGTCATGGAGTAGTAGAACGAGACTTTCGGCTGACGGCTGGCCAGCAGTTTGTCGGTAGTGCCTTTCGGAATATAGAGGAAGGCATAGATCTCGTTTTGCTGAATGGCTTTTCGTGCATCTGTCATGCTGGGATAGTGTGCCACCACGTGCGACATTTGGAACCCGTCGAGCCTGCGTGTCAGCGCGCGTGTGGTCGAGGTATTGTCCAGATCCACCACGCCCACGGGCATGCTCGTTGGCAATCCGTCATCCATCATGCTAGTGAAGAACACCATCACCAGGATGGGGAACACCACCATGCAGAAGCGATAGATGTGATTCCTTCTCAGAATCAGCAGCTCTCGCATGAGAACTTTAAATAGTCTCTTAAGATATTCCATTTATCTGATGATGAGCGACATACCTGGGCGCAGTCCTTCGATGGTCTCTACGGGACGTGCCTTCACCTCGAAAGTCTTCAGATCGAATTGCCCGTTGGCCTTTGTAGCCTTCCATACGGCATACGAACCCTGGTCTTTCATGTAGTAGACCTTCATCTTTACTTCTTTTTCGAAAGCAGGGATATAAGCAGTAATCTCAGAGCCAATCTGCATGCCGGCAAGCTGGTCTTCACGCACATTGAACGTACCCCACATCTGGTCCATCATGGAGATGGTCATAATGGGACTACCGGTACCTACAAGCTCACCCACCTTGGGGTAGATGTTGCTCACCTCGCCGTCCATCTGCGCCAGCTGCACGGTCTCACCGATATAGCTGTTCACCTCCTGCACAGCACCCTTTGCGCGCTCCACTTGAGCTTGAGCAGCCATTTTCTCTTCCAAACGGGCACCGTTGACTGCCATATCGTACTTGCTCTTGGCAGCCTCGTGCGTAGCCTGCATGGCCTTATAGTTGGCGTAGGCCTCATCGCGTTTCTGTGCACTCATCACACCTTCCTCGTAGAGGCGCTGCACACGGTTATACGACTTCTCGGCAATCTCCAGACCTGCCTTTGCCTTCTGCAGCAGCTGATAGGCTCCTTGGATTTGCTCCTTACGGGCACCGTTCTGTGCCATTTGCTGCATAGCCGAAGCTGCACCTTCAGCTCCCTGAGCCTGGTGCATCTTGGCACGCACTTCAGGGGCATCGATGATGGCGAGCGTGTCGCCGGCCTTGACAAAATCGCCCTCCTTGACTCTAATCTCGAGAATACGACCGGGCACCTTGCTCGAAACGCGGTATTCCGACACTTCAACCTGTCCCTGAATCAGTTCAGGGTCGCGTCCCAGTGCAAAAAAGCCGATGAGGGCCACCAGAGCCACGACCGATGCGAATCCTATGATTGCATACAGAATGTTTTTATGTTGCGTTGTTGCTGACATGATAACTTCGTTATAATTATATATAAAAATCTGAATTCTAAATGATTAAGTTATTGGAGGGTTCCGAGCGACTTCTGCAAATCGACTTGGCTAAGCTTGACATCAATCTCAGCATCGATCTTCTGCGACTTGGCCTGTAGCCAGGCGGTCTGTGCCTCCATCACGGTGGTGGGTGTCACCACTCCTTCGGCAAATCCTACGTTTGCCATGTGCAGGTTCTCATCGGCTTTCCGCACGCTGGCTTCTGCCAAAGCCAGTCGTTTGTTGGCCTCTTCCACCTTGAAAGCGACCTGGTTCACTTGCAGCTCAATCTTTTCGCGAGCCTCTTCTCTTTGCAGGTTGGCTATAGCAGTAGCGCCCTTTGATGCGCGAACCTTATACATTACGTCGCCCCAGTTCCACAGAGGAATGCGTACGAGCACGCCTACATTCCAGAAGCCACGGAATTTCTTTTCGAATCCGTTCTGCAGCGATGGGTTACTCACTGCATAACCACCCATCAGTGCCACCTGCGGATAGTAGCCAGCTCGAAGCAGATTAGTTGACTGCTTAGCGATGGCCACGC
>JAEEPT010000002.1 GCA_016284895.1 Prevotella sp. | reverse complement strand
TAAAAAATGTTGATTCTCAGTAGTTGTGTCTTGGCCCTACGCGCTTTGTCCTGAACACACTACAAAGGTACGCAAAGGGCTCATTTCAGCCCAACCGCTTTAACGGACTTTTCACGAAGTTAACGGATTTAACTCGCGTGTACGTGCGCGCGAGTGGCCATAAGCGTTCAGCACGGTCGCTCGGTGCGTTTGTCCTAAACCCTTCTTGCAATCAGCATGGTCGCTTTCCGCAGTAAATCTGCGTAAACCCTGCATGGGGCTATTTTCGTTAATCTTCCCAAATCGCTTTGCTACGTCAGCAATATTTAGTAATTTTGAATTACAATTAAATCATTCTATACCCCAACAAAATCCATCTGATTCCGTTTGATGACAAGCGGATAGCGTTCTGGATGGCGAAGACTGTCAATTTCGAGATCCACGTCAAGGTCGGGCCATTCTATGGCTTCTGAACCACTCATCTGCACATTCAAGACGCTGCGAATGGGCGCGTCCTGCATCCACGGAATGCGATTGTATGACAGAAAATAGTCGTGCCCCAGCACAGAGAGCATGATACCCTGCGCGTTAATCATTAATACGCTTGCCGATGTGCTGGCGGAATTGCTCTTTGAAGTTGTCTGCATATTTTTCTACAATTTTCTTAATTTCACTCAACTTATGCTCGGGAATGCCTGTATTCTTGACAAGTTCTACCTGTGGCTCCAGCCAAAACTTGGCTTCCTTGCCGCCGCAGAGCACATGGATGTGTATCCGTTCCTCCTCTTGAACGTATATTCGCTTTCGCGTCGGAATACTGGACTCATAATCACTTGTTATTTGGGTGCAAATTTACAAAAAGTTTCCCAAACAATAGACATTTCAAAATAAAATATGCAAAATAGCAGGCCTTTAGGTCAATATAATGACGAAAAAAAGGAGCAAGTTATAGTAATCTCACTCCCTCTATCAATTTAACGCGTAACGCCCTTACGCAGGAGTTTGCGCCTGTACTCGCTGGAGTGAAGCCACCGCTATAGTTGATGCTCAACCCAATCGGGTTACGAATAAGATATCTTATTCGTTCCACAATCCGCCCCGATTTGCGTAGTGGCATCTTGCGAACTTTCCCCAATTTCTCTCGAAATGCCTTTATTTATGAGGCGAACTGCGTTAATCTTCCCAAATCGCTTTGCTACGTCAGCATTATTTAGTAATTTTGCAACCAATTATGCAGTTTAGATTTGAAATGAGTGATAACCAAAGTAACAAGGCATTCTCGATGATTGCCGATATTGAAGGTGATTTCAATGAATTATTAGAGGTTGAAGCACCTAACGAAATACCTATTCTACCTGTCAGGAACTTAGTGCTCTTTCCCGGTGTGGTCTCTCCGATTCTTATTGGCCGCGATTCAAGTTTGACACTTGTAAAGCAAGCGGAGAAAAAGAACATGCTGATTGGTATTGTATGCCAGCGCGATCCGGAGGTTGAACTGCCATCTGACGAAGACCTTCACGAATATGGCGTACTGGCTAAAGTAGTAAAACAACTGACGCTCCCCAACGGCAATGTGACAGCCATCGTGCAGGGATTCGGACGCATGCACCTGCTCGGCATCACCGGAACTTCACCCTATCTGAAAGGAAGAATTGAAGCCGCACCGGAGATTCTCCCGGAAAAGCGAGACCGCGAATGGGAGACTGCCATTGAAGACTTGCGGAAGATGGCCGATGAATATGTGACGGTTTCAGACGACATTCCCGATGAAGCCACATTCGCCATCCACAATATCCACAACAACATCATGATGCTCAACTTCGTGTGCACCAACATGCCATTCAGCATTAAGGAGAAAATAAAGCTCCTGAGCGTTGAGTCAATGAAAGAACGCCTGTTTGGCACGATGAAAGCCCTCAACAGGGAGATCAACCTGCAGAACCTGAAGGCTAACATACGAAACAAGACGCGCGAGGATATTGATGAGCAACAAAAGAATTATTTCCTTCAGCAGCAGATCAAGAACATTCAGGCTGAGATTGGCAATGAGACCACTCCAGAGAAGAATGAACTGCTGGATAAGGCATTAACGAAAAAGTGGAACGAAGAGACAGAGAAGCTGTTCTATAAAGAACTGGACAAGCTCGACAACCTGTCGCCTCAGTCGCCCGACTTCAACGTGCAACTGAACTATCTTCAGACTTTCATCTCGCTCCCTTGGGGTGAATACACGAAGGATGACCTGAACTTGCAGCGTGCTCAGAAAATCCTGGACCACGACCACTACGGCATGGAGAAGGTGAAAGAGCGCATCTTGGAATACATTGCCGTACTCTCTCTGCGTGGTGACCTGAAGAGTCCTATCATCTGCCTGTACGGTCCTCCGGGTGTGGGCAAGACTTCACTCGGTAAGTCAATAGCTGAGGCCATGAAGCGCAAGTATGTACGAATCTCCTTGGGAGGACTGCACGACGAAGCTGAGATCCGAGGTCATCGCCGTACCTATATCGGCGCTATGCCTGGCCGAATCATCAAGAGTCTTCAGAAGGCAGGTTCCAGCAATCCCGTCTTCATTCTTGACGAGATAGACAAAGTGACTCAGAACACCGTGAACGGTGATCCGGCATCAGCATTGCTGGAAGTGCTTGACCCAGAGCAGAACACGGCTTTCCACGACAACTATCTTGACACAGACTATGACCTGTCGAAGGTGCTCTTCATTGCGACTGCCAATAACCTCGGAACGATTCCCCGCCCCCTGCTCGACCGTATGGAGATTATCGAAGTGAGCGGCTATATCACCGAGGAGAAGATAGAGATAGCCAAGCGTCATCTCATTCCTCGCGAATTAGAGAACACAGGTCTGAACACCATCAAGCCCAAGCCATCGTTCAACAAGGCTGCCATTGAGAAAATCATTGAGTCATACACGCGTGAGAGCGGTGTGCGCCAATTAGAGAAAGAGGTGAACAAGGCCTTGCGCAAACTGGCCTTCAACCGCCAGATGAATCAGGAAGAGAAGCAGGATGTGAAGATTACACCCGAACGTTTGGAGAGTCTGCTCGGCAAGCCACCTTACTACCGAGATATCTATCAAGGAAATGCCTATGCAGGCGTGGTGACGGGTCTGGCTTGGACAAGTGTGGGCGGTGAAATCCTGTTCATTGAGACCTCACTCTCGAAGGGCAAGGGACAGAAGCTCACACTCACCGGAAACTTGGGCGATGTGATGAAGGAAAGTGCCATCCTGGCCCTGGAATACGTGAAAGCGCATGCCGACACTTTAGGCATCGACTACAGGATTTTCGACAACTGGAACATGCACATCCACGTGCCGGAAGGAGCCACGCCCAAGGACGGCCCTTCGGCAGGCATCACGATTGCCACCAGTATAGCCTCAGCCCTCACACAGCGGAAAGTGCGCAAGAATACTGCCATGACAGGTGAGATTACGCTCCGAGGAAAGGTGCTGCCCGTAGGAGGCATCAAAGAGAAGATTCTTGCAGCCAAGCGAGCTGGCATTACTGACATCATCATGTGCCGCGAGAACGAGAAGGACATCAATGAGATACCTGAGATGTACCTCAAAGGAGTCACTTTCCACTACGTTGAGAATGTGCAAGACGTATGGAAGTTTGCGCTTACCGATGAGTACGTAGAACACCCGTTGACATTTGATATTAAAGAAGAATCCAAAGAAGAATCCAAAGAGTAACAGACAGTGACATTTGAACTGCAACATACTGATAGTGCCAGCGATGCTCGCACAGGACTGATCACCACAGACCACGGACAGATCAAGACACCTATCTTCATGCCCGTGGGCACCTGCGGCAGCGTGAAGGGGGTTCACTTCTCTGAACTGCGCGAGCAAGTGAAAGCCCAAATCATTCTTGGCAACACCTATCATCTGTATCTCCGTCCAGGACTTGACACACTTCGCAAGGCTGGCGGTCTGCACAAGTTTAACACCTGGGACCGCCCCATCCTGACCGATTCGGGCGGTTTTCAAGTGTTCTCACTTACGGGCATTCGCAAGCTTCGCGAAGAGGGATGCGAATTCAGGAGCCATATTGACGGCTCAAAACACATCTTCACCCCTGAGAATGTGATGGACACCGAGCGAATCATTGGCGCCGACATTATGATGGCACTCGACGAATGTCCTCCCGGACAGAGTGACTACCAATATGCCAAGAAATCATTAGGGCTCACTCAGCGGTGGCTGGACCGTTGCATCAAGCGCTTCAATGAGACCGAACCCTTGTATGGCTATCATCAGGCGTTGTTCCCCATTGTGCAGGGATGCACTTTCAAGGATCTGCGCAGAGAGGCTGCAAAATATGTAGCCGACAAAGGTGCTGAAGGAAATGCCATTGGCGGACTGGCTGTGGGAGAGCCAACAGAAGTGATGTACGAGATGATAGAAGTGGTCAACGAGATTCTTCCTAAAGACAAGCCGCGCTATCTGATGGGGGTGGGCACGCCTCAAAACATTCTTGAAGCCATAGAGCGTGGTGTTGACATGTTTGACTGTGTGATGCCTACACGCAACGGGCGCAATGCTATGCTCTTCACCTATAATGGTACGATGAACATGCGCAACAAGAAATGGGAGCAGGACTTCTCGCCCATCGACCCCGACGGTTGCGACATTGACCGTCTGCACTCCAAAGCCTACCTGCACCACCTGTTCAAAGCACAAGAGCTATTGGCTATGCAGATAGCCTCTATCCACAATCTGGCCTTCTACCTGCGACTGGTCACAGATGCCCGAACCCATATTGAGAATGGCGACTTCACAACGTGGAAGCGTGGCGTGGTGGAGCAATTAGGACACAGATTGTAATTCAACAAAGAGAAGGGACTAGGATGGACTGGAGAAAACTGAATCCACTGAACAGAGTAAAACTGCTTGATAAATACATCATCAAGAAGTTTATTGGCACATATATCTATGCCATTGCTCTGATTATCTCTATCTCCATCGTCTTCGACTTCAACGAGCACATGTCGAAGTTTGCCACCAATCATGCACCTTGGCAAGCTATCGTGTTCGACTATTACGCTAATTTCGTGCCCTATTTCGCCAACCTGTTCTCTCCCCTTTTTGTCTTCATTGCCGTTATCTTCTTCACCTCAAAGCTGGCTACCAATTCTGAGATCATTGCCATGCTGGCAAGTGGCACAAGCTTCAAGCGACTCATGCGGCCTTACATGGTTTCGGCTGCCATCATTGCAGCTGTCAATTACTATCTCGGAGCCTATGTTATCCCCAACGGCAACATCATTCGTCAGAACTTTGAGGCGCTCTATAAAAACGACCGGAAGAATACCAGCGCGCAGAATGTGCAGCTGCAAGTGGCGCCAGGAGTAGTGGCCTACATTCAGACCTATGACGACATCTCAAAGCGAGGCTACGGCTTCTCGCTTGACAAGTTTGAGAAGAAACAGCTTGTCAGTCACATGACAGCCAACATCATTCAGTATGACACGATTGCCGACGAGCGCTATCACTGGAAAGCCATCAACTACAAGATTCGCACTCTGAAAGGACTTCGTGAGCACATTGAGACAGGGTCGGAAATAGACACGCTGATTATGATGGAGCCTATGGACCTGGTATTCAACAAAGGACAGCAAGAAACCTTCACTTCGCCAGAGCTCAAGCGATACATCACGAAGCAAAAGGATCGCGGTTCGCTGAATGTGGTGCAATACGAGGTAGAATATCATAAACGCATAGCCACATCGTTTGCATCCTTCATCCTGACCGTCATTGGTGCATCACTCTCCTCCCGTAAGCGCAAAGGCGGTATGGGCATGTATCTGGGCATAGGACTGGCGCTGTCGTTTACCTATATCTTGCTGCAGACAATCAGTGCCACATTCGCTATCAATGCAGGCACACCACCTATACTCGCTGCATGGATGCCCAACATCCTTTATGTTTTCATTGCCTACTTCTGCTACAGGCAGTCACCTAATTAATAAAAACAATCAATGACTTTCGAAGAAACATATCTCAACGACAACATCCTTGATGCACTCTACGACATGCACTTCGAGGACATGACACCCATACAAGAAAAGTGTATCCCCGAAATCCTTGACGGACACGACGTGCTGGGTGTAGCTCAGACGGGAACTGGCAAGACCGCTGCATACCTCCTGCCCATTCTATCCATGTTAGACGATGGCGGCTTCCCAGAAGATGCCATCAACTGCGTTGTCATGTCGCCCACTCGCGAACTGGCACAGCAAATAGATCAGGCGATGGAAGGATTCAGCTACTACTTGGAAAACATTTCGTCAATAGCCGTCTATGGCGGTAACGATGGCAGCCGGTTCGACCAGGAGCTGAAAAGCCTGCGTGGCGGAGCTCCCGTAGTGATAGCGACCCCGGGACGACTGCTGAGCCACATGAAAGTAGGCAACCTGGACCTCTCGCGTACATCTTTCTTTGTTCTTGACGAAGCAGACCGTATGCTCGACATGGGATTCTCTGAGGACATCATGCAGATCAACAAACTGCTGCCCCCTACATGCCAAAAGATCATGTTCTCAGCCACCATGCCAGCTAAGATCCGAGAACTTGCCGTATCACTCCTACACGACCCTGTGGAAGTGAAAATCGCTGTCAGCCGTCCTGCCGAGAAAATCAAGCAATCTGCTTATGTGTGCTATGACCCACAGAAACTGAAAATCATTCAGCACCTGTTCAAAGGCGGAGATTTGCAACGAGTCATCATCTTCTGCGGAAAGAAAGACCGCGTGAAGGAGATTGCACGCGAACTGAAAAGAATGGACATCAACTGTGCCCCCATGCATTCAGACCTTACGCAAGCTGAGCGTGATGAGGTGATGTATAAGTTCAAAGCCGGACATATTGATGTGCTCGTGGCTACCGACATTGTTGCACGCGGCATCGACATCGACGATATTCGAATGGTCATCAACTATGACGTGCCTCACGATGCCGAAGACTACGTTCACCGCATAGGCAGAACAGCTCGCGCCGACCGCGACGGGGCTGCCATCACGTTTGTCAACGAGAAAGACGTGAGCCGCTTCATGGCTATAGAACACTTCCTGCAGAAGGATGTTGAAAAGAACCCTCTGCCAGAAGGAATCGGTGAAGGACCTGAATACATCGGCAGAAGCGGACGCAAGAAAGAGCACGGCAGACAGCGCAGGTCAGCTCAGGGCCGGTCGCGGGGGCGCAACAGCAGGAAGCCGCGCCATAGAGGGGACCGCCAACATGGCAAGAACACGAACACGGAAAGCGAATCGTAAACAATTACGTAAAAAAAGGTAAAACTATACAGATTAATTTGGAATTTTCAGAACTATCTTGTATCTTTGCAACTAGAAATGAATAACATAAAATAACTTCCAAAACAAGCTAACAATCATGTTAAAGCCATTAAACAAACACTTTGCGCCTAAGAGCGTGATGCCTGAGAAAGTAATTCAGTTTGGTGAAGGTAATTTCCTGCGCGCTTTTGTTGACTGGATTATCTGGAACATGGATCAGAAGACCAATTTCAATGGTTCTGTCGTAGTTGTTCAACCTCTGAATGGAGGTATGATTGACTGGTTAAACGGCCAAGACTGCCTGTACCACGTCAACTTGCAAGGACGTGAGAACGGAAAGCCCGTCAACACACTTGAGCGTATCGACGTGATCAGCCGCTGTGTGAATCCGTATGCACAGAACGATGCTTATCTGGCACTTGCCGAACAGCCCGAGATTCGTTTCGTCATCTCTAACACCACTGAAGCCGGTATCGCATTCGATCCTACCTGCAAACTGGAGGACAAGCCTGCTGCTTCATATCCTGGCAAACTGGTACAGCTGCTCTACCGCCGCTACCAGGCTTTCAACGGCGATCCCACAAAAGGCCTCATCATCTTCCCCTGTGAGCTGATTTTCCTCAATGGCCACGTGCTGAAGGATTGCATCCGCAAGTACATCGACCTGTGGCAGTTGCCCGAAGGATTCCGCCAGTGGTTCGAGAACAGTTGCGGCGTTTATGCAACACTCGTTGACCGTATCGTTCCCGGATTCCCCCGCAAGGAGATTGCACAGATTCAGGAGAAGATCGGCTATCGCGACAACCTCGTTGTTCAGGCTGAGAACTTCCACCTCTGGGTGATTGAAGCTCCGAAGGAAGTGGCCCAGGAGTTCCCTGCCGACAAGGCTGGACTGCATGTGCTCTTCGTTCCTTCTGAGGAGCCCTACCACAAGCGCAAGGTAACCTTGCTGAACGGCCCGCACACAGTGCTCTCGCCTGTAGCATTCCTGAGTGGTGTCAATATCGTGCGCGATGCCTGCAACCATGAGGTCATCGGCAAATACATCCACAAGGTACAGTTCGACGAGCTCATGCAGACACTCGACCTCCCAATGGAAGAACTGGAGAAGTTTGCAAGCGACGTGCTGGAGCGCTTCGACAACCCATTTGTCGATCATCAGGTGACAAGCATCATGCTGAACTCGTTCCCCAAGTTCCAGGCTCGCGACCTGCCCGGCGTGAAGACCTATCTGGAGCGCAAAGGCGAACTGCCAAAGGGACTCGTGTTCGGTCTGGCCGCCATCATTACATATTATAAAGGTGGAAAGCGCGAAGACGGTACCGAGATTGTTCCAAACGACGATCCGAAGATCATCGAGCTCCTGCAGCAGCTCTGGGCAACAGGCGACACACAGAAAGTAGCCGACGGCGTGCTGGCAGCTGAATTCATCTGGCAGGAAGACCTCAACAAGATCAGCGGACTCAATGCACTGGTTAAGCAGTATCTTGACCTCATCCAGCAGAAGGGTATGCTTGAAGCTGTGAAGACCATCCTGTAATCTGATTCGCAACAATATGAAAAGGGAAGCTGTAATCCAATCCGGACGGCTTCCTTTTTCCGTTTCCCCCAGATTAATCAAATGGTTTTTAGTTTTGTTAAAGAAGTAAATCAAGAAACGTTTGCACGATAAAGAAATAATTCGTAACTTTGCATCCGTACGATTCATCAGACATCGTGTACAGAAGCATTTTATCAGTAGATACTATACGAAAAATATTAATACTAATAATTAACGGATATTGATATGAAGATTTCACACATTGAACATTTGGGTATTGCTGTCCAGAGCATTGAAGAAAGCCTGCCGTTCTTTACGGATGTGCTCGGCCTGGAGTGCTATGCCACAGAAGTTGTAGAAGACCAGAAAGTGAAGACCGCATTCTTGAAATGTGGCGAGGTAAAACTGGAGTTGCTGGAACCCACATCACCCGAAAGCACCATTCAGAAGTGGCTTGACAAAGGCAACAAGGGTGTTCATCATGTAGCTTTCTGCATTGAGGACGGAGTTGCAAATGCGCTTGCCGAAGTGAGCGAAAAAGGTGTACGCCTCATTGACCAGGCTCCTCGCAAAGGCGCTGAGAACCTGAACATTGCCTTCCTGCATCCGAAGTCAACAGCAGGAGTATTAACAGAACTCTGCGAGCATTAATACCCCATTAACCCATAACACGTATTAAATACAAAATGAGTAAGCAATTAGACAAAATCAAGCAGCTCATCGAGAAGCGCGAACAGGCTCGCCTCGGTGGTGGAGAAAAAGCTATTCAGAAACAGCATGAGCGCGGCAAATATACTGCTCGCGAACGTATTG
The DNA here is from genome assembly GCA_016284895.1 of Prevotella sp. Lineage (GTDB taxonomy): Bacteria > Bacteroidota > Bacteroidia > Bacteroidales > Bacteroidaceae > Prevotella. The sequence goes on along the minus strand of JAEEPT010000002.1, from coordinate 37,275 downwards.
ACATGATCCTCGATGAAGGTTCATTCGAGGAATATGACATGTTCAAAGAGCACCGTTGCCACAACTTCGGCATGGAAAAGAAACAATTCCTCGGTGACGGTGTTGTTGCTGGTAGCGGCACGATTGATGGACGTCTGGTGTTCATCTTTGCACAGGACTTTACCGTACACGCAGGCTCTCTGTCAGAGACCATGAGCCAGAAGATTTGCAAGGTCATGGATATGGCTATGAAGATGGGCGCTCCCGTCATTGGTATCAATGACTCAGGCGGTGCCCGTATTCAGGAAGGTATCAATGCACTGGCTGGTTACGCAGAAATATTCGAGCGCAATATTCTTGCCTCGGGTGTGATTCCTCAGATTAGCGGTATCTTCGGTCCCTGCGCCGGTGGAGCCGTTTACTCCCCTGCCCTCACAGACTTCACGCTGATGATGGAAGGCACAAGCTACATGTTCCTCACTGGTCCGAAAGTGGTGAAGACCGTTACAGGCGAGGACATTGACCAGGAGCACCTGGGCGGAGCTTCGGTTCATGCCACAAAGTCTGGCGTAACTCACTTCACAGCCAAGACCGAGGAAGAAGGTGTCGCTATGCTCAAGACCCTCCTGTCATACATCCCGTCGAACAATATGGAGCTGGCTCCTCGCAAGAAGTGCGACGATCCCATCAACCGTATGGAAGACCTGCTCAACCAGATTATTCCAGAGAATCCTAATGAAGCCTACGACATGTATAAGGTGATTGGTGCCATCGTGGACAATGGCGAGTTCTTCGAAGTACAGCCAAAGTTTGCCAAGAACATCATCGTGGGATTTGCACGCTTCAACGGACAGTCGGTAGGTATCGTGGCCAACCAGCCTTCATGCTATGCTGGTGTACTTGACGTCAATGCTTCACGTAAGGGCGCACGCTTCGTTCGCTTCTGTGATGCATTCAACATCCCCATCGTTTCACTCGTTGACGTTCCAGGATTCCTCCCCGGTACTGGTCAGGAATACAATGCTGTCATTCTTCACGGTGCTCAGTTGCTGTATGCCTACGGAGAAGCTACCGTACCCAAGATTACCGTAACACTGCGTAAATCTTACGGTGGTTCTCACATCGTGATGGGCTCGAAGCAGCTCCACACCGACCTCAACTATGCATGGCCTTCAGCAGAGATTGCTGTGATGGGCGCTTCAGGTGCCGCAGCAGTGCTCTACGCCAAGGAAGCTAAAGCCAAGAAAGAGGCTGGCGAAGATGTGAAAGCATTCATCGCAGAGAAGGAAGATGAGTACAATGAGCTCTTTGCAAATCCTTATCAGGCAGCCAAGTATGGCTACATTGATGACGTGATTGAGCCACGCAACACTCGTTTCCGCATTTGCCGCGCATTGGCACAGCTCGCAACAAAGCGTGATGCCCTGCCTGCAAAGAAGCACGGTAACATTCCAATGTAATCAAGTAAGCGTATGAAAAACAACGAAGTATATGCTGCCATTGTGATGGCTCTGCACGAGCATCTTGGCAACAACGTCCACGACAAGGAGCCCGGCATCATTACGATTGCCGAGCATCCTACCCAGTGGAACGGCTATGCACAGACTATGACAGCTCACCCCTAATGAATCTAAAGACAATGAAAGAATACAAGTATACCATTAACGGTACGAAATACGAAGTTGCAGTAGGCGACATCGAGGAAAACATCGTAACCGTGACTGTAAACGGAGAGGACTTCAAGGTAGAACTGGAAATGCCGGCTGAACCTGAGAAGAAGAAGCCCGTATTGGGTAAGCCCGCTGCCGCTACTGCATCTGCAGATGAAAGTGGCGAGGCTGAAAAGGCTCCTATCAACAAGAACAATGCCATCAAGGCACCACTCCCCGGTGTGATTACTGACATCAAAGTCAATGTAGGCGATGAGGTTCAGGCTGGAGATACAGTTGTCGTGCTTGAGGCTATGAAGATGGCTAACAACCTGCAAGCTGAAAAAGGCGGCAAAGTGACAGCTATCTGCGTCAAGATTGGCGAGAGCGTGATGGAAGACGACGCACTCGTTGTGATAGAGTGATCAACGCTCTTTTCGAATCAAAAAAAATGGTGGTTACTTCGCAACAAGTGACCACCATTATTTGATAAGAGCATCTCCTATATATTATAATAAGGTGTAAGGTGGAAATACGCAAAAGGCATACAGCTATCATTGGCGGAGGAGCTGCTGGCTTCTTTACAGCCATCAATCTGAAGGAAATGGTTCCGGAAATGGAAGTCACCATTTTCGAAGCAGCTTCACGAGTGCTGAGGAAAGTAGAAATTTCCGGTGGAGGACGATGCAACTGTACCAATTCATTTGCTGAGGTGACAGACCTTTCCCAAGTTTACCCACGTGGACACAGACTCTTAAAACGTCTCTTCAAGACATTCGACCATCAAGATGCCTACAACTGGTTCGAACGACACGGCGTGAAACTCACGACACAGGATGACCAATGCGTATTCCCTGCATCGCAAGACTCTCATTCCATCATTAATTGCTTTCTACATGCCAGCCGAGAACTGGGCATCGAAATCCGAACCAACCAAAGGATAAACACACTGAGTGAACTCACTGACTACGACTTCATTGTCGTCACAACTGGTGGAGGCTCCATCACAAGCCTTACACAATCAACTGATTCTGAAATCATTAAGCCAGTTCCGTCATTGTTTACCTTTAATATCAACGACCATCACTTACAAAGTCTGATGGGTACAGTAGTCGAGCAGGCGACTGCCTTTATTCCTGGCACAAAGCTACGGGCAACAGGCCCACTTCTCATCACCCATTGGGGCATGAGTGGTCCAGCTATTCTACGCCTATCAAGCTATGCAGCACGCGAATTAGCCGAAAGGAATTATCGCATGCCACTCAACGTAAACTGGACGAGCACAAATGAATCAGAGACGATTCAAGAGTTGCGCGACATCATTTCAATCCATTCTCAGAAACAAATCACCACAGTCAGACCATTTGCCCTTCCAGCAAGACTATGGAGCTACCTCGCAGAGAAATGTTTAGGAGCCAGAGCCAAATACTGCTGGAAAGACATCAACCAGAAAGAACTCAACCGACTCACCAACACCCTTACCAACGATCAACACGCAATTGAAGGTCGAGCCGTCTTCAAGGAAGAATTTGTTACCTGTGGAGGCGTATCACTACAAGCTATCAATCCTTCAACGTTAGAAAGCAAGAACAAACAGGGACTATACTTTGCCGGTGAAGTGCTCGACATAGACGGAATTACTGGCGGATTCAACTTCCAAGCAGCTTGGACAACAGCCTACACAGTGGCATCAGCCATCAGCAATCAACTCAGAAATAACGTCTAATTTCATTCTTTTACAAAGTTTTATCAAAAAACATTCTTCAAAATAGTATTTTTTTGTATCTTTGCAAACAGTTTAAACTTAAAGCAACAATACTTATCAAAATATTATTTATTCGCTTATGTCACAGATTAAAGGACACATTTCTCAGATCATCGGTCCTGTGATTGACGTTTATTTCGACACAAACGGACTTGATGCTGAGAAAGTGCTACCAAAAATTCACGAGGCACTACGCATCAATCGTGGCCAGGGCAAAGAACTGATTGTCGAGGTGCAGCAGCACATCGGTGAAGACACAGTGCGCTGCGTGGCTATGGACAACACCGACGGTCTGCAACGTGGACTCGAGGCCGTACCTATGGGTTCACCGATTCTGATGCCTGCCGGCGACCAAATCAAGGGTCGCATGCTGAACGTGATTGGCCAGCCAATCGACGGCATGAAACAACTTGACATGCAGGGTGCTTACCCCATTCATCGTGAAGCACCTGAGTTTGAAGAACTGTCAACCAAGAAAGAGATCCTTTCGACAGGTATCAAGGTGATTGACCTATTGGAGCCTTACATGAAAGGTGGTAAGATTGGTCTGTTCGGTGGTGCTGGTGTAGGTAAGACGGTGCTCATCATGGAGCTGATCAACAACATCGCCAAAGGTCACAACGGATTCTCAGTATTTGCTGGTGTAGGAGAACGTACACGTGAGGGCAACGACCTCATTCGTGAGATGATTGAGTCGGGCGTTATCCGCTACGGCGAGAAGTTCCGCAAGGCAATGGATGAAGGCAAGTGGGATCTCTCACTTGTTGATCCTGAAGAGCTCAAGAAGAGTCAGGCCACACTGGTCTATGGCCAGATGAACGAGCCGCCTGGCGCACGTGCTTCTGTAGCTCTTTCTGGTCTGACCGTTGCCGAGGGATTCCGCGATGGTGGCGGCAAGGACGGTGGCGCAGCCGATATTCTGTTCTTCATCGACAATATCTTCCGCTTCACTCAGGCAGGTTCTGAGGTATCAGCTCTGTTAGGACGTATGCCGTCTGCAGTAGGTTACCAGCCGACACTGGCTTCTGAGATGGGTGCCATGCAGGAAAGAATTACCTCTACCAAGACGGGGTCAATCACCTCAGTACAAGCAGTTTATGTGCCTGCCGACGACTTGACCGACCCTGCTCCTGCAACGACCTTTACGCACTTGGATGCTACGACCGTGCTCGACCGTAAGATTGCCGAGCTGGGTATCTATCCTGCCGTAGATCCGCTGGGTTCAACCTCTCGTATTCTCGACCCGCTGATTGTAGGTAAAGAGCACTACGAGTGCGCTCAGCGAGTGAAGGAGATTCTCCAGCGCTATAAGGAGCTGCAAGACATCATTGCCATTCTCGGTATGGATGAGCTGAGCGATGAGGACAAACTGACGGTCAACCGCGCACGTCGTGTGCAGCGCTTCCTGTCACAGCCGTTCTCTGTAGCAGAACAGTTCACTGGTCTGCCCGGTGTGATGGTACCCATTGAAGACACCATCAAGGGCTTCAATGCCATTCTCGACGGTGAAGTGGACGATCTGCCTGAGCAGGCATTCCTCAATGTTGGTACAATCGATGATGCGAAAGCCAAAGCCCAGAAACTTCTTGAGGCTGCTAAAGGATAAATGCCCATGCTGAAATTGAAAATAGTTTCTCCGGAAAAGGTAGAATTCTCAGGTGAGGTAACGAGTGTCAAAGTACCTGGAACAACAGGTAGTTTTGAGATTCTGAACAACCACGCACCCATCATCTCCACCCTCCAGAAAGGCATCGTGGAATACGACGGGAAGCAATTAGCCATACTTGGCGGATTCGTGGAAGTGCAGAAGAATGAAGTGTCACTTTGTGTAGAGATAAGCGAATGATTTCGTATATTCTCGCAGCACTGTTGTTCATTCTCCTCGGGGTTATCTACGTGAAAGGCTACGATCTCGTCAAAGCGAAGTCGCCCGACCATCTACCCCAGTTCTACCTCATCGTGGCAGTAATACGCATCTTGCTGACCCTTACGGTCGTTGGCGTTTACGTATTATTCGCATCGAGTAGAGAAGATGCCATTCATTTCGCCCTTGCATGCTTAGGTATGTATGTGGTGATGATGATAACGACATTAACTCTTAGACACTGATTTCAATAAAATTTGCTTGAGCAGCATATAAAAATTGAACTATGAATAATTTAAAACGATTGCTTTGCATGGCGTTCTTGCTGGCTGCCCTGATGCCCACGACAAAGGCAGAAGGTTTCTCGGCCAAAGAAGTTGTGCTTGAGCACATCAAGGACTCACACGACTGGCACGTCACCGACATCAAGAAAGCCGATGGTACGCTGGAACCCATTGCGATTCCGCTGCCCGTCATTGTCAAGAGCTCAACCGGTTGGCATGCGTTCATGTCCTCTCAGTTCGAGCATCATGCTCACGACGGTGTACGCCCATTGAAAGCAGATGCCCCTGCCGAGCTGCAAGGACTGGCTATCGCAACAGAAGGCGAGCATGTTGGCAAGATTCTTGAGAACGGTGAGCCTGTGACAGACCTTTCTATTACAAAGACAGTCGCTGTCATGTTCATCAATGTCATACTATTGCTGTGCTGCATTCTGTTCAGCGCCCGATGGTACAAGAACCACAAGCCTTCCGACAATGCCCCTGGTGGATTTGTCGGAGCAGTTGAGATGCTTGTCATGTATGTTGTTGAGGACATTATCAAGCCCGGCATCGGTAAAGGATATGAGAAATATGTTCCCTACCTGCTAACATGTTTCTTCTTCATCTTCACCTGCAACGTGATGGGCCTGATACCATTCCCTCCCGGATCGGGCAACGTGACTGGCAATATTGCCGTGACATTCTTCCTGGCATTTTGCACCTTTGTCATCGTGCAGTTCTCCGGAAAAAAGCATTACTGGAAAGAGATATTCTGGCCAGAAGTACCTTTCCTGCTGAAGTGTCCGGTTCCCTTGATGCCAGTGATTGAGTTCGTAGGCATATTCACGAAACCGTTTGCACTGATGATCCGACTTTTTGCCAACATGATGGCAGGTCACGCTATTGCTGTGGCAATGCCCTGTATCATTTTCCTTGTGGCATCCATGTCGGCAGGTGTATTCTACAGCATGAGTGCAGTAAGCGTGATTATGGCTATCTTCATGATGTGCCTCGAATGTTTAGTCTGTTTCATCCAGGCTATGGTGTTTACACTTCTCTCCTCTGTGTTCATCGGTATGGCAAGGGCCGTTCCTGAGCATGAATAAGAAACAAAACAAAAAAACAAAAAATATTCACAATTAAAACAACATTACAATTATGATTACAACATTGTTAGCAGCAGAAGGTGTTGCAAAGTTAGGCGCCGCAGTAGGTGCAGGTCTCGCAGCCATTGGCGCAGGTATTGGTATCGGTAGAATTGGTGGTTCAGCTATGGATGCTATGGCTCGCCAGCCAGAGGTAATTGGTAAGCTGATGACGAACATGATTATTGCTGCCGCTCTGATTGAGGGTGTGGCTCTGTTCGCAGCTGTGATTGCCTTCATGTGTCTATAATCTTTTAAGAAGTGCAGCAATATGGATTTATTGATTCCAAGTACTGGTCTGTTATTCTGGATGTCTCTGACATTCTTCGTGGTGCTATTCATCCTATGGAAGTTTGGCTTTCCTGTTATCACCAACATGGTAGCTGAGCGAAAGGCTTTCATTGATGATTCACTGCGCAAGGCTCATGAGGCAAACGAGCGACTGGCCAATATACAGAAAGAAAGTGAATCCATCCTGCAGGAAGCGCGTGAAAAGCAGGCCCTGATTCTGAAAGAGGCCGCTGATGCGCGTGATGCCATCGTAGAGAAAGCACAGGAGAAGGCTCGGCAGGAAGGTGCCCGCTTGCTGGAAGATGCCCGTATAGCCATCGACCAGGAGCGCAAGGCAGCGATTGCCGACATCCGTAAGCAAGTAGCTACGCTGAGTGTCGAGATTGCCGAGAAGGTTCTTCGCCAGAACCTGCAGGGCGACAAGGCGCAGATGGATTTAATTAACCGTATGCTGGATGACGCTTCTTTTAATAAATAAACGTAGGTACGTATGGATATAGGAGTAATATCGGTTCGATATGCACGGGCACTACTGAAAAGTGCCACCGATGCAAAGGTTGAGGATGCTGTCTATCAGCAGATGATGCTTTTGGCCAAGAGCTACATCACTGTGCCTCAGCTTCGGCATACGATAGACAATCCGATGCTCTCGAAGGACAAGAAGGAGACGCTTTTGCTCACAGCCTGTGGCGGCGACAGCATTTCTCCTCTGACCAAGGCTTTCATCAGTTTGATTTTGAAGGAAGACCGCGAGAATATGATTCAGTTCATGGCCAATTCGTACGTCACCCTCTATCGTAAGCAGAAGAACATCATCCGTGGTAAGCTCATTACCGCAATGGCCGTCACTGCCGAGACTGAGCAGAAGATGCGCAAGATGGTAGAGAGCAAGACTCAGGGAACAGTGGAGTTTGAATCAGAGGTGAATCCCGACATTGTGGGCGGATTCATCCTTGAATACGACACTTACAGAATGGACGCAAGCGTGCAAAGCAAGCTGCGCGATATTCTTAACACACTTAAAAAGTAAAATCAAATTATGTCAGATAAAATCAAACCAAGCGAAGTCAGTCAAGTGCTTCTCGAACAACTGAAAGGCATCAGCGATGGTGCTCAGTTCGATGAAGTAGGTACCGTACTACAGGTATCTGACGGTGTGGCTCGCATATACGGTCTTCGTAATGCTGAGGCCAACGAACTGTTAGAGTTTGAGAACGGCACTATGGCTATCGTGATGAACCTGGAGGAAGACAACGTGGGTTGTGTGCTGCTGGGCCAGACGTCGGGCATCAAGGAGGGAATGGTAGTGAAGCGCACTCGCCGCATTGCCAGCATCCGCGTGAACGATAACATGCTGGGCCGTGTCATCAATCCATTGGGTCAGGCCATTGACGGTAAGGGTGAAATCGACTTGAGCAATTCCTTCGAGATGCCCCTCGACCGCAAGGCTCCGGGTGTAATCTATCGTCAGCCCGTGAAGGAGCCGCTACAGACTGGCTTGAAAGCTATCGACTCAATGATTCCTATTGGTCGTGGTCAGCGTGAGTTAATCATCGGTGACCGTCAGACTGGTAAGACTGCTATTGCTGTCGATACGATTATCAACCAGAAGAGTTTCTACGAAGCCGGCAAGCCTGTCTATTGCATCTATGTAGCTATTGGTCAGAAAGCCAGTACCGTAGCAGCTTTAGTACAGACCCTGAAGGAGCATGGTGCCCTCCCCTATTCTATTATTGTAGCCGCAACGGCAGCCGATCCTGCAGCCATGCAGTATTATGCTCCGTTTGCAGGTGCTGCTATTGGCGAGTATTTCCGCGACCGCGGTCTTCCCGCACTCGTTGTTTACGACGACCTGTCGAAGCAGGCTGTTGCCTATCGTGAGGTGTCACTGATTCTTCGTCGTCCTTCAGGACGTGAGGCTTACCCCGGCGACGTGTTCTATCTTCACAGCCGTTTGTTGGAACGTGCAGCTAAGATCAACGAGCAGCAGGAAGTGGCCGAGCAGATGAACGACCTGCCCGAGTGCATGAAGGGTCATGTGCGTGGTGGTGGCTCGCTCACCGCTCTCCCCATTATCGAGACGCAGGCCGGCGACGTATCAGCCTACATTCCTACCAACGTGATTTCTATCACCGACGGACAGATCTTCCTCGAGAGCCATCTGTTCAATCAGGGCTTCCGTCCCGCCATCAACGTAGGTATCTCCGTATCACGTGTGGGTGGTTCGGCTCAAATCAAGTCAATGAAGAAAGTGGCAGGTACGCTGAAGATTGACCAGGCACAGTATCGTGAGCTGGAGGCATTCTCCAAGTTCTCGTCAGATATGGATGCCGTGACCGCTATGACACTGGATCGTGGACGTAAGAACAACCAGTTGCTCATTCAGCCTCAGTACAGTCCTATGCCTGTGGGTGAGCAGATTGCCATCCTCTATTGCGGCGTTCACGGTCTGATGCGCGAAGTACCCATTGACAAGGTACGTCAGTGCCAGAATCAGTTCCTTGACAAGCTGCGTTCTACTGCCCCTGAGGTGATTGCCACCTTAGGCAGCGGAAAGATTGATGATGAGACAACCCAGAAGATTGAGGCAGTCATGGCCGACATCGCTGGAACATTCAAATAAATTGGAAATTGGAAATTGAAGATTGAAGATTGCAAGCGCAGCCTTTAATATTCAATTTTCAATATTCAATCTTCAATATCGAGAACTATGCCAAGTTTAAAAGAGATAAAAGGCCGTATTGCTTCAGTCAACAGCACGCGAAAGATTACGTCTGCTATGAAGATGGTAGCGAGTTCAAAGCTCCATCATGCGCAGATTGCCATCCAGAACATGCTGCCCTATGAGACAATGCTCGAACATATCCTCTTATCATTCCTGGCGGCTGAGGCTGAGGCTCAGACGATTTTTGACCAGGTACGCCCTGTAAAACGTGCGGCGCTGGTTGTCATCTCGTCGAACTCATCCCTCTGTGGCGGATTCAATGCCAACATTATCAGAAGACTACAACACACCGCGAATGCTTACATTCAGGAGTTAGGAGCCGAGAATGTTGAGATCTACCCAATCGGTCGCAAGGTGACAGAGAAGGCTCGTAAGCTGGGCTATATTGTCAAGGGTGAACGCAACACCTTGGTCGATAAGCCCAATGTGCACGACTGCATTGATTTGGCAATGGAACTGGGCGAACGTTTTGCCAATGGCGAGCTCGACAGTGTGGAGATTATCTACCACCACTTCAAGAGCGCTGGCTCTCAGATTCTGACCACCAAGCAGTTCCTGCCCATTGACATTGAGGAGGAGCTGAACCGTGATCATGAACGCGACCTGACCACTCGCATTGCCACAAAGAAGGCAGTGGACTACCTGAAGCGCAGACGTCAGGCACGTCAAGAAGAAGAAGAAGAGAGAGCAGGGAAAGAGGTTGCGCCTCTGAACGACAACTTCATTGTTGAGCCCGACATGAACACAGTGCTCTCGGAACTCATGCCGAAGTATGCTCATCTGATGCTCTACACGGCTGTGCTCGACAGCGTTGCTTCTGAGCATGCCGCCCGTATGGTAGCCATGCAGACAGCCACCGACAATGCCGATGAGTTGTTGCGCCAGTTGAACTTACAGTACAACAAGGGTCGCCAGCAGGCCATCACGAATGAGCTGCTCGACATTGTAGGAGGTTCAGTCAACAACTAATCAGTTGATACTCTACTATAAAGAAATGGAGGAATGTGATTTCGTATTCCTCCATTTCTTTTATTATTATGACATCATCCGTTCCCCACCCTCTCGTTCACCCTGACTTAAGAAAAGAATCTGGAAGAAGACTCTCTGTTCTCACACTGACTTGAGAGGAGAACTAGGGAGAAAACTCTCTGGCTCACTCTGAATTGAAGGGAAAGCCGGGGGAGGATTACTCCTCCCCTGTCGGGAAAGCATTTCCTTCTTTAAACAGTTTGAGAGTTTCCTTGATAGCAGGATCGTCAACGTTCAGGAACTCAATCCAAGCCTGTTCGTCCAGCACGTTATAGATGAGACGGCTGATGAGGGCGCGCTCCAGCAGTCGGTAAGAGCGCTGAATGAGCAGATTTCGGCGTTTCAGTCCCTGACGGTCAGCATAGCTCACGAACTTCTCCACAATATTCTGTCGTTTCAGATACTTCTCCAGTGCCACGAAATCTCCATTAGCCGCGAGTTCTGCACGATGGTCGTCAGTATAGTCATAGCAGAACTGAAGAATCAGCCCCGAGAGCGATGCCTCTTTATAATAAGAGGTATATGCAGTAGTATCCTCGCCCACGAAGATGTCGGGTGTGATGCCACCACCGCCATAGACCACACGACCGTTAGTCGTCTTGAACTCAGGTCCAGTATGCTTGATGCTGTCCTGTGAGAAGAACTCTCCATGCTGATAGCGAATCATGAGATCCTCCTCATAGTTCTTGTCCTGTCCACTTGTGTAGGGCTTTTGTATGCAACGTCCTGAAGGTGAATAGTAACGGGCGATGGTGAGCCTCATCAACGAGCCGTCGTTAAATTCGATAGGCTGTTGCACCAATCCTTTTCCAAACGACCTTCTTCCAATGATTGTGCCACGATCATTATCCTGAATGGCACCTGCCAGAATCTCACTTGCCGATGCCGATCCTTCATCGATAAGCACGACAAGCGGAATGTTCTGATAACTGCCACGTCCGTCTGAACGGTATTCTTGTCTGGGCGAGCGTCGTCCTTCAGTATATACAATGAGTTGGTTCTTTGGCAAGAATTCGTTAGCTATCTGCACGGCAGAGCCGAGATACCCACCCGTATTTCCTCGCAAGTCAATCACGAGATTGCTAAAGTCCTCCTGTGCCAACTGAGCAAGAGCGATGAGCAGTTCGGGATATGTATTCTCTCCGAAGTTCTTGATTCGAATATATCCAGTCTCATCATCCAGCATATAGAGCGCGTTGACGCTCTTCATTGGAATCTCTCCCCTGGTCACTGTGATATAGCGCAGTTCTTTCTCTCCCCGTCTCACGATGCCCAGTTTCACCTTTGTATCCTTCGGTCCCTTGAGTCGGTGCATTGCTTCCTCATTTGTCAGAGTCTTGCCTACGAAAGCCGAGTCGTCCACTTCCACAATTTTATCGCCTGCAAGCACACCGGCACGCTCTGATGGGCCGTTCTTGATAACATTCTGTACGCGAAGAGTGTCTTTCCTGATGATGAACTCGATGCCAACGCCGGAGAACGATCCACGCAGGTCGTCTTCTGCCATCTGCTTATCCTTTGCTGAGATATAGACCGAATGCGGATCGAGTTCTGACAGCAGTTGCGGTACAGCCTTTTCTACAAGATCGGCCACATCGACTGTATCTACATACTGATCGTCCACGATATGCAGCAGGTTGTTCAGTTTGTTCGTTCCTGAATTAATGATGCTCAACCTGTTGCCGCCAAAATGATTGGCATAGAAAGTTCCAATGAAGATGCCCACCACCGCACTGAGTGCAAGCCATAGGGGCGAGAAGTGATTCTGTTTGTTCATTTCTTATGATTAGAGAGCAAGATAAACAACCTCGATACCAGCGCGTTCCAGCAGTTCAATGCCGTCGGTGAGCCGGTATTTCTCACCATACACCACGCGCTTGATGCCTGCCTGTATGATGAGCTTAGCACACTCTATACAGGGCGAGGCCGTGATATAGATGGTGGCTCCGTCGCTATTGTTCGAACTGCGTGCCAGCTTCGTGATGGCATTGGCCTCGGCATGCAGCACGTAGGGCTTCGTCACGCCCCCCGCGTCCTCGCACACATTCTCGAATCCGCTCGGTGTGCCGTTGTAGCCGTCACTGATAATCATCTTGTTCTTCACGACCAGAGCGCCCACCTGCCTTCTCTGACAGTAGGAGTTCTCTGCCCAGATGCGGGCCATGCGCAGATAGCGGCAGTCCAGCTTGTATTGTTTATCGTCTGATTCCATTTCTCTTCAGTAAAGCTTTGATCGTTGGTTCTTCTCCACGGAATCTCTTGTAGAGAGTCATCGGATGTTCCGTTCCGCCTTTCGACAGCACGTTCTCCCTGAAGCTCTCAGCCGTAGCCTTGTCGAAGATGCCGTTCTTCTTGAACAGGCTGAAAGCATCGGCATCGAGCACCTCGGCCCACTTATAGCTGTAGTATCCGGCAGCATAGCCTCCTGCCATGATGTGCGAGAACTGCACCGTCATACATGTATCAGGCAGCTGTTTGCCCAGGATGGCTTTTTTCCAGGCATGCTTCTCAAAGGGTATGATGTCGTCGGTGAACTCCTTACGCTGCGTGTAGTAAGCCATGTCCAGCAGGCCGAAGCTCACCTGTCTCAGACAGGCCATCGCCACCATGAAGTTACGGCTCTTCACGATGCGCTCTATGAGTTCCTCGGGAATAGGCTCCCCCGTCTGATAGTGAAAAGCAAACGTGCGCAGGAAGTCCTTCTCCACCGCATAGTTCTCCATGAACTGTGAAGGCAATTCCACAAAGTCCCACCATACGTTTGTGCCGCTCAGACTCTCAAAGCGCGTATTGGCAAACATGCCGTGCAGCGAGTGGCCGAACTCATGCAGGAAGGTCTCCACCTCGCTCAGCGTGAGCAGCGCGGGCTTCTCCTCCGTAGGTTTCGAGAAGTTCATCACCACGCACACGTGGGGGCGTACATTCTCCAGTATCTCCTTCCCCTCCTTGTCCTTCTTACGGTCAATGTATTGTCCCTGATACTCCGTCATCCAGGCACCGCCCTGCTTTCCCTTTCTCGGATGGAAGTCGGCATAGAACACAGCCAGATAACTGCCGTCCTTGTCGAACACCTCGTATGCCTTCACGTCGGGATGATAAACAGGTATGTCCTTGTTCTCCTTAAATGTAATGCCGTACAGTCTGTTGGCCAGTCCGAACACGCCATCTATCACCTTCTGCAGTTCAAAGTATGGGCGCAGCATCTCCGCATCCAGGTTATACTTCTTCATCTGCAGCTTGTGCGAGTAGAAGGCCGAGTCCCACGGCTCCATCTTGAAGTCCTTGCCCTCCATTTTCTGAGCCATCTTCAGCAGCGCGTCCCTCTCCTTCAGTGCCGTCGGCTTGTAGGCATCTATCAGGTCGTTCAGCAGCTTATACACGTTGCGCGTGTTGCTGGCCATCCTGTGTTTCAGCACATAGTCGGCATACGTCTTGAAGCCCAGCAGCTGGGCAATCTCTCTCCGCAGGTTGATGAGCCGTTTGCATATTTCCAGGTTGTTCTCTGTGTTATCATGTGTACACACCGTGTTTCTGGCCATATACATCTCACGGCGCAGTTCGCGCTGCGTGCTGTAGGTCATAAACGGCTGATAAGACGGGAAATCGAGTGTAAACACCCATCCGTCTTTCTTCTGCTCCTTAGCCGTCTGGGCGGCAGCCTCAATAGCTATGTCAGGCAGACCGTCGAGCTGTGTTCTATCAGTAATGTGCAGTGTGTATGCCTTGTTCTCCTTCAACAGGTTCTGCGAGAACTGCAACGACAGCATCGAAGCCTCCTCGGTCAGCTTTCTCAGTTTCTCCTTTCCTTCGGCATCGAGCAGCGCACCGCTTCTGGCAAATCCCTCGTAGGTCGTTTCGAGCAGCATTTTCTCCTCAGGTGTTAGCTTACGATGGTGACGGTGCACATATTTGATACGTTCGAACAGTTTCTCGTTCAGTCTCACATCGTTGGCATGCTGCGTCAAGATGGGGCTCATCTTCTGTGCCAGTGCATCCAGTTCGTCATTGGTCTCAGCCGAGGTCAGGTTATAGAACACTGTCGACACGCGATCCAACAAGTCATAATAGCCATCGGTATCATCATCCTTGTCAATGATTGTATTGTCGAATGTTGGCTTGGCAGGATTATTGATGGTCTTCTCTATATGCTCGTTGTCGCGGCGTATGCCCTCCATAAACGCCTCTTCAAAGTCCTCAATGCGAATCTTATCGAAAGGCACCGTATCGTGAGGTGTGGCATACGGCTCGAAGAACGGGTTCTTCCTCTTTTCATTTTCCCCTATACTGGTCTCAGTCATATTTTTCACTTATTGCTCATTTACATTTTAGAGTGCAAAATTACGAAAATAAGTGCAAATCGTAACTGGTATGTTAGCTAAAAAAATGTAATTAGCGTTATTGTTATTTTCCATAAGCCGACGTTTCCAGCTTATTTAAGTAATTTTGCAGCAATTATTGATGCACCTACAACCGAATATGACGAGAGTTTTGCTTTTCACCCTCATTCTTCTTCTGTCGCCGTCAGTCCTTCAGGCGCAGACGTCACAACAGTGGCGCGACTCGTTAGCCGTTCTCAACAAGCAGATTAGGCGCTTTCCAAAGTCAACAGACTTGCGACTGAAGAAGGCTGCTATCAATATCGAACTGAACCAGTGGGAATATGCCATTGAGGAGTATGGCAATGTGCTGAGCATTGACCCAAAGAGCCTTGCTGCACTTTACTACCGCGCCTACGCCCACACCCAGCTGAAGCACTACGACCAGGCCAAATACGACTATGAGACCTTTCTCTCCATCGTGCCACGCAACTTCGATGCACAGTTAGGACTGGCAATGGTCAAGCGAAGAATGGGACGCCAGACCGATGCCCTCGAAGAGATGAACCGGTTGGTTGAGATGTATCCCGACTCTGCCTTGTCTTACGTAGCTCGCGCTGGCTATGAAGCCGAACTTGGTCAGTACGATGTGTCGCTCTACGACTGGGACGAGGCCATCAAGCGCAGTCCGCTCAATCCCGACTTCGTAGTATCCAAAGTCGAAGTCCTTCTCACCCAGAAACGCAATGCCGAAGCGCGTGAAGAGTTGGAAAAAGCAGTAAAAAGGGGCATTCCACGCTCGTCAATCAACCACTGGATGAACCGATAAATCCACTCTATTAATATCGTTTGCCAGACAGCTGCTGCCACTACAAATGACACCAATAGATGTAAGTCAGCCAAGTCATCAACTACAACACAACGTCCGATGCATCGGACGCGCTGTCCGATGCGTTTAACAAGGCGTTAAATGCATTTAAAGAAATAAAAGACTATCGCAAGTTTCCTTTCATCCACTCCAAGCATTTTTGCTGACTGGTGGGAAAACGCCAATGGCCGCTCGACGGGGTGACGTCTTTCTGCTTCGGAGCGGTGATGACATTCCACGCTGCCCATACGGATGTGGGCGAACAAGTATCGTCGTTGTAGCCCCACGACAGGAAGGTGGGAACTTTCAGAAGGCGGGCGAAGTTGACCACATCGAAGTACTGCAGCGTCTCAACAGCTTGATTGTCAAGGATATCTGTTTTGCCTTCTTTATTGGAGCTGGTGAAACGCTCGGCCCCCGCCACGCTGCTTTGCCCTGCAAAGAACTTCGGCCATCCACCGGCTCGCTGATGCAAGAAACCAGTGAGGTCGCAGAGGGCAGGATAGAACGGAGCACAGAAAGTGACCTTCTCGTTAAGAGCAGCAGTGACGATGGTGAGCGCCCCACCCTGCGAACCTCCGGTGACGATGACGTTCTTGCCATCCCACTCAGGTAGCGAGCAAAGGAAGTCGATGGCACGCACACACCCCACATACACATCTTTATAATAATAGGTATCTTTCGACTCCATTCCGCGACGTATATAGCCGTCGCACTTCTTCTGTCGCATAGCGTTGTATTCATCGTCGGGAATGCGAGGGTCGTTGTCGTGAATCTCTATCTTCATGTAGATCATGCCCTCACGACCGAAGTAGTCACTGGGGAACACCTTCGTACTGCCAGCTCCTGGAGGACAGAGAACAACGGGAAGACCTTTTCCCCCGCCCTCCCCAAGAGGAAGGGAGCCGCTACGCGGAATAGTCAGCATGCCGTAAATCCACTTGTTCTTGCCTACATGCAGGCGGACTAACTTCGTCATGAATTTCTCGTTGGTGGCATCGGGCACATCGAAGTATTCAGGCTCAAGGTCAACCTTGCGGGCCTCTTTCACAGCTTTCTGCCAGAACTGCTCAAAGTCCTTGGGCATGGGAGTGAATGACTTAATCTGTTCAGGCGAGAAAGCCAGCTTCACTAAGTCTTTCTGCATCTTGCCATCAGCGGTCTTAAATTCATACTGACAAGCCAAAAAGCCAGGTTCCCGCATCGTCCCCATGACGATTGTGACCTCACCATTTACGAATGCAGTCGAATCGAAGGTCTCAGGGAGCAGCATCTCAGGTCCTACCTTATAGCGTACCGTTGTTCCTTGTACGGGCACTCCACCTTCACGGGCTACGATACGCAGCGTAGCCTGCTGACCTACAGCATAGTAGCTGTCGGCATGATTGGGTGTGGCCACTGTCTCCACAAACACTTTACGTGGGTTGCCGAACTCCTGGGCGAACTTCTGGGCAGACAGGGGGGAAGCAAGGAATAAACAAAGGCAGAGAATCGGGAAAAAGTTTGTCTTCGTCATAAAAATCGCTTTTACTTATTGTCTTATCTGACATACACTTTCTTTCCATCGATGATGTAAAGCCCGTGTGTGGGGTTCTCTACCTTCTGACCACTCAGGCTGTAAACGCCCTTGCGAACCGTTGCAGGCGTAGAAGAGCTGATGGTGCTGATGCCAGAGAAGATGCTCTCGCGAGCTTTGTCGGCAACCTTTGCAGCAGCCCATATCTCAGCATCATTCGCATAGTCACTGCCTAAGTAGTAGCCTACGTTGGTAGGCTGGTTGTAGCCCACGTTCTCCTGGATGGCCTGCATGTAGTAGGTATGGTCGGTCATGAGCCAGGGAATGCGGTGCTCTGTGGGATACCAGGTAGAGAATATCTTGATGTCGGTCAGCTTGTCGCTGCTGGGGCAGATGACCTCTTCACGCCAGTCGCCCAGCATATCACCGTACCAGCCAGGGTTCGACTTCGTGCTGTTGTTGAACGACATGTTGAAGCGATACATCGTGAAGGTACGTCCGTGAGAATAGCTATTGATGATGCCACCGTCAATCATCTGACGGTTCAGATAGCCATCGAACCAGATGCCAGCATTGCATGAGCTTTCTTTAGCACGGTCTGTACCGGCACTATTCATGATTGCAGCACAATTCTGATTGTAAAGTTCGTTGCCATACTTCCAGAACTCACAGCCTGGCGACTTGGGGTCAACGTCGGCCACCATGCAGCGGCCCTGATCGCCCTCGACGTCAGCAACAATAGCCCAGATGGTGGCTCCAGTCTTTCCATCGTGCAGGGCCACCTCCGTCTTTCCACTCTCTAAGCAGTGGTACACCTGCAGACCTTCATAACCCAGTTGGAACACACCCACATGGTTGGCATCTCCATGCCCCAGGCCTGTGGTCCACAGTCCGGTGCCGTCGTTGTCGAAGGCACATGAGCCGTACATCACTTCGTCCAGCCCGTCACCATCGAGGTCGGCCACGTTGAAGGCATGATTGCCCTGACCTGTATATGCCGAGTTAGCCTTGCCATCCTTGTTTTTCACCCCGTCCTTCTTCCATTCACCATTCACGTTCGACCAATGACCACCAGCAACGGCTGAGTCGAACTTCCACAGACGGGTGAGCGAACCTTCCAGCCCCCATTTGCTATCAGGGGTATTGGGGATGTAGTCCCAGCCCTCTACTACAGTGCGGGCATAGACGCCACGACCCAGGAAGATCTGCATGCCCTTGCCTGTGAACTGTGCCAGACCCAAGCGCAACGAGTTGGCACGCTTCCAGTAGTTATCACCCCACGACTCGCTGTTAGCAACATAGTTGTTCA
This sequence comes from Prevotella sp., assembly GCA_016284895.1. GTDB lineage: Bacteria > Bacteroidota > Bacteroidia > Bacteroidales > Bacteroidaceae > Prevotella. Next base: position 18,556 of record JAEEPT010000002.1, on the reverse strand, counting down.
CCCACTGCTGAGGTGTCTGCCCTTCGGGACCACGAGCAATAAAATTGCTTCGGGCCAGTTCGCGACCAGTTTTACCATCAATCACAGAGAAATACTCCGGACCACCATAGCCCTTATTGCTGTCGCCAGTATAGTGTCCGTTCCAACGGTCACGATAATCGGTGATACCATCACCATCGGTATCACCCATCTCAGTACCATCACCAAAGACGGTTCCTTCGCCCGTCTTGGTCACGAACTCTGCACAGCCATCGCCATCGAGGTCGCCCAGCATCACACTGGAGCTATTGCCAGTAATGATGTTCGGACCCGACTTAACGCGCCACATCAATGTACCGTCAAGTTTATAAGCATCCCAAATAATGATATGACGGGCACGACGGTCACTATCACCGGCTCCCTCACTAGTTGCGGTAATCGTGCCATTAGCATCATAAACGGTAAGCAGGCGCTTCACCACAATTTCCATCTGTCCGTCACCATCGAGGTCACCCACAGAGCAGTCGTTGGCCTGATACTTCAGATACTGGGGATAGTTAGAGCAGTCGTCGGTAGACTGCAGGGGAATAGATATATAAGGTAGTTTGTTCTTGATTTGCTCCTTCTTAATGGTATAGGTGCCAATGGTCTCGTCGCTGCCGGTGAGCGTCAGACGGTAGGTCACGTCGTTGTTGCCTGCGAGCACAGTGCTGGAGGTCTCTGTGTAGCTGGTTGCATAGATGGGCTGCACCTCAAAGTGTGCACCGCCTGTAAAGACCGTCTTGCCGTTCAGCTGCGACTCTTTGCCTGAGCCTATCGTGCGGTAAAGGTCGAATGCAGTGTTCTCATCGTCGCCGGGCAGCATGCGCCAGGTGAGCAGCAGTTTTCCGTTGGCCTGCTGATAGTCGCCCAAATTGATTGCCCCGCTACTGGGTGCGGCCGCTATAGACCCCCAAAGCCCACGATCCTTCATGTTGGCGGTCTGCGCCTGAATAGTTAGTGAACTGGCGGTCATTAGCCCCATCACTGCAATTGCGTAGAAAAATCTTCTCATAAGTGCTGTTATTTTTTTTAAGTAGTTATTTCTTGTTAGGTTTCGCTGCAAAGATAATAATAATTTATTATTCAGAAATGGTAATTTCGTTCGTTTTTGTCCGAAAATCGTACATTTACCGCCGAACAACGATTGTGGCAGAGTTTATTGCTGGTTCTCCTCACTTCAGCGACGCATCACCCAAAAGGCATTTATGATGTCATAGATGATACTTCATCACAGACGATGGGCATCATCATGAAAAATTATGGCCATTATTCTTTAAATTATGGCCATTATTCTTTAAATTTTAGCCATAATTTTATTTCATGTTCCCAGCATCCTTGCCGAACGAGGACTATTATTTTATATAAAGTAGTTTGTTTCCTTTGTACAATTGCTTGTGTTCGCTTTCTGTTTGCAAAAGTAGGGGATTGGGACTGAACAGAAGTGGTAAAAACGTTCAGGATTAGGAAAAGATGTTCGCAAAGGACTGTTTTGTTAAAAAGTGAGATATTGATTTTGCCTTTTCATGAAGAATTGCTACTTTTGCAACATCATAACATACGAGGCCATGCGAAGAACATTCCAGATAGTACTGACCGTTTGCCTGCTCAGCCTGTTCACTATTATCATGACGGCTGCCACACGGCTGAACGGAAGAATCATTACTACACAAGACGGACTGCCCTCCAATCATGTGCAAACGCTGTTGCAAGACTCAACGGGCTACATCTGGATAGGCACCAACAACGGACTGAGTCGCTACGATGGCTATGCCACCGTGAACTTCCAGAACGTGGGGCTGGATGACGGTAGCACCAGAGGCAATGTAGGCACGCTCTTCTTGGATGAGAAGAACGCGTTGCTGTGGATGCGTACCGCTACATTCAACTATGCATGCTATGACCTGCAGCGAGGATGTTTCCGGTCTTTCAGTGGAGCATGCGACCCGCAGAAGACCTTCCAACGCTTTGTGACTGAACCTAATGGTGTCTGGATGTACGAACAGGGAGGTGACATCCGCCACGTGAGCTATCAGGACGGACGTTTCACCTGTAGGGACTACAATCACGAGAATGGTCTGAAACCTCAGGCAAGAATCAAGCAACTCATACCCGATGAGGGAAAGGGCGTGTGGGTGATCACGTCTGAGGGGCTCTTCTATATCAACAACGACGGCAAAGTGAAGGAGATGCTTGCCGACCACACCTTGGTGGGCAACACGTGGGGCGACTATGCTTTTTTCCTGACCAACCGCTACGAGGTGAAGGTGTTCCGTGACGGACGACTCGTCAAGGAAGCCGCCATCCCTACCCCACTCGCTCAGCCCGAGGGCGTGAACGGTAGCTTTGTGTGGCAAGACCAATGGGTGGTGCTGACTCGTTCTGCTGTCATCACGATGAACTGTCACGACTTCACCTTCCATCGCCCGCAGCACTTGCAGATGGCATTCGGCATCATTATGGACCAGACCGACGGTGACTACTGGGTGTCAGACCGAGACAACGTGCTCCACTTCTTCCCTAAGACAGGAGCTCACAAGACCTTCCACCTGCTCAACGATGTGGGCTATAACATCACACGCAAGCGTCGCTTCTCAACGGTGAAAGGTGCCGAAGGAAAATACTATATAGCCACGTATGGCAATGGACTCTTCGTTTACGATCCCGCCACAGATGCCACAACCCACTATTCGGCTACCGACAAGCAGTCACAGCTGGCATCGAACTATCTGACCAACATCCTGTGCGACCGCGACGGCGGCATCTGGGTCAGTCAAGAGGATGCCGGACTCGTATATATAAAAGAGGTGGAGGAGCCCGAGGCCGACTACGTGTTTCCTGTTGCCGACCACCGAGGCGAGATGATGAACTACATCAGTCAGCTGCAGCCGCAGGCCGACGGTAGCGTCATGATAGGCACCCGCAGCCGCATGACCTTCCGCTTTCAGCCAGCCACAAACACCATTCAGCGAGTGGGTATGTCTGACTTCGACATTCTGCCTGGCGACAGCATCACCGACCGATATGGACGCAAGTGGCAGTCAGCCTGGGAAAAAGGACTGGCACTCATCAGCCCTCAGCCCGACGGGACGACCCGACAGCAGTTTTTCCTCAACAGAAACACTAACGAGAGCCGCATCAATGCCATCTCGATGGACAGCCAGCAACGGTTGTGGATAGCCACATACAACGGGCTCTACTGGGTGGACACGGCTCAGAAGGAAATCAGCAACGATAGTTTCAAGAACCATAACACCAGTTCAGGCCTGCCCTCCAACCAACTATTGTGTGTGATGGCTACAGCGGGCGACACCGTTTGGACGGGAGGCATAGGAACAGGCATCGTCAGGTGCATACTGGGTAGCGACGGACAGCTGCAGACCGCTGTTGCACTCACAGGACGAAATCTCGACAACGTACAATCACTGGTATGCGACCATCAGGGTAACGTCTGGGTTGGAGGTGATGAAAACATGTTCTGCGTGCAGCCACAGCAGATGATAGCGGTGGCCTACAGGCCTGGCACCTCCTTTCTGAACCGTATCTATTCGAATAACTGCGCACTACTGCTTACCGATGGCAGACTCATGTTCGGTACCCATGACGGCATTACCCTCATCACACCTTCAGAAATCACACCGAGAGCGCATCGTCACCGCAAGCCCATCATCACCGACATCAAAGTGAAGGGTCTTTCTATTCCAAACGACCAGATTACCCTTGCCTACGACGAGAACTCGCTGACCATCTATTTCTCCTGTCTCGACTACGCTCATGCTGACGAGCTGATGTACCGCTGCTATTTAGAGGGAGCCGACCATACCTGGCGAGAGCCTTCGGCTCAGAACAGCATCGGCTTCAACAACCTGCCACCAGGCAAATATGTCTTCCACTTGCAGACAACGGAGGGCAACGACGAGACCCTGCTCGCCATCACCATCCGTCAGCCCTGGTGGAACACGTGGTGGGCTTGGATGCTCTATCTGCTCTTCATCGGCATCATCGCCTACACCTTCTATAAGCACCACCGCGAGCGATTCCTGCTGCACCAGCAGCTGAAGGTCGAGAAAGAAGTGATGGACATGCGTACTCGCCTGTTCACCAGCATCACTCATGAGTTCCGCACCCCGCTTGCCATCATCAAGGGGGGAGTCGATAAACTGGCTGAGGACAGCAGCAACCGTGCCGCCATGCAGACCGTGAGCCGAGGCACTACAAGACTTCTGCGCATCGTCAACCAGTTCATTGAGTTCCGGAAAATACGCACAGGCAGCTTGCGCATACAGGTCGAACAGGCCGATATCGTCGGTTTCGTTCAGGAGTTCGTACAAGACTTCCGTCCAATGGCCAGCCAGAAGAACATCAGCCTAATCTTCATGCCGACGACACGACACTATGATATGCCTTTCGACAAGCAGCACGTGGAATCGATTGTTTACAACCTGCTCTCGAATGCCGTGAAATACACCCCCAATCGCGGCACCATCAAGATTCATTTGCAATTTGACAACATACCCGCTAACACGCCCGCTCAGCCTTCTGAAACGCTTTCCCAAGAAAGACCTCATAGCCTTTCTCACCTCTTCGTTCTCACCGTTTCGGACAGCGGACCCGGCATCAGCGACGAACAGCAAAGTGTGCTGTTCAAGCCCTTCCTGCACGGGCTGGTGAGTCAGGGCGGCATGGGCATAGGCCTCTATACAGCTTACGAAACGGCGAAGGCGCACAAGGGGACACTTACCTACGAACGCAGCAGGGAACTGGGTGGCTCGTCGTTTGTGCTGACATTGCCTGCCGACGAAAGTGCCTACGAAGCTGAGGACTTCCTCAACGTGACGGCAATCGACACACAGAGCACTGGCGAGGACAGCATGCAGCGCACCAATGAACTGATTCGGGAGCTACAGCCACAAGCTTACAACAACATCATCGTAGCCATTGTGGAAGACGACCCTGACATGATGCTCCAGATATGCAATGAGGTGGGCGTCTATTTTCGTACGCTTAGTTTCAGCAACGGTCAGTCGGCCCTTGATGCCCTTTTGCAGAAAGCCCCCGAGGGAGAGGCTCCCGCTCTCCTGATCTGTGACGTGATGCTGCCAGATATGAGCGGCTACGACATTGTGCGTAGAATCAAAGAGCGACAGGCCACAGCTACGTTGCCTATCATCATGCTGACAGCACTCGACGACGAGGCGCATCAGATAAAAGCCTATCAGGCAGGTGCCGACGACTACATGGTAAAGCCTTGCAACTTCCGTCTGCTGATTGCCCGCACCATCCAGCTCATCAAGTGGCGACAGAAACAGGAGGTTCCCCTCCCACCCCCTCAACAAGGAGGAACAGCCCTGTCACCTATTGGGGAAAGCCAGGAGGGGACTACAATCCTCACTTCGCGTGCCGACAAGGTTTTCTTGGATAAGCTTTCCATGCTCACAGCGCAACACATGAGTGACGGCAACCTCACCCTCGACACACTGGCACAAATGATGAATATGGGACGCACGAAGTTCTTCGGAAAGGTGAAGGAACTGACGGGCCTCTCGCCTAACAAGTACCTGCTGAATGCCCGTATGCAACGTGCTGCCGACTTGCTGGCAGATGGTGAACTGACGGTGGCTGAAGTGTGCTACAAGGTAGGCATACAGGATCCATCCTATTTCAACAAACTGTTCAAGTCGGCCTACGGTGTACCACCCAGCAAATACAAACGGGAGGCTTAGTGTCCTCCCGCTTGCGGACTGGCACCTGTCTCACGCCAATACGGCAACAAATATTTTCGGTGAACATGTTGGCAAATCATTTCTTTTAGTTATCTTTGCACTCGAAACAGATGCGTAAAGACGCAAAAAAATATTCAATCATCAGCAACTACTAACATGACAAAAAACTATTACTTTCAGAGGCTGGCTGCTCTGTGCAGCATGCTGGCTCTAACAATGGCAACAACTTTTGCAGCCGACATCCATGTGGCTACCACTGGTAGCGACGACAACAGTGGTACGGAGGAAGCGCCCCTGCTCACCATTCACAAGGCCATTGAGCTGGTGAAGGCAGGCGACCGCATCCTCATCCATGAGGGAACGTACATGATCTCTGAACGAATCAAGATTCCCGAACTCCCCACCAACCCCGACTTGCGCTGCGAGATGCGTGCTTGGCCCGATGATGCTGCAGGCAAGGTCATCATAGACGGTTCGAACATGGCGCACACCACAGAGGCTGCTTTCAAGATGGGACGCTGCATCTACGTCAACCACTTGGCTAACTACTGGACATTCTACGGACTGGTGCTGCAGAATGCTGAGGACAACGGTATGAAGGTAGAAGGTTCCTACAACATCATAGAGCATTGCGTCTTTCGCTGGAACAACGACACAGGACTGCAGATTGGTATGTACAAGGACTGGAAAATTGAAGAGACGAAGACCCTTGGCGCTGGCACGCCAGCGTTTAACCCTGGCTACAAATATTGCCGCAACAACACGGTCATCAATTGCGATGCCTATGAGAACGACGATGCCAGAACGTATAACGGTTCCGATGATCACGGTGATGCCGACGGCTTTGCCGTGAAACTGTTTCCTGGACCAGGCAATAAGTTCTATGGCTGCCGTGCGTGGACCAACTCCGATGACAACTGGGACCTCTACATGGTTTACTATCCTGTGGTTATTGACCACTGCTGGGCTTATCATGCTGGTTATACCAAGAACGGAAGTGCAGTAGGTAATGGTAACGGCTTCAAACTGGGTGGCGGTGGCTCTGCCGGTGGTGCCGCCTTCGACCAGTCAACAGGTGCTCATGTGGTAACAAACTGTGTGGCATTCGACAACCTGCACAAGGGCTTTGACCAGAATAATGCCTACGAGGGCATGTACATCCTCAACTGTACCGCTTGGGGCAACGAATACAACTATCGCTTCCCGACCCTATTCAAGTATGGTATGGTCGATATTCATAACTGTATCGGCTGGGGGGCAACGGCAACGAAGAGCGGGGTACATATAGGTAACCATGAGTTCCTGTCGCCCGACAAGGAGGGGTATCAAGACCCCACCCCGTACACTACCTATAACTCATGGACTACAATTGACGGCTGCAGCCCCATCAAGGAGGGATATAAAGAAGGGAAGATTCAGATAGAGACCAAGGACCATAGCGGTGAATTTCTGTCGCTGAGTGTGGCCGACTTCATGGCACCCCGTGAGGCTGACGGCTCACTGCCCGATAATAACTTCGCCCGTCTGAAGCCCAACAGCATCTTTAAGGATATGGGTATGCCCATTATCGGTTATACCCCTACTCGCAAGATGACGGAGGCAGAGTGTACTTCTGTCGGCTTGGAATATATCACTGCCGATGACATCTACATTCCTTTCAACGACAATGCGCCAGATTTTGGCGCATTCGAGACAGACGGTGTACCTTTCGATTATACCGTTGCCGATAAGATAGAGGTCAAATGTAAAACCGCAAACTCGTCACAGGAAGTGATTGAGGGTCAAGCAATTATTGACATCGTCTATGAACTCAACGACGTAGCGACAAGTGTTGTCATTGAGGGTCTCAGCGAGGGGCTTTCTTACAACTTCGATACAGTCAATCATCTCGTCACCATCAGTGGAACGCCTGCCGCAGAATGTGCCTTTAAGCTGACAGCTTCAGGCAACAAAGAGGCTGGTGTAAAGGACTATGTCACTACAGGCATCATCACCCTGGTCACTCCTTTTATAGTGCTGACAGGCGACTGGTACCACTTCCAGGATGCTTGGGATGCACTACCAACCGACCTGCAAGGGGTGCTCGAACTGATAAACGGCACCGATGAATCTGTTACGGCCTATAATCCGGAAAAGACCGAGAGTGACGGCAATGTGCCTGGTGGCTGTACGATTGGCGGTATTGATATGGCCAAGAATAGCGGTGGTGTCAGATGGCATCTCGATGAGGGCGTGTTACAACTGAAGATCAACCTGCACTTTACTGGTAAGCGAGACTACACCATCAAATGGACGAATGCTGACGGCACCACAGGGTCGAAGAGTACGGGCGACATCGCTAAGGGTACATACCTTGAATGGGATGTGCTGCAGAATGCCGGTCTCTCAGAGGAACAGGCCAAAAAGGTTCGCTCGATAGAGATTCTGAACACGAAGTCGAGTGGCGGTGCACGTATCTACGACATGTATGTTCGTATTCCTGACACCTCTGCTTCTTCTGTCAGTGCTGCTAAGCGTACCAGTCAGCAAGAGCGTGTCATGAAGCTGATGGAAAATGGTCGTATTGTCATTATGAAAAACGGCCAGCACTACAACGTGCAGGGACAAATTGTCAAATAATCCTGACTATGAATAAAATCCTTTCAACAATCGTCCTGCTGCTCTGCGCATTCGGAGCACAGGCAGCCGACCTGTCAGAGAACTTCTCTTCTGTACCCAAAGGAAAGTATGGCACCAGCAGTGGTGCCGCCACATTGTCGCTGCCTTCCGGCGACTGGGAGGTACTGAAGATGGAGATGAAAGAGAACAGCGGACAGAAGCAGTTCACCTTTTCCAGCGGAACTAGCTCCTATCTCATCACCCCAGCCCTTGATGACCCAGGCAAGATTGCCGTTGACTGGGGCTCTGGCGGCAACAACAAACTGACCATCAGTTATTCTGTCAACCTTGGTGCCTGGCAGCAGCTGGCCGAGATTTCCTCAGGCGGCTCAGGCGCTAAGTCGTACAGCGCCAAGACGGGCCTCGACGGACTGTCGAACGTGCGCTTCCGTTTCGTGGGCAGTTCCAGCAACACTTATGTCAGCAAGGTGAGCATCAAGTCGGCCAATGTGATTCCTGTTGACCCCGACGACCCCACCTATATCACAGAGGGCGTGTGGATTCCCGTCAAGCCCTTCCCAGCAGCCAGAAACACCTACTACATCTCCCCTGACGGCAACGACAATACTGGCGACGGCTCAGAGGCTAAGCCTTGGTACAACATCGCAGTTGCATACGCAGCAGCACAAGCTGGCGACCACATCATCTGCAGGGGTGGCACGTACAAGATCAACAAGTATGGCACTGACGGCAAACTGACGATCCGCATGAACAAGATAGGCACTGAGGAACAGCCCATCGTAATCCGCTGTGCCGATGGCGAGAAGCCTGTCTTTGACTTTGAACAGCAACTCATCGACTGCAACCGCAAGCCCGCGAATGTAGGCGACCGAGGCATCCTCCTCTCAGGCGACTACCACATCATCTTCGGCATTCATATCATGCATGCTGCCGACAATGCCATCAAACTGGAGGGCAATCACAACCGTATCGAGCGTTGCGAGTTCTCCTATAATCTCGACTCCGGCATTCAGTTGGGCTTTGGCCATAACTTCAGCGACGCCCATCCAGGCATCAGCAGCAACGACGGCTCCTATTGCGCTTACAACGACATCATCGACTGCGATTCGCACCACAACTGTGATTGCGATGCCAACTATGGCTCGGATGCTGACGGCTTTGCCTGCAAGATGCACAACGGTAAGGGCAACCGCTTCATCCGCTGCCGTGCCTGGCGAAACAGCGATGATGCATGGGATCTCTACGAGACCGACTACTCCGTGATTCTTGCCGAATGCTGGGCATGGAAATCGGGCGAAGCCAGTGACCACCTGTGGGTCAAGGACTATCTGGACACATCAGCCTCGTTCTCAGGCAACGGCAATGGCATCAAACTGGGTGGCAACGGCACTGGCGGTTCGTCGAAGGGTGTCCACTATGTCTTCAACAGCATCGCCTTTGGCTGCAACAAGAGTGGCTCTACGAAAGGCTTCGACTGCAATAGCCATAAAGACGGACACGTGCTGGTGGGCTGCCTGGGCTTCGACAGCGGCTACGACTTCATGTTCGAGAGCGGCGGCTCTGATGCCAAGACATACTATTATAATAATGTATGCTTAGGCAAGCAGGAAATCTGCGTTGGAACCGATGACTATAACGCCCTGACTGCTGCGATGTCAAAGAATGGCTGGACTCATCATCTGACTACAGGTGCATCTGCTGACCACTTTGTCTCCCTCGACGAGGATGATGCCCTGCTGCCACGCGATATCAACGGTGGGTTGCCGCGTCGTTTCGGCCGTCTCAATGCCGATCCTGAGAATCCGCTGGTAGATGCCGGCAACGCTATGCTCGACGATGTCGATAACGTATGGACGGCACTCGTCACCGACTTCCCCTTCCTCAAGCGCACCGTCACTGGCACAGCTCGCGACCTGGGTCCCTACGAACGTCCGGAAAAGTCTTCATCAGCCATCGACGGTCTGTCGGCTCCTGATGTCAAGTCCCTCACGCGGAAGGTCATTGACAAAGGTGGCCGATTGGTCATCTGGAAGAACGGCTCGCGTTATAATGCATTGGGCCAGAAGATACGAAACAGATAAAGCGGATTAAAAATCCTCATATACACAGCGGTCGGATTTCAAATCCGACCGAACATCCGACCGAACGTACGCTGACCACGCTTCCGTAAAACCCCGTTTCATCTGGACGATATCAGATAAAAAAATGAAAGTTTAAAAATGCATACACTGCTTACATTTAAACTTAAATGATTAATAATCAATGAATTATTCAGTGTAAGCAAATTTTATTTAGTGTAGGCAACTATGCAAAAACGTTTAAAAACAAACGGGAACTGGTGTTTTTCACGAAAAGGCCTCCTACACCGAAGAGCGCCAACGACCGACAGAAAGTGGCACTTTTCGGGCGTTCCAACGCCCTGGAACATTTGTCCCACAGCATGGAACATTTGTTCCAAGCTGTAGGAACATCCCAAAAGACAAGGCAACGTGAGGTCGAGCGGTGAAGTATGGCCAATCCGCATCAAGTTGTCTTTTCCCTTCGTCCTTTTGATTCCCCATTATTCCCCGTCTTGCCTTTTATTTACGCACTTTCTGCGTTTTATTCTACAAAATACATTGTTCGTTACAGACTTTTTGTTTATCTTTGCGGTATCATTTGTTAAACTAAAACAAATACATTATGAACATTCTAATTTTACAAGCCTCTCCACGGGCAAATGGCAACACCGCATGGATGGCGGAAGAGTACAAGAAAGCAGCAGAAACAGCAGGTCATCAGGTTACTTTGGTAAACGTATCGAGAAAGAAGATTGCCGGTTGTCTGGCTTGTGAGTATTGTCACAATAAGGGTAACGGTGCCTGCATCCAGAAAGATGACATGCAGGAGTTGTATCCGCTGATGGCAGAGGCAGAGGTGCTGGTACTGGCCGCACCCATCTACTACTTCACACTGAATGCTCAGATTCAGGCTCCCATACAGCGCATGTACTGCGTAAACGCTCCTGCAAAGGTGAAGAAGATGGCTCTGCTGATGTCATCTTATTCTCCTGGTGTCTATGACGGTGCCATTGCAGAGTTCCGCGACATCTGCAACTACTGGAAGGCTGAAAACATGGGGTATGTAACTGCCAAGATTGACGAGCAGAAAACAGAAGAGACCAAACAAAAGGTTATGGAACTGGTCAGCAAACTGTAGGCTGAGGTCTGATTGTAAGTGAAACATCTATGAAGAAAATGTTAACTTGTCTGCTGGCCTTAATGGGGCTAACCTCCGCTTGTGGTCAGAAGGATTTTGAAGATGCAGACGTGAACGGATTCGCCGAACTGATTGCAAATCAGGATGTGGTGATATTCGATGTAAGAACGGCCAGCGAATTTGCGGAAGGGCATATCGAGGGAGCCATCAACATCGACTATAAACAGGGTGACTTCGTGGAAAGGTCAAAGGCCACACTGCCCAAAGACCGGATCATTGCCGTCTATTGTCGTAGTGGCAGGCGCTCTGCTGGTGCTGCTGATCTTCTGGCAAAAGAAGGCTTCAAGCTGGTGAACCTGAAGGGTGGCATCATAGCCTGGCAGGAGGCTAAGAAGCCTGTAACGACCGACACCTATGAGGTGGACGTGTTCAAGACAAAGAGTGGAAAAACGGTCAAGTTCCATGCACTGATGCACGGCAGTATCAGGATGGAGTATGACGGAAAGGAAATAGAGATTGACCCTGTGAGCAAGCTCCGTGAGAGGATCATCGACTTCAGTAAGATGCCTAAGGCTGACTATATCTTCGTCACCCATGAACACATGGACCACTTCGACAAGGTGGCTATAGAACAGCTCTCGAAAGAGGGTACGCTGTTGATTACCAACAAGAACTGCGCTGACATGCTGGGTTATGGCATCATCATGAAGAACGGGGACAGCCGCCAAATGAGCGATGACTTCACTGTGGAAGCAGTTCCGGCCTACAACACGACGGAAGCCAACCGGAAGTTCCACCCAAGAGGGCGCGACAACGGCTTTATCCTGACCATCGACGGACTGAGAATATACATCGCTGGCGATACGGAAGATATTCCCGAAATGGCAGACATCAAGGACATCGATATCGCTTTCATGCCTTGCAACCAGCCGTACACAATGACTCCTGAACAGTTAGTGAAAGCTGCCAAAACGGTGAGGCCAAAAGTTTTGTTCCCATATCATTATGGAGAGACGAATGTGAAGGATATTCCGGAAAAACTAAAGGAAGAGGGAATCGACGTTAGAATCAGACATTACGAATAATTTCTGAGGTGGCTAAAAGTCAATGTTTAGAGCTATAAATGCTTGACTCTAAAGAAAAAGATGGGGAACCTTTCGATTCTCCATCTTTATTCACTTAGTGACTCCCGCGGGATTCAAACCCACAACCTTCTGATCCGTAGTCAGATGCTCTATTCAGTTGAGCTAGGGAGCCATCCTTTTGTTTGCGAGTGCAAAATTAGACATTTTTCATGAAACAACAAAATTTTTTCTCAACTTTTTCATGGAAACCATAGAAATCAGCAAATGATTTGATATAAATCAAGAGCAAATTTGCAAAAGTTTCACAGCATCTACGTACTGAGCAATGCCCGCTGCTACTTCCTTGGCAGCTTTCATGGCCAAGACCACTGTCTGGGGACGATGTACAACATCACCGCCAGCAAACACGCCACGACGTGTGGTCATTCCAAAGGGCCTTTCTACGGTTTTCACATAGCCCTTCTCATCGACCTCTATTCCTTCGGTTGTAGAAACGATGCGATTGGCAGGACGAGAACCTATTGCAAGAAACACGCGATTAAACGGTTCAATGCGCTCACCCTCGGAGGTATGCAAGCGTAAAGCCTTAAGTCTGCCATTCTCTCCACCAATAAACTCTACGCAGGATGTGTTCCACCAAAACTCGACACCCTCGGCAACGGCCTCTTCATACTCGCTCTTAATGGCAGGCATCTCTTCAAGGGTTCGGCGGTAGAGTACCTTCACATCAGCCCCCAGTCGAATAGCCGTACGAGCAGCATCCATAGCTACATTACCACCACCAATAACTGCCACACGATCACCTGGATCAACGGGTACTTTGTCGCGTGTGGTCAAGCCCTCATTAAACACATTTACTTGATGTAACAGATATGTGGACTGGTTGACACCTCGCAATTGTGAGCCTGGAGTAGAATTCATATTCTGGGGAACCGACGTTCCTGTTCCGATAAATATGGCATCGAAACCTTCAGCAAAAAGAGAATCAATGGTAACACCATTCTTGCCCACCGTGGTATTAAGACGCACATCAACACCTAAGGCCACAATTTTCTCAATCTCTTTACGAACGATGGATTTGGGTAGTCGATATTCAGGAATACCGTACATCAACACACCACCGGCCTCTTCCTGTGACTCAAAAATGGTAACGTTGAATCCTTGACGGGCTAAATCGCCAGCGACAGTCAGTCCTGCAGGACCACTACCAATGACTGCTATACGCCCACGAGTCTTCTGAGGTAAGCGTTCACGGATAAGCTCCATATCAGTATCGAAGTCGGCAATAAACTCCTCAAGTTTACCAATCTGAATGGCCTGCCCCTTCTTGGCCAGTACACAACTGCCCTGACACTGCTTCTCATGGGGACAAACACGCCCGCAGATAGCAGGCAAGTTAGAGCGCTCGTTGATAATACTCATAGCCTGACCAATGTTACCCATTGCGAGAGCCGATGTGAATGAAGGAATATCATTCTCAATAGGGCATCCCTTACGACACTGGGGAATCTTACAGTGCAAACAGCGCTTGGCCTCGTCAATGGCTTGCTTCATAGTCAGAGCTTCATGCACTTCAAGAAAATTGGTATTATTAGCACCATTTGTAGCGATTATTTTTTCTACTTCTTTCTCCATATCTTGTTGATTATATTTCTCTTAACTTTCACTTCGATTCTCCCAAACAACCTTCATTTTGCCAACTTCAGTTTGCAAAAGTAACACTTTAAAAACATTTTCTCCAAATTTTCTACTAAGTACAGCCCATATATTAACATTTCTTTGTAAATTTGCATATTGTTATGCAAAAGACATTCTTCTATATCATAATATTGTTGCTGCTCACGGCATGCAAACAAGAGCAGCCCACCCCACCCCAAATAGAGAACATCATCGACCTGCACATTGCTCCTCCAAAACGTCTGAACGCGGAAGTGCTTGCCCATCGGCAAAAACGCATCAAATCGGAGTTGGAATATTATCTTCAGCGCCACCGCTTAACAGACGAAGGATATGACATGGTGGTACGCTATGCTGAAAAGGGCGATTCAGTGATGGCTGTCTATATGCCCCAAAAACTACCAAATCTGTTGGGTATGTTTAAACTTAGACATCTCGAGAGGCAAGGATTCGGCCTTACGCGCGACGGGCGCGGGCGTATATATATAGGTATATGGGATAGTGATACACTACGTTACGGACTGCGTTTGGACTCTGCCGGCATATATGCAGGCGAGTTCGACCACAACCTTGTGGCATCTGGACATGGTTGCTACAGCTCACACGATGGTACTTTCTACGAAGGTCAATGGTACAATGACCAACGTGAGGGCAACGGCTTTTTAGTATCGGTCCAAAACCTTCAAGCTGGGACTTGGCGGGCTGATAGGTTCCATGGTGAGCGAATTCAGCACACAAACGACCGGATCTATGGCATTGACATCTCGCGCTACCAACACGAGTCTGGACGAAAGCGATACGGTATTAACTGGAACGATCTTCGCGTGACCAACCTGGGACGTCGCATCAAGAACGGAATCAAAGGAGAGATAGACTACCCTGTACGCTTCGTCTATATCAAATCAACACAAGGGACAAGCATTCGCAATCGTTATTATGCCACCGACTATATGGCTGCACGTAAACACGGCATACCCATCGGTGCCTACCACTTCTTCTCAACTGTAAGAAGCGGCAAGGAGCAGGCCCACTACTTTCTGAACCAGACACTCTTTAAAAGGGGTGACCTGCCGCCAGTGCTGGACATAGAACCTACAGACAAACAAATAAAAAAGATGGGAGGCAAGGAAGTGCTTCTAAGAGAAGTGCGCCAATGGATAACTACAGTAGAAAAGCGACTGAAAGTTCGCCCAATCCTGTACGTCAACCAGCGATTTGTGACCAACTATCTGTCTGAGGCTCCCGACTTGTTAGAAAATTACTTAGTGTGGATAGCTCGATATGGTGAATATAAGCCTGGCTTACACCTGGTGATGTGGCAACTATCTGCTGACAGTCGTGTAAAGGGCATTCAAACCGATGTGGACGTGAACGTATTCAACGGATACGAACCTCAATGGGAGGAATTTCTCAAAGATGAAACCATTAAATAAATGTAACCACAAAAATGATTTCAATTAATTATTGAAGTTTTTTCCGCCCATTTCGTGATATTTCGAAATTTTTATCTACTTTTGCACCGGAAATAATCACTCGTAAGAATTATTTAAAGACGATTATGAACAAAACGAAATTCAGTAAAGTATTAGTCTTGGGCTCAGGAGCCCTGAAAATCGGCCAAGCAGGCGAGTTTGACTATTCGGGATCACAGGCGCTGAAAGCATTGCGCGAGGAAGGAATCAAAAGCGTGCTCGTCAATCCGAACATCGCTACTATTCAGACCTCAGAGGGAATAGCGGACAAGGTGTATTTCCAGCCAGTTACCACTCACTTTGTCACCGAAATCATCAAAAAGGAGCGTCCCGATGGTATTCTGCTTGCATTTGGCGGTCAGACCGCTCTAAACTGCGGCACAGAGCTCTATCAGACTGGTGTGCTCCAGGAATATGGCGTTCAGGTGCTCGGCACCAGCGTAGAAGCCATCATGAATACTGAGGACCGTGATTTGTTCGTAAAGAAACTTGACGAGATTAAGCTGAAGACCCCCGTAAGCCATGCCGTAGAGAATATGGAAGATGCGCTCAAGGCTGCTCACGAGATTGGCTTCCCCATCATGATTCGCTCAGCTTATGCCCTGGGTGGTCTGGGTTCGGGCATCTGCCCCGATGAAAAGGCATTCACGACACTGGCCGAGAGTGCCTTCACGTTTGCGCCGCAGATTCTTGTGGAGGAGAGCCTCAAGGGATGGAAGGAAATTGAGTTTGAGTGCATTCGCGATAAGAACGACCGCTGCTTCACAGTAGCCTCGATGGAGAACTTCGACCCCTTAGGTATTCACACAGGCGAGTCAATCGTAGTAGCGCCCACATGTTCGCTCACCGAGGAGCAGGTGAAGATGCTGCAAGACATCACTATCCGCTGCGTACGTCATCTGAACATCATAGGCGAGTGCAACATCCAGTTTGCCTTCAATGCCCAGACCAACGACTACCGAATCATTGAGATCAACGCCCGCCTGTCGCGCTCCAGCGCCCTGGCATCAAAGGCTACGGGCTATCCCCTCGCTTTTGTTGCAGCCAAGATTGCCTTGGGCTACACGCTCGATCAGATTGGCGAGATGGGCACCACTTCGAGTGCCTACGTAGCTCCCTCACTGGACTACATGATCTGTAAGATACCCCGCTGGGACCTCACGAAGTTTGCAGGCGTGAGCCGCCAGATTGGCTCGTCGATGAAGTCAGTAGGCGAAATCATGAGCATAGGCCGCTCGTTTGAGGAGATGATCCAGAAGGGCCTGCGAATGATCGGACAAGGCATGCACGGATTCGTGGGCAATGACCACACCCGTTTCGACAACCTTGACGACGCGCTGCAGAATCCCACGGACTTGCGTATCTTTGCCATCGCTCAGGCACTGGAAGAGGGCTACACTGTAGAGCGAATTGAAGAGCTGACCAAGATTGACGTCTGGTTCCTCAACCGCTTAAAAAGAATTGTTGACCTCAAGCATAAACTACAACAATTCAATAAGTTAGAAGAAATTCCCGATGCTTTACTTTTAGAGGTTAAGCAGGCTGGATTCAGCGATTTCCAGATAGCTCGCTTCGTACTGAAACCACAGAATGGAAACATGGAAAAGGAGAATCTGGAGGTGCGCCGTCACCGCAAGCAGCACGGCATCCTGCCCTCAGTGAAGCGCATTCCGACGGTTGCCTCAGAGCATCCCGAACTGACCAACTACCTCTACTTCACTTATACGCACGTGCCTGCATTCGGCAACACGAGTGGTGAGCAGTACAAGCCTGCCCACGACATCAACTACTACAACAACGACAAGTCGGTAGTAGTACTGGGAAGCGGTGCCTATCGCATCGGTTCGAGCGTAGAGTTTGACTGGTGCTCGGTGAATGCTATTCAGACCGCTCGCAAGCAGGGTTACAAGAGCATCATGATCAACTATAACCCTGAGACGGTATCAACCGACTACGACATGTGTGACCGACTCTACTTCGACGAGCTGTCACTGGAGCGCGTACTTGATGTCATCGATTTGGAATCGCCCCGAGGTGTGATTGTATCGGTAGGTGGACAGATACCTAACAACCTGGCTATGAAGCTCTACCGTCAGGGAGTGCCCGTGCTCGGAACAAGTCCTGTTGACATTGACCGTGCCGAGAACCGCGACAAGTTCTCTGCCATGCTCGACAAACTGGGCATTGACCAGCCCGCTTGGCGTGCCCTCACCTCATTCGAGGACATCAAGGAGTTCGTTTCGGAAGTGGGCTATCCTGTATTGGTCCGCCCCAGCTACGTGCTCTCAGGCGCTGCCATGAACGTGTGCTATGACGATGAGGAGCTGCACCGCTTCTTAGGCATGGCTACGGAGGTGTCGAAGGAGTTCCCCGTAGTGGTCAGCCAGTTCATGCAGGAGACGAAGGAGATTGAGTTTGATGCCGTAGCTGACAAGGGCGAAGTGGTGGAGTATGCAATCTCAGAGCACATTGAGTATGCCGGTGTTCACTCGGGCGATGCCACGATGGTGTTCCCCGCTCAACACATCTATTTCTCAACCGTGCGCCAGATAAAGAAGATTTCACGCAAGATAGCCAAGGAGCTGAACATCAGTGGTCCTTTCAACATCCAGTTCTTAGCTAAGAACCGCGAGGTGAAGGTTATCGAGTGTAACCTGCGTGCCTCACGTTCGTTCCCCTTCGTATCGAAGATTCTGAAGCGCAACTTCATTGAGACCGCCACGAAGATCATGCTGGATGCCCCCTACTCCCGCCCCGACAGTTC
>JAEEPT010000096.1 GCA_016284895.1 Prevotella sp. | reverse complement strand
CTTGGTGATACCGTGAGAGAACGGCGTGAGCACCACGCATGGGATGTCAGGATGCACGCTTTTCACCTCGCGTGCCACGGTGAAGGCATCGTTGTCGGCATTGCCGGGCATGCAGATGACCAGGTCGATGTTGGTAGTGCGCAACACCTCGTTAGCCTCCTCAGTGGTACTCACCTGCGTAAAGGTGGGTGGGTAGCGCATGCCCAGCTCCGTGTATTCGTCGAACACTTTCTCGTCAACTCGCCCGTCATCCTCCAGCATGAAGGCATCGTAGGGGTTGGCCACTATCAAAACGTTAAAGATGCGTCGCGTCATGAGATTCACGAACGACACATCTTTTAGGAAGAAATTATTGAATTCTTGGGGAATGTCTGCCATCTTCGTAACAGTGTGATTTTTATTATCTGACCACAAAGATACGATAAAGCAAGCGCAAAACAAAAAATTATGTCCTTTTTTTTGCTGAGCCTGTCTATCTTCGCTGCGTTTTACGCACCAAAGTTACGTTATAGGCTCTTTTTTGCCAAAGAATTTCCTACTTATTTGCCATGGCGGAAATCGCTGGGCGATGCACCAAGATTCTTGCGTACATAGCTGCCGAAGTGCGACATGTTGGCAAATCCCAACTTGGCTGATATCTCTTTGATGCTCAAGTTCGAGTTCCGCAAGTAGAAGCGAATGTCTTCAATCGTGTACTGCACAATCCAGTCGGATGCTGTCTTGTTGCTGAACTTCAGACATAACATCGTGAGATATTTTGGCGTAATGGCAAGCTTGCCGGCATAGTAGGTGATGGGGCGTCGCTTCACATCGTTGTCGGCAACCAGCCGTAAGAATCTGTTGAAGAGTATCTTTCCTTGTGATTGCTTAGGCTCTTCGCCTGCATTCTCGGCCGATTTCTCCAGGATGAGGCACAGTTCAAGCAACAAAGCTCTGATGAGCACCTGAATAATCTCCAATGAGTCCATCTTGCGTTTTTCGATTTTCGACTTGAGCAGTCCATAGTAGAAGCCGAATTCGACACGGCACACATGCGACATAGATATGACGTTCTGTTGGCTCACGTAAACGGCATGATTCCACACGCTGATCTTATCGTGTAGCAGTCCCTGTATGATGTGGTCGGAAAGGAACAGTATCTTACATTCGAAGTCCGGTGAACACTCAATATGGTCAATGTGAAGGTTCGATGGACAGAATATCACATCGTTCGGCATAACTAGCTTGTCTTGTTCGCCTATTCGCATTTTCATGCTTCCGGAACTGCAGATGCCAATTATGTTAGTAAGGGTCTTAAGAGGGTATATCTTGTTCATGTCTGTCACATGATCGAAAATAGCTACATCTCCATCGGTGTAGTCCACGACAAGATTTTCAAATTCTATGAACCTTCTTTGGTCATTCTTGATAGTGTTGGCCATATACAATTAATTTTAGCGCTACAAATATCTGTATTTTTTTTCAGATTATGGTGTATAAATAAGCAGAAATGTTGTTCATTTTTGAAGGTATTCTTTTATTCGATATTAATTCTGTGATTTTGAACACCTTTAGGGATTTCCCTATGCAGTTTTCGGGGTTTCCTCTTTGCAAATATTTCATAAAATATTATATTTGCATCAGAATCACAAAAATAATTATTGCTTTATGAACAAGTCTGTTATGTTATTGCTGGGAGCCTCGTTGGTGATGGCTAGTTGTGGAACCTATACCACTACAGGCGCTGTAGTGGGAGGTGAGTTTGGACATGTGGTGGGCTCTGCCATCGGTGGCATTTCAGGCGGTTGGCGCGGTGCTCACACGGGTTCGCTCATCGGTACTTTGGGTGGTGTGATTGCTGGTGCTGCTGTAGGTGCTGCTGTTGACAATGCTCAGAACAGGACCTATGAAGAGCGCGGCTATGATGATGGGGGATACGGTCAGCGCCGGCATCCTTATGATCAGCATCCTTATGATCAGCATCCTTATGAACAGCGTTCTTCTAATCAGGTCTCTTACGATGACCGTATCGAGATGGAGCCACAGTCTGCCAGTACAAGTGTGGCTCGTAGCGAGGGATTCTCAATTAAGCCTCTCATAGAGTTGCGCAATGCTCGCATCTACGACTCCGACAACGATGGCGTGTTGTCGCGTGGTGAGCAGTGTACGGTGGTCTTCGAAATCATGAACAATGGCACATCCACCATCTACGACATCTCACCGATTGTAGAGGATGTGACAGGCAATAAGCATGTGAAAGTGTCGCCCAATTTGCTTGTGGAGAGCATTGCACCGCATCGTGGCGTGCGCTATACGGCCACAATCCTGGCTGACAATAGTTTGAAGGATGGTGAGATCGTGGTGCGTCTGGGTGTGGCTCAGGGTAAAAACGTAATCACTTCGCAGTCGCAGCAATATACTATTCCCACCCGCAAGAGGAGCTTGAAGCGATAAGGTGGGGTTCCCTCTTGCTTACTGTTTCTGATACAGTTGGTTGATGCGATGCTGAATCACCTTCTGATTGGTCTTCTTCATGTGTTGCTGCACCTTTGTATGGTCTATCAGCAAGTCTTCCTGCCAGATAGGGCGCAGGCTGTTGGCCAGTTCAATAGAGTCGATTTCCACTTTTGGGAATATGATGGTCTCGGTAGGCGGCAGTAGCGGAATCGTGATGTTGTTGGCCATCTCTATATTTACCTTTGTGATGCCTCTGTTAATCATGCCGATTTTGTTGGCAGCACCCCATGACAGGTCAATGATGCGCCCGCGAATGAAAGGGCCGCGATCGTTCACCCGTACCACTACCTGTTTGTTGTTCTCCATGTTCGTCACTCTGAGTCGTGTGCCGAAGGGTAGGGTTCTGTGGGCGCAGGTCATCGAGTCGTGATGCAGTCGCTCGCCGTTGGCAGTACGGCTGCCTGTGGCTCGCTTGGCATAGAAAGAGGCAATGCCCGTTTGTGTCTGGGCATGCAGCTGCGAAGCGTGATAAGATGAAAAATGAAAGATGAAAGATATGGTTAGAATCAAAAGACCACACCTGCCGTAGAAATGACGGCAGACGATTGTAGTTGCAAGTCTAATCATATCTTTCATCTTTCACCTTTCATCTTACACGATTCCTTGTGCGAGCATGGCCTTGGCCACCTTCATGAAGCCTGCCACGTTGGCACCCTTCACGTAGTTGATGTAGCCGCCCTGCTCCTTGCCGTACTTCACGCACTGCTCGTGAATGCCGGCCATGATCTGGTGCAGTCGCTGATCCACCTCCTCGGCAGTCCATGACATGCGCATGGAGTTCTGTGTCATCTCCAGACCGCTCGTGGCTACACCGCCTGCATTGACCGCCTTACCCGGAGCAAACAGCTGACCGGCAGCAATAAACTTGTTCACGGCTTCGGCTGTGCAGCCCATGTTCGACACCTCGGCCACGCATAGTGGCTTCTGTGCCAGAATCTTGTCGGCATCATCACCGTTCAGCTCGTTCTGAGTGGCGCAGGGCAGGTAGATGTCGGCCTTCTGCTCCCACGGTTTCTTGCCTTCGAAGAACTGGGCTCCCTCAAACTCCTCAGCGTAAGGAGCGCAGATGTCATTGCCCGAAGCGCGTAGCTCCAACAGGTAGTCAATCTTCTCGGCATCCAGTCCGGCAGGATCGTAGATGTAGCCGTCGGGACCGCTGATGGTAATCACCTTGGCCCCCAGTTCGGTAGCCTTCTTGGCTGCACCCCAGGCCACGTTGCCGAAGCCGGAGAGTGCCACGGTCTTGCCCTTGATGTCCAGACCGTGGGTCTGCATCATGTGGTTCACAAAGTAGAGGGCACCGAAGCCAGTAGCCTCAGGGCGCAGGATGCTGCCGCCCCACTCAATGCCCTTGCCCGTGAGCGTGGCACCGTGGAACTGTGACGTCAACTTCTTGTACATGCCGAACAGATAGCCTATCTCGCGGCCACCCACACCAATGTCGCCTGCAGGCACGTCCATATCGGGACCTATCACCTTGTAGAGCTCAGTCATGAAGGCCTGGCAGAAGCGCATGATCTCAGCATCGCTCTTGCCGCGAGGAGCAAAGTCGCTGCCGCCCTTGCCACCGCCCATAGGCAGTGTGGTCAGTGCGTTCTTGAACGTCTGCTCGAAGCCTAAGAACTTCAGGATGGAAAGGTTCACTGAGGGGTGGAAACGCAGACCGCCCTTGTACGGGCCGATGGCGCTATTGAACTGCACTCGATAGCCAATGTTCACCTGCACCTCGCCCTTGTCATCTACCCAGGGCACACGGAACGTGGTGATGCGCTCAGGCTCCACAATGCGTTCTACTATTTTTGCTTTTTCGAATTCTGGATGCTGGTTATACACATCCTTGATGGATTCCAGCACTTCTCTTACTGCTTGAAGATACTCCAATTCGCCCGGGTGCTTACGCTCCAGAGCTTGCATGATTTTCTCAACTTCCATAGTTTTAGGTGTTTAAAGTTGTCAAAATGGTTTTTAGTCCCTGCAAAAATAGAAAAAATTTTGATACGCGCCAAGAAAATGCCAAAAAAAATGACTTGCGTGCATCACACGCGCGTAAATATAATAAGGAGAAGATTTTTCGATTTTTTAGCCCAATGCCCCGTCAAAACTCGCAAAAAATTCAGCAACACCTAACTTGCTCTGAAATTTGCGAGTTTTGACCGTTTTGCAACTTGTTGTATTTCAGTAAGTTATAAAGACGGTATTCTGAAGAGCCTTTTGCAGCAAGGGTTTTCAGCGATTTAGGCCATTTCACGATGCCTCGGTGGATAGATCATCTCGCGATTTAGTTTAAATCGCAATACGAAATAACCTAAATCGCAACGTGATGTTTCCAAGATCGTCTCGTGATTTCACCCAAAACCTGCTGGATTTTGGCTGAAAACAGGCTTTATGATAGTTGCAAAAATGGAGAAAATGGGCGAAATAGATGTAAAGAAACGTGAAATATTTGCTAATATGAACACCGAATTTCTTAATTAGAACAGTATAGACTCTCCTCATATCTCTCAAAACACCCTTTTTTTTCTCTATTTCAGCATTTTCATTTGTCTTGAAAATCGAAAAACAATTTAGACGAACAATGGAAATTCGATTGTCAGAATTAGGGTCGTATTTTTGGCAGTTTCGCGATTTTTGTATAAATTTGCGCTGTAAACATTTGCAACGATGATGACAATGACCGGAAGCGAGCGCAGATACCCTGTGGGAATACAGACCTTTGAGAAGATTATCGAAGGCAAATACGTGTATATTGACAAGACAGACTTGATATGGAAACTCACTCGGCTGAGCAACTACGTGTTTCTGAGTCGTCCGCGCCGCTTCGGCAAGTCATTGCTCTCCTCTACGTTGCGTAGCTATTTCGAGGGGCGCAAAGACTTGTTCGAGGGGCTGAAGATCATGTCGCTGGAGCAGGAATGGACCGAATATCCCGTGATTCACGTTGATTTGAGCGTATGCAAGAGCCAGGAAAATGCGCAGGCTTTGCAACAGCGCATCATGCTGGTACTGGAGGAATATGCAAAGAAATATGGACGCGAGGAGAGGGAAGTGACCCCTGGCTCACTGCTACAGGGCATCGTGCGCCGTGCCTGCGAGCAGACGGGCCGTCAGGCTGTGGTCATCATCGACGAGTATGATGCTCCCTTGCTTGAGGTGCTGCATGAGGAGCAGCAACTGCCTGGGTTCCGCCGTGTGATGCAGGAGCTCTATGTGCCGCTGAAGGCCAGCGATCCCTATCTTCGTTTCTGCTTCATCACTGGCATCACGAAATTCTCTCAGCTCAGCATCTTCAGTACCATCAATAACCTGAAGAACGTCACTATGCGTCCCGACTTCGCCGCCATCTGTGGCATCACTGAGGAGGAGGTGAAGACCCAGCTGAGTGAGGACATTGCCCAAATGGCCGAAGAAAACGAATGTTCGCCCGAGGAGATGTTCCAAAAGATCAAGAACATGTACGACGGCTATCACTTCGCCAAGACTTCGCCCGACATCTATAATCCTTTCAGTCTGCTCAACGCATTGGACGACAAGGACCTGACTTCCGGATGGTTTGCATCTGGCACTCCCTCCTATCTTATTCGGCAGATGCAGCATTACCATACCGACATCACCACACTCGACCGAATGGAGGAAACGGCGCAGTCGTTTGATGTTCCTACCGAGGCCATGATTACGGCCCTACCCCTGCTCTATCAGAGCGGCTATCTCACCATCAAGGACTACGATCGCTATTCGGACACATACATTCTGGCCATTCCCAATCAGGAGGTGCGCATAGGCTTTATCAGAGGTCTGATGCCCACCTATATCGGACTTGACTCTGGCAATGCCCAGATTGGCTTTGCCCTGAAGTTTTGGCGTGCTTTGCAGAAGCACGACCTCGAACAGGCTCTGCGGGAGATGCAGGCCTACTTGGCAGGCATTCCGTATGTAGAAGGGTTCAAGAAAAAATTAGAAGATGCCGCCAACAAAGAAGGCTTCTATGAATATACGTTCTACTTGATTTTCTCCATGTTGAACGTCTATGTACGCACACAAGTAAAGGTAGCTGGCGGAAGGGTTGACATGGTTGTCTTGATGCCCGACACCACCTACGTCTTGGAGCTGAAGGTCGATGGTACTGCTCAGGAGGCACTGGCCCAGATTCATTCAAAGAGCTACGCACTGCCCTACCAGACCGACGGTCGCCGTGTGGTGAAGGCCGGCATCAGCTTCAGCTCAGACACTCGCACCGTAGACGATTGGGTGATTGAGAAAATCTGAAATGACGTATAGCCCGTTTTCTGTGGCTTAGAGTGTAGGCCATCCATCGGCAGTCCACTTGATGGGGCGCTGAATGAGAATGGCCATGCCTTTCAGCTTGGTAGAATAGCCGTGGCAGATGAAAATGTCTTCTTCGTCTCCCTGTGGAGTGGTGAAGGTATAGGCGGCGCAGTGGCCTGCGGCTTCATATTCTTTCTTGTCGCCTTCGAGGAAAAGCGTGCCGCCACCCACGAGCATGTCCTTGCCTTCACGGTCGAGATAGGGGCCTGCAATGTTCTTGGAACGACCCACTGCCACGCGATAGTTGCTCTTGGCTCCGCGACAGCAGTAGTCCCACGATACAAACAGATAGTACCACCCATTCTTCTTGAAAATGAACGGTGCCTCAATGCTGTTGCGTCCAGCAAACTTCGAAGTGGGATTCTCAGCGGCTTTCGGATCCCCCTTCATGTAGCGGCGAGCGATGGTTTTACAGTTTATAGTGGAAAGTGTAGAGTTTGCTACCGCATCACTGGACGAAACTGGCGCGGTAGCAAACTTTCCACTATCCACTTTCCACTCTAACCTCGCAATCTGTATGCCGTCCCAGAACGAGCCCCATACGAGCCAGGGGGTATCGTTTTCGTCGATAGCAATGTTGGAGTCGATGGCGTTCCAGTCATTGCGCTTGGCCTCTGATTTCACCAGACAGCCCTCGTCCTTCCATTGTCCGTTCAGTCGGTCGCTGCTCATCAGTCCGATAGCTGAGGTGTTCTTTCCGAAGGTGCTGCAACTGTAGGTGAGCCACCAGCGGTCGTGCCAGCGAATGATGTCGGGTGCCCACACATGGTTGCGGAACCCGGGGACGGAGTCGTGGGTCCATTGTGGAAGATGCTCGATGAAAGGCGTGGGTTGCACCACCCAGTTCTTGCGATCCTTTGAGGTGGCCCATTGCAGTCCGTTGCCTGTGGAGAGCAAGTAGTAGATACCGTTCTCGAAGGCCATCACAGGGTCGTGAGCCATGACTGTATCGGTAACGAATGCCATTCGGCGGTGGTGAGGACGATGCTGGGGAGCTTGTGAAAAGACGGTGTGGCACATTGCCAGACAAAAGAGGAAAGACAAAAGTTTCTTAGTCATAGTTCTGTATTTTTGCTGTATAGAACAAAAGTAGGGATTATTTTGCAATTACGAGTGGTTAGCATCGGATGTTTAATAATTGTTAACTTTCCGCTTGTATGCTGTTTGATAACCGTTAATTTTCGTTCTTCTACAAAAAAAACAAGCGATACGAACCATGAAAAGTTTGTATCGCTTGTTTTGATGTTATCTTTCCTAAAACATAGCGCCATCTATCGTGACTGATTCTGAAACAGATGGTGTAGGATGCGTTCTTTTCTGTTTCCTTTACAACTGCCTGTGAATCAACGTCTTACTTGCAGAAACAGATGAAACAGATATTTTTAAAACTTTTTCTTTAAGAGAGAATCGCCATACATCTCAATAGAGCAGAAGCAGTCCGGCGAAGGCACTCATCAGAATCATCTTGATGGGATTGATGCGGAAGACGAGCGTGCCGATGAAAGTGGCTGTGAACAGCAGGATGCTGATCCAGAACTGCCAGGCGTTCTCGCTGGGTGAGGAGAAGTTGTCCTTCGTGCAGAGCAGCAGGGTGGCGGCAGCCAGCAAGCCTACTACGGCAGGGCGCAGTCCCAAGAAGACCGATTGAACAGTCTGCGTGTGCATGTACTTGATGAACATTTTGCTGATGAGAATCATCAGGATGAGTGAGGGAAGCACCAGCGCGAACGTGGCTGTGACTGAACCCAGAATGCCCATGGGAACAGAGTAGCCGGCATTGACAACGGCAGTATAGCCACAATAAGTGGCCGAGTTGATGCCGATAGGACCTGGTGTCATTTGGCTGATGGCCACAATGTCAGTAAACTGCGATGCTGTCAGCCAGTGCCAGTGTTCCACAGTCTCATGCTGAATGAGCGACAGCATGCCGTAGCCTCCGCCAAAGCCAAAGAGGCCAATCTCGAAGAAAGTGATGAAGAGATAGAGGTAGATCATTTATTTATATATAAACTCCCTGTCCCTCAGTGAGGGGTCGGGGGGAAGGTTCTACTCAGTCGGTTTAATCAAGTTTCCGTAAAGCCATCCGCCAAGTCCAGCCAGTAAGATAATGATGATAGGCGACACACCCAGTGCCCAGATGGCGAGTGCCCCAGCTATGGGAATCCAGTAGGTTGTCCACTTCAGTTGGGCACTCTTTGCCAGATTGAATGTAGGCACGGCAATGAGTGCCACCACAGCCGGGCGAATGCCACGGAAGATTGAGGCCACAATGGGATTGTCCTGGAACTGATGGAAAAAGATGGCAATGGCCAAGATGATGAGAAAAGAGGGGAGGGCAGTACCCAGAGCACAGCAGATGGCACCAGGCATCTTCTTCAGCTTATATCCAATGAAGATACTGGTGTTGATGGCAAACACACCGGGGCAACTCTGTGCAATGGCAATCAGGTCGAGAAATTCTTCTTTCGACACCCACTGGTTCTTGTCCACCACCTCATTCTCGATAATAGGAATCATGGCATATCCACCACCGAGGGTGAACATGCCAATCTTGAAGAAGGTCTTAAATAGTCTATTTAACATTTTCTACCCATTTCCTTGCATTCACAAATGCCTCAATCCAAGGTGTCACATCGTCCTGACGACGACCAGTGGGATACCATGCGCACTGCCAGGGGAAGATGGCACGCTCCAAATGGGGCATCATGCACAGGTGGCGACCGTCGGCTGAGCACAATCCTGCCACATCGTAGTCAGAACCATTGGGATTGGCAGGATAGCCGTGGTGGTTGTACTTGGCAATCACGTGATAGTTCTCCTCAGCTTCAGGCAGATGGAACTTACCTTCTCCATGAGCCACCCACAGGCCGAGCTTGCTTCCGCTGAGTGAGCCGAACATGACGCTCTTATTCTTTGGAATCTGAACAGTGATGAACTCACTCTCAAACTTATGCGAGTCGTTGTGCAGCATGCGAGGACGTTCTTTCTCATCTCTTCTCTCTCCTCTGTCCTCTATGAGCCCGAGCTCAATCATCAGCTGGCAGCCGTTGCAGATACCGAGCGAGAGCGTGTCCTTGCGGGCATAGAAACGATCGAGGGCCTCCTTCGCCTTCGGATTGTATAGGAAAGCACCAGCCCAACCTTTTGCCGACCCCAGTACGTCGCTATTGGAGAAGCCGCCACAGAACACAATGAAGTTCACTTCGTCGAGCGTTTCTCGACCGCTGATGAGGTCGGTCATCATTACATCTTTTACATCGAAGCCGGCCAGATACATCGAATAAGCCATCTCGCGCTCGCCATTGGTGCCTTTCTCTCGAATGATAGCAGCCTTGGGGCGT
This sequence comes from Prevotella sp., assembly GCA_016284895.1. Taxonomy (GTDB): domain Bacteria; phylum Bacteroidota; class Bacteroidia; order Bacteroidales; family Bacteroidaceae; genus Prevotella. The sequence goes on along the minus strand of JAEEPT010000096.1, from coordinate 2,011 downwards.
GACATTGACTCTTGCTCACTCTTCCAACGGTCGGGGTTGAGTCCGTATTGTGCAAACGTTCCTGTGAAGCCTCTCGGGAACTTCATTTCAAGCGGTTGATTCTTATAGTTCTTAAAGCGCTCAAGAGCTTTGCCGTTGAAACTTTGCTTGCAGTCCAAAAGATAGCTGGTCTTATACCATACATCGCGCAAATGGTCGATGTCGAAGGTCAGCTGACGGGTTTCAGCATGCTCTTTTGTACTTTCAGGATAGACCACCTCTATTGTGCGGCTGTCTTCCACAGGATAGCCTATCTTGGCATAGCCAACGCCCATCTCTTCCATGAACTCGCGGAACTCGAACTTATGTTCGTCTGATACCTCAATCACCACGCCGGGATTCTCGGCGAAGAGGGCCTTTACAATGTCGGTCTCCCCTCTTTCGGAGGAGGTGGAGGCTACAAGATCATGCAGATTGATGTGCAAACCACCCCGAGTGTTGGCGAAGCACATTTCAAGCAGCGTCACAATCAGACCACCGGCTGAGATGTCGTGTCCTGCCATCACCCATCCGCGATTGATGAGCTCCTGTACTGCATTAAAGGCATCGGCAAAATATTCGGCATTTTTCACCGTAGGCACATCGTTGCCTACCTTGCCAAGGCTCTGTGCAAAGGCAGAACCGCCCAGTCGCTGCTCATCAAATGAGAAGTCGATGTGATAGAGTGAGCAGTTCTTATTGCTGTTCAGCACGGGGCTGACTACTTTCCTTACATCCGACACCTCACCGCCTGCACTCACGATGACCGTTCCTGGAGAGATGATCTTCTCACCGTTGGGATATTGTTGCGAGAGCGAGAGCGAGTCCTTGCCCGTAGGCACGTTGATGTGCAGTTCGCAGCAGAAGTCGCTCAGTGCTTTCACGGCGCTGTATAGACGGGCATCCTCGCCTTCTTGCGAACGGCAGGGCCACATCCAGTTGGCTGAGAGTGATACCGACTCAAGTCCTTCAGTGAGCGGAGCCCACACAATGTTGGTGAGTGCCTCAGCTACTGACAGTACGCTGCCTGCTTCAGGCGAGGCCAGTCCTGCCTGCGGAGCATGTCCGAGGGCGGTGGCAATGCCCTTGCGTCCACGATAATCGAGCGCCACCACGCCGCAGTCGCTCAGTGGCAGCTGGAGGACACCTTGGCACTGCTGACGGGCAATCTTGCCTGTCACCGAACGGTCCACCTTGTTGGTCAGCCAGTCTTTGCAAGCCACAGCCTCCAGTTGAAGCACGCGCTCTAAGTATTCGTTCAGCTTTTGTTGTATTCCGTCCTTATTGGCTCTGTCGTATTCCACTGGTGCATAGTGACGTTCCACTGTATTGTCGCGCATGATGGTCTTGGGCGAGTGACCGAACATCTGAGCCACGTCGAGGTCGAAAGGCTTCACACCATCGCCTTGCTTGAACGAGAAGTGGGCATCGCCAGTGGTCTCGCCAACGACATACAGCGGTGCACGCTCGCGCTCGGCAATTTTACGTACGTGTTCAATATGCTTCTCGTCGATGAGCAGTCCCATACGCTCCTGGCTCTCGTTGGCGATAATCTCTTTCGAAGACAGGGTCTTGTCGCCAATAGGCAGCTTGGTCATATCGATTTCACCGCCACATTCTTCTACCAATTCCGACAGACAGTTCAGATGTCCAGCGGAACCGTGGTCGTGGATGCTTACCACAGGGTTGACATCCTCCTCGCACAGGGCACGCACCAGATTGTAGGCGCGCTTCTGCATCTCAGGGTTGGCTCGCTGTACGGCATTCAACTCAATACCGTTGGAGTAGCGGCCTGTATCTACTGATGATACTGAACCACCGCCCAATCCGATGCGATAATTGTCGCCACCCACGACGACCACCTTATTGCCCTTCTGAGGCTCTTTCTTCAGGCAGTCACGTTTCGTGCCGTAGCCCACACCGCCTGCCAGCATGATGACCTTGTCGTAAGCGTATTTCTCCTTACCCTCCTGATGCTCGAAAGTCAGTACCG
>JAEEPT010000095.1 GCA_016284895.1 Prevotella sp. | reverse complement strand
CGCTCATGGGGATTCCAGAACATTCACGTCGTCCCCGAACAGATGGTTATTGACGGCAACTTCCCCACTGTGGTGTCTCCCAATCCTGAGAATGCCGAAGCTATGACACTGGGTATGAAACTCGGTACCCGTCTGAATGCCGATCTCGTTATTGCTTCTGACCCCGATGCCGACCGTCTCGCCATAGTTTGCCGTAATGCCAAGGGCGAATGGGAAATCCTTAATGGCAACCAGACATGCATGATGTTCTGCTGGTATATCATAGCCAACAAAAAGAAGCTCGGTCAGCTCAAAGGCAACGAGTTCCTTGTGAAGACCATCGTAACCACCGAAGTTATTGCTGAGATTGCTAAGAAAAACGGTGTTGAGCTGCGTGACTGCTATACGGGATTCAAGTGGATAGCCAATGAGATTCGTATTAGCGAGGGCAAGAAGAAGTACATTGGTGGTGGTGAGGAAAGCTTTGGCTTCCTGCCGTTCGACAAGGTACGCGACAAGGATTCACCCGCCTCTATTTGTTTGATTTGTGAGATTGCAGCTTGGGCAAAGGACAATGGCATGACGCTGTATGACCTGCTCATGAACATTTATGCTGAGTATGGCTTCTCTAAGGAAGTGACTATCAATGTGGTAAAGCCCGGTAAGACTGGTGCTGACGAGATCAAGCAGATGATGACTAACTTCCGTGCTAACCCACCGAAGCAGTTGGGCGGTTCGAAAGTATGTCTGATTAAGGACTATCAGACGCTTGAAGCCAAATATGCCGACGGAAAGGTTGAAAAGCTGAACATGCCCACTACGAGCAACGTACTGCAGTGGTTCTGCGAAGACGGCACTAAGATTAGCGTGCGTCCTAGCGGCACTGAGCCAAAGATCAAGTTCTATACCGAAATAAAAGATGCTACATTTAAGTGTGCCGGTTGCTACGAGCGCTGCACCAAGGTAGCCGAGGAGAAGATTGAGGTCATCAAGAAGGACTTGTATCTGTAAGTCAGGAACATATAAGAGATTTGATTTAGCACTTCTCTGAATTTACAAGAAAGTCGAGCCCTCTCATGACTAATTGATGGCTTATTTATTGTGAAACGAATTATTATAATCTCACACAAATTTGTGTAACCATTGCACGGTTTGTGTGAGATTATTTACAAAATGAAAAAGAAAACGCTCAACCCAAAAACATATCTCATCCCCTCCGTTGCCTGCCTACTGGTAGTCATCGTACTGGTGGTGTATTACTTTTTCACTGGCTTTGCTATAGCTGATGAAACAAAGTATGTGTACATTGATGAAGATGACAATCTTGACTCTGTTGCAAGCAAGCTGACCCCAATCTGTTCACAACACTCCCTCGTTGCGCTGACTACACTTCTTCGTCACAGCGACTATGACGACAAAGTTCATACAGGGCGCTATGCCATCAATCCTGGCGATGGAGTGATTCGTGTTTTCCGCCGCCTCAAGAATTGCCAGCAAGCCCCCATGATGCTCACGATTCCCGAGAGTCGCACCATGCGTCAACTGGCTGGTTCTCTCAGTCGTAAACTGATGCTCGACAGCACTACGATTGCCTGCACGCTCATCGATTCCATCTACTGTGCTAAGCTCGGCTATACGATTGAAACTATCCCAGCTCTTTTTGTGCCAAACACCTACGAAGTGTATTGGAACACGAGCATTGACAATCTGCTTTTGCGTATGAAGAAAGAGCACGATGCATTTTGGACAGCAGAACGGCAAAAACTTGCTCAATCTATCGGTCTCACTCCTAACGAAGTATGCACATTGGCCAGCATTATCGATGAAGAGACAGCAAATACAAGTGAGAAACCGATGATAGCCGGAATGTATATGAACCGCCTGAAAGAAGGAATGCCCCTACAAGCCGATCCAACAATCAAGTTTGCCCTTGGCGACTTCAGTATCAAACGCATTCGTCACGGCATGCTCACTACTGAAAGCCCCTACAACACCTACAAGTACGAAGGACTTCCACCGGGTCCTATCAAGATAGCAAGCATAAAGGGTATCGATGCAGTGCTCAACTACACTGCACATCAATATTTATATATGTGTGCAAAGGAAGACTTCTCAGGTACTCATAATTTTGCCGCTACCTATCAGGAACATCTGCAGAACGCAGCCCGTTATGCAAAGGCACTCAATGAACGAGGCATTGAATGAGTAAGTCCTGAATACCTAAATAATAAATGCCCCACGCTTCACAGCGTAGAGCATTTGTTTCAATAGGTATTAGTCTTTTTAAGGTAAAAAGATTGTATTCAGGATAACGATGCAAAGATAATTGATATAAATCAACCTGCAAAATATAATTATATGTTTTATAGCATGTTTTTGTTTTTTCGCGTAAATATTACTTTTTCCAATGAGATAAGCGTTGATATTGCAAAGTAAATAGAGCAAAACGCCATAACATCACCTTCAGAAAACGAAAATCATCTTATTTTTGACATGAACAACGATATCATTCTCAATGAGCACAACAAGGAAGAATTTGCTCCCGCTCATACTGCGGAACATCTTTTGAATCAAACCATGATTCGAATCTTTGGTTGCGAACGAAGCTTTAATGCCCACATAGAGAGAAAGAAAAGCAAAATGAGTTTTCATCTAAATCACAAGCCTTGCCGCCAAGAAGAAAAGGATATTGAGCGCCAAATGAATGAACTCATAGAGGCAGATCTACCAGTGACGTTCGAGTTCGTGACTCGCGACAATCTCCCTGAAGGCATTACGCTCAATCGCCTTCCCAACAATGCTTCTGATACCATTCGTCTTGTTCGCATTGGTGAATATGATGTATGTCCATGCATAGGCAAGCATGTCAGGTCAACATCACAAATTGGCAGATTCGAACTTTTGGGTACTAACTGGGATGAGCAGGAGCATTCCTTCCGTATCCGTTTTAAGGTTGTTCAGTAACACATCACTTGGAGCGTTTATGTTATTCGTTCGATGTGTTTAGTATAAACGTTCGATGTGTTTGTATAAAACGTTCGATGCATTTAACAAGACGTTCGATGCATTTAACAAGACGTTAAATGCGTTTAACGAGCCGTTAAACGCATTTACAAGTTTTCAAACTGAAACTTCAGTTACTCATTATCATTGTTATTGTGTTGGGATTTTCCTTGGCGAGGTTCACGTCGCATCATCTTTTCCCTGTCAGACTTGTAGGCAGCATACTGTTCCTCAGTAAGAATGGTTTGCAACTGGGCATTATATTCTTCCATTTTTCTCTTCATGTCCTGAAAATTAGCCTTGCGCTGTGCTCCTTTCATTCTTGTTTGTTTCAAACTGTCAGGAGCCTGATGCTGTCTCTTTCCTTCGGGTGAACGCATACCTTGACGATGACCAAGCCTTGGGCCCATCGGGCGCATATCAGCATATTTTTTATTCAGCTCAAGCAATTTTGCCGACTGCTCTTCGGTCAAATTATACTTTTTCGTCATTTCGTCAGTACGACGTTGAGCCATCTGCTCCATTGAGGGTTGTTGACGCTCTGAATTCTTTTCATCTTGAGCCATTGCGTAGTTCGAGAGCATGAATGCTGCGAACATTGTCATTATCATTTTTTTCATAATCGAAACTTTTAAGTCATTACTATTACGTTTGTCTGTTTATTAAGTTGCAACTAAATGATTGATGCATCATTTTGAGAAAAGTTTAATCAAGAAGATAAAAAAATACCATTTTTATTTACGATCTCACTTTTTTTCGTATTTTTGCATGGTTAATATACATATTCCAACATGAACTGGAACGGTTATATCCTTCATTTCTTACTATGTGTGTCTCTGTTGAGTAGTTGCGGAGACAGGAAAGAAGCGTCATTGAATAAAGAAGAGCCCATAGACACCATACAGTCAATTCTTCTGAAGGCACAGAAGTGCTCTCGGCTCTACACTACCGAATTTCATATTCACAAAATTGTGACCTACGATGACTTAGTCAATGTGAAAGGTAAAGTGTTTAATCAAAACTATAACTTCAACCTTCCAGTAGGATACAGGAAAATAGCCTTCCCAATAGATGCAACGTTGAAAGGCTATATCGACATGGAACTGCTGACGAAAGAAAACTTTACACGCAATGGTGCTGAACTTGTCATAACATTGCCGAATCCCCAAGTAATGTTGACTTCAACGAAGATTGACCAATCCAATGTGAGAGAATATGTTGCACTCACAAGAGCCCACTTCAGCGATAGGGAAATTACCGAACTGGAGCGTCAGGGATGCGAAGCAATCATCAAGCAAATTCCTAACTATGGCATAGCAGAACAAGCTCGTAAGAATGCCGCCCGTTTGCTTATTCCTCTGGTTAAGCAGTTAGGTTTCCAAGAGGAAAACATAACAATTACTTTCTCCGACGACTTCACAGCAGAATCACTTTCAACACTTGTAAAACTTAGCACTTCCGGACAATGATATTCAAACGTTCAGTCAAGATATACGTCATTTGCGTATTGCTCCTCATCATCGTATGCGTTGTATTGTGGCATTCCATGAAAAGCGTCACGTTGTTCAGCGCTCATATTGAAGACAACAAGATTGACATCACTCCAGAGCAGATTAGTGCCATCAAGGAAATAGGTCAATGGGAATTTCTGTCCATTAATGAAGAAGCGTTAGTTGACACCACCAGAAAAGGCATCTTCTCCGACGACCACCTTGCAAGAATATATAGAGGAACGCTTCGTTTAGGCATCAACCTACAGGAGCTAAACGAAAAAGATGTATTCATTCAAAATGATACATTATTCATAACTTTGCCTCCCATCAAACTTTTAGACGATTCTTTCATTGACGAAGCAAATACGCGCTCTTTTCATGAGACAGGCAAATGGAAACCTGCCGATCGTGAAATCATGTACAAGAAAGCCCAACGACTGATGAAGGAGCACGCTCTTACCGCAGAAAACTATCAGAATGCTAAGGATTACGGAGAATCTCAAATGAGGAATCTAATGACGAACATGGGATTCCCTCATGTTGTCATCACCTTCGAAGAGGAGTCTGACCAATAACCCAGACCTTACCATCAGCCACTCTAAATCGAATGTCTCTGCCAGCATAAGGCATCCCGTAAATACGTGAGGCCTCGTTGTGATACTGCGGGCGAGGATCAAGCGACAGCACCTCGCGCAACCCCTGAAGCTCTTCTTCGGAGAAACAGGAGGCCACCTCTTGAGGAATCTCAACTTCAAGATTATTCCATTCATTATTGTCAACGAAACCGCTCTTCGCATCAGGATGACTGTCAGCATAGCGCACGTAGGGCTTTACATCATAAATAGGGGTTCCGTCCATCAAGTCAGCACCCTGAACATTAATAACAGGCCCCAACTGCGGGAGCTGTTCTATATTAACAATATGTACGCACGTAAGACCAAGCCCATTCGGACGAAAGGGTGAACGCGAGGCAAACACCCCTACCCTCTCGTTTCCCCCCAGTCGCGGAGGACGGACGGTAAGTCCCACAGCATCGTGGCGATTGGCTGAGAATCCCCATATCAACCATAAATGGCTGAACGCTTCCAAACCTCGAACAGCTTCAGCATGCCGATAAGCAGGCTCGAAGACGATTCGTCCCTGTAAAGACATTGCCAACCCGCCCTGACGAGGCAGGCCGAATTTAGACGTTAAAGGTGAATGGAAAAAGGCAATCGGTTCTATTTGCATGTTCAATAAAGGAAGCGGCCAGAAGCATCGAACAAAGAGCGATCAACCAAGATGATAGTGAGTAGGCTTGCCAATACGCTCACAGACAACCCTACCAGCATTAATACTATTACGATAACTGCTGCAGACAATGCTGAAACTCCACCCATTAGCAATCCTATAAATAACATTGGTGGAGCCAATACAAGCGGACCAGTCATAGAACGAAGATGCACCATAACGGATGCCCTCATCGAGCGTCGTACGCTGGGGAGTATAGCTTCAACATGTGTGGCACCATTGGCCAGAAGATATTGGCAATGCTCCTGCGTGTGACGGAGGCTCGACATATAAGTTTTCAATGACGATGACATCGAAGATAGGGTCTGGACAGCAAAGAATGAAAGAACCGAAAGTATGACGATATGACGAGGCAACTGTGTAAGAACACTTATGATGCCAAGTTCAAGCCCCGAACCTAAAAACAAAGACAAGGAAAGTGGAAGGAGAAAAGGTCGAAGAGGGAGATGAGCCTTGCGAAGGGAGAAATAGGCTACTGAGAATATCAAAAGGACAGCCCAAATCATATCAACCCACCACAGGTTCAACTTCAGTATGCCCCACATCAGGGCTGCCACAAAAACAAGACTCAGGATAAAGTAAACCGAAACGCGCGACATACGAGTCACCAACTTACGATCTACTATAGAGAACAGAGCTAAAATCACAAGCAAGAGCATGACGGTTGCCAGGATTCCCCAAAGCGAAATATCTGAAATCTGCATATCGGTAAATTACAATTCTACAATTACATCGGCCTGTTTCAACAGTTCCTCATTATTACTAGCCGCTACTACAATTCGGCCCTGCCTAGCCCATTTTATCAAGTAATCGACTGCCTGTATTGGAGGATCGTCAACCATTAGAATTGACTTGTTAAGCAGTGCTGCAACAGCAATCAATTGCACGCGCGAATCTGTCTGATCGCCTCCCACACGACGCATTTCTTCGCCCAAAATACCATTCGAGATGGGCAAGTCACGGTTGGCCTTCAAACTAAACACATCCTGAACAGAAGGAGGTTCATAAACTGTCACCTCACCTTGGGTGCACAGCCGGGCAGGAGCATAGGCCATAAGTTTCCGAAATGCTGGCGACGAATGGGGAGTCAAGGGCTCACCATCGATGCTGATATAACCATTTGTGACTGTCTCGAAGCCCTGCATAGCCAATAACCAACGTGTGTGCTGCGCTGCTGTCCCACCTGTCAGACAGGTCAGTTCCCCAGCCTTAGCCATCAACGAAAGCGTGCGGTGCATGCCCTCTATCAGTACTTCGTTCAGTTCTAACAACATGATTAACACATATCTTTCTGCCTGCAAAGTTAGGAAAATAATATGAATAATATATGGAAAGAGGATGATATTTTTGGCGTTTAACTTGCTTTTTCGTAATTTTGCACCATGTTTCGAAACGTACATTACCGAATGCCCGCCGAATGGGAACCGCAAAGCGGCATACAGCTGACGTGGCCCCACAGCGATACTGACTGGGCTCCGATGCTGAACAAGATTCAGAAGACCTATGGCGAAATGGCTGAAGAGATTCAGAAGCGAGAAGCGCTGCTCATTGTCGGACCGCCATCTAATGACACTTGGGCGCGCGATCATGGGTTCATCACATTAATATCTGACAACGGGGAACCTCCCCTACTACTTGATTTCAAGTTTAACGGCTGGGGTGAGAAATTTCCCTCCCGCTTGGATAATGCATTGAACAACCGCCTGTTTAATGAGGATCGTTTTTATGGTAATTACGTCAATCATCTTGACTTCGTGCTTGAAGGGGGAAGCATTGAGAGCGACGGACGCGGCACAATCTTTACCACCACATGCTGTCTGATGGCACCTCACCGCAATCAGCCCTTGACTAAAGAAAAGATTGAAGACAGGCTTAAAGAATATCTGTATGCAGAACGCATCGTCTGGATAGATCACGGACAACTGACGGGCGACGATACCGACGGACATATCGACACACTCGTGCGCATTGCTCCTAACGATACACTCATCTACGTGGGCTGTGACAATCCTGCCGATGAACAATATGAGGAGCTACGGCTGATGGAAGAGCAGCTGCGCAGTTTCAGGACTTTGGAGAACAGGCCGTACAAGCTGGTGAAGCTACCGATGCCCCGCCCCATCTATGATGGAGACCACGAACGTCTGCCTGCCACATACGCCAACTTCCTCATCATGAATGATGCCGTGCTCTGCCCCACTTACAACCAACCCGACAACGATGCTGAGGCTCTTCGTCTGATTGGCGAAGTGTTTCCCGATCGCGAGATTATAGGCATCGATTGTCGCACAGTCATCAGACAACACGGCTCCCTGCACTGCTGCACAATGCAATTCCCCGAAGGCGTACTCAAACAGACACAACAAAAGTAAATGAAAGAATTGAACATAGGCTTTCTGCAACAGCATAATGTTGCAAGCACCATCAACAACATGAGCCGTCTGGCTGAAGGTATCAGAGACTTGGCACGTCGCGGTGCAGAGCTCGTGGTTCTGCAAGAGTTGCACAACTCGCTCTACTTCTGTCAGGTGGAAAGTGTAGATAACTTTGATTTAGCTGAACCCATACCCGGCCCCTCGACTAAGTTCTACGGAGAGATAGCAAAGGAACTGGGCATCGTGCTGGTCACCTCGCTTTTTGAGCGCCGCGCTCCCGGACTCTATCACAACACCGCAGTTGTGTTCGAACGAGATGGAAGCATTGCCGGCAAGTATCGCAAGATGCACATTCCCGACGATCCTGCCTACTACGAGAAGTTCTACTTCACTCCTGGCGATTTGGGATTCAAGCCCATTCAGACATCTGTCGGCAGATTAGGAGTGCTCGTCTGCTGGGACCAATGGTATCCCGAAGCTGCACGACTAATGGCTTTAGCGGGTGCAGAGATACTGATCTATCCTACTGCCATCGGCTATGAGAGCAGCGACTCGCCCGAGGAGCAAGAGCGACAGCGACTGGCTTGGCAAACAGTGATGCGCGGCCATGCGGTAGCTAACGGATTGCCTGTAGTAGCAGTCAACCGCGTGGGACACGAACCCGACCCGAGTCAGCAAACCAACGGCATTCAGTTCTGGGGCACTTCTTTCGTATGCGGACCGCAAGGCGAGGTTTTCTACGAAGCCTCTACCGATGAGGAAGAGAGCATCATTGTATCAGTCGATATGCATCGAGCCGAACAGGTGCGCCGCTGGTGGCCTTTCCTGCGCGATCGCCGGATAGACAAGTATGCCGATATCAGTCAAAGATATTTGTGCTAAACACGAGGAATAACGTCATATTCTAATTTCTCGTAGCCTAAGCGAGTACGCTTTTGGTAGTCGCTATAGCTGATGCCATAAGCGATATGCTCCCATTCGGTGGGTTCTGACTCGAAGTATACCTCGGCTCGAACTTTAATAGATGTCACATCTGCAAACTGATCGGAAGCTTCCTTAAGCTCACTTACAAAATGGCTAATAAAGTCTGACACCTCATACTTCTTATAAAGTTCCTCAGCTGGCTGATAATTACGACCAAGTTCTACAACAAGAATACCAGGATGTTCCATGCAATAAGAGCCTACCCCTTTTGCCACCTCCTGACATTGCTCTAACACAAACTGCGCCCAGTCACGTTCTTCAACAATACGATGGGCTTGTTCCAGAAGCGTATAAGCATATGATTCTTGCTCAGGCCATTCCAGTTCGAGACGAAGCGTCAACGGGTCGAATCGAGAATCGAGCAACCAGACAGTATAGGGCATAACGATTTTCTGTCCCATACGGATAGTTGCCTCATAACGTTGGAAAGAGTGATCTGCCTGATCTACAAACACATACAGATGAATATCCTTTCCATCAAAGCTATCAAAACTGCAAGGAATTTGTTTCCACTTGCTACCGTCAAAGACTTGTTTCTCTTCAAAAGGAAAATATTCAAGGCGCTCTACGATAGTTTTCCGAACATATCTCATTGTATCCTGAAAGTATTCTTCACTATCAGTTTCCTTTCGAACCAATTCTTCAATATTTTCTGGCATCCGTAAGACCCAGGATAAATAAGTTTTAGGTAATCTCATTTTCATTAGTTTTTGTACGTAATATTATGAATGTATCTTAGTATATACATGTCAATGGCAAAGATAAGTTTTTTCTGTGATATACACATCATTTCATACTTATTTTTTACAAATTCGATAGAAACCTTTTGCAGATTGAAGAAATACTCGTAATTTTGCACGCAACAAAACGCAAACAATGGCAAACAACTTAAGATTTCAGGTAGTAGAAGAGGCTTTCAAGAAAAGAGCACTTGACGTTGAGGCCCCAAGCGAGCGGCCATCAGAGTATTTTGGCAAGTATGTTTTCAATCGAGAGAAAATGTATAAGTATCTGCCAAAAGACATTTACGACAAGCTGATTGATGTGATAGACAATGGTGCCCGGCTCGACCGCTCTATTGCCGATGCCGTAGCCGACGGCATGAAGCAGTGGGCCACCGAGATGGGGGCCACTCACTATACCCACTGGTTCCAGCCGCTCACCGAGGGAACTGCCGAAAAGCACGATGCCTTCGTAGAGCATGACGGTAAGGGCGGAATGATGGAGAACTTCAGTGGCAAACTGCTGGTGCAGCAAGAGCCCGATGCTTCAAGCTTCCCTAATGGCGGCATCCGCAATACTTTTGAAGCTCGCGGCTATTCCGCCTGGGACCCTACCTCTCCAGTTTTCATTATTGACGATACGCTTTGCATTCCCACCATATTTATTGCTTATACCGGCGAAGCATTAGATTATAAAGCTCCTCTGCTGCGTGCGCTTCACTCCGTAGGAAAGGCTGCCAAAGATGTGTGTCAGTACTTCTATGACGATGTGCAGAAGGTGCAGGTGAATCTTGGATGGGAGCAGGAATACTTCTTGGTTGACGAAGGGCTCTACTCTGCCCGTCCCGACCTGATGCTGACGGGGCGCACGCTGATGGGACACGAGAGTGCCAAGAACCAGCAGATGGATGACCACTACTTCGGCACGATTCCCGATCGGGTGCAGGCTTTCATGAAGGATCTTGAGATACAGGCACTTGAATTAGCTATTCCTTGCAAGACACGCCACAATGAGGTGGCACCGAATCAGTTTGAGCTGGCTCCTATCTTCGAAGAGTGCAACCTGGCAGTAGATCACAACATGCTGCTCATGTCACTCATGAAGAAGGTGGCTCGCAAACACGGATTCCGCGTGTTGCTGCACGAGAAGCCCTTCGACGGTATTAACGGCAGCGGCAAGCACAATAACTGGAGCCTTTCAACAGATACCGGCATCTTGCTGCATGCCCCCGGCACTACTCCTGAAGAGAATCTGAGATTCATCACGTTCATCGTGGAAACACTGATGGCAGTATATCACCACAATGGGCTGCTGAAAGCCTCCATCATGAGTGCCACAAATGCACATCGACTGGGAGGCAACGAGGCACCGCCTTCTATCATCTCTTCGTTTCTTGGCACGCAACTCACCGAACTGCTCGACCATATTGAGAAGGCAGACACTAATGAGCTGTTCAATCTGAAAGGCAAGCAGGGTATGGAGATTGACATTCCGCAGATTCCCGACCTCATCGTTGATAACACCGACCGCAACCGCACCTCGCCTTTTGCCTTCACCGGAAACCGCTTTGAGTTCCGCGCTCCAGGCTCAAGTGTCAACTGTGCCTCCGCGATGATTGCGCTCAATGCCGCTATGGCTGAAGCACTTACCAACTTCAAGAGACGTGTTGACGAGAAGATTGCCGAATACTCTACTCGACTGGAATTCTCCGACGGTACAGGACACACCGCTACGTTCCACGCACTTATAGATGTGCTTCGTGAGGACATCAAGACCTGTAAGCCCATCCGCTTCGACGGCAACGGCTACAGCGATGAATGGGTGAAAGAAGCCGAACGACGCGGACTTGACGTTGAGAAGTCGTGTCCCGTCATCTTCGAGCACTATCTTGACGAAGCTTCAATCAAGATGTTTGAGCAGACGAAGGTGATGAACCGCAAGGAGCTGGAAGCACGCAATGAGGTGAAGTGGGAAATGTATGTGAAGACCGTTCAGATAGAGGCTCGCGTGCTGGGCGACTTAGCCATGAACCACATCATCCCCGTCTCTACTCACTATCAGAGCCAGCTCATCAAGAACGTGCAGGGCATGAAGAGCGTCTTCTCCGAAGAAAAGGCCAACCGCCTTTCGGCCCGAAACATGAAGCTGATTGAAGAGATTGCTGAACGAACCGAACGCATAGAGCAATTGGTGGAAGAGCTGACAGATGCGCGAAGAATAGCCAACAAGATAAGCGACATTCACGAACGGGCTATCAGCTATCACGATACGGTTTGTCCTCACATGGAACTCATTCGCAAAGAGGCCGACCATCTTGAAATGATTGTTGAAGACGGTCTTTGGACTTTGCCCAAGTATCGCGAGCTGCTGTTCATCAGATAATGTAATTCAAGTTTTACACCCTTTATTTGTCAAGAATTAGC